>CAXUFS010000020.1:0-19532 GCA_964250315.1 uncultured Kineosporia sp. | reverse complement strand
CGCCAGCACCGCGCCGATGGCGACCCCGGCCAGGCCGATCGCTGCCAGCGCGATCCCGCGGCTGACCCGGCGAGGTGCAGGTTCAGGGCCGGGCGCGGCGGCTCGATCCAGCGCGGCCGGGAACGGTGGCACCGCAGGTGCATCCAGATCGAACTCACGGCTGATCACGGGGAAACCCCGGGCGAGCAGGCGGTGGCGAACAGCCAGGAGGTCAGCGCATCACCGATCAGCAGCTCTGGCGCCGAACCGTCGCTCAGGTCGGCTCTCAGTGCACTGGGCAGGCCGGAGATGGCCCACTGCCGCGGGCACTGAGCCGGGGCGGTCACGGTGATTGTGGTGTGGCCACCCGCGCCGAGAACTGCCGATCCCCCGGGGGCGGTCCGTTTGCCGGTGCTGTCCGCACTGAACGACAGCGGCACGCCGCCCGCACTGACCCCGAGCAAGTCGATCCGCCGGCGAGTGGGTGAATCGAGCACCAGCACCAGCCGATCGCGCGGATCCGGCGCTGCCGGGGTCTGCGGCCTGGGGACGATCTGGGCGGACTCGACGACCAGTGGCCAGGACGGCACCCCGCGCATGCACACCTCGGTCAGTTCGGACGCTCCGGAGAGCGGCAGCGCCCGCTCCTCACCGTTGGGCTGTTCGAGCCGGAGCTCGGGCAGGGTCAGCTCACCCGGCGAATCGCACTGCAACTGGACGTCCAGGTCGAGCTGGGCGGACGTGTGCCCGGCAATGTCGATCCGGGCGGGCGTCACGGCCTGCACCGCTGTGGCCGATGTGTTCCGCCAGGTGCCGGCGACACGGACGCGGGCGTCTCCGGAATTGATCACGCCGACCTGGAGCCGGACCCCGACCGGCTGCGAGCCACTGACTCCCCCCGAACTGCCGATCACCCCTGCACTGACCGAAACATGCGATGATGCACCGATTCTCACGGTTGACTGACCGGCGTATCCGATGACAAGTCCGGCGGCAAGGATCAGGACGGTAAGGAGCACACCGGCTGGCGCAGCGGGACTCTTCGGCCCGCCGCCGGTGGGCTCTCCGGCGATCCGCACTGTGCCTCCGTAAGGACGCCACGTGCCTCCCAGAATAGCTGCGGATCGCGAGCTACAGTGAGCCCGGATCACGGTCCTGGCACACTCCGATGCCACCTGATCCCTCACGGTGCGCCGCATGGATGCGCGAGTTCCCGCCGCACGGTCCATCAACGTCTATCGACAGGTTTCCTTCCGGCGGGTTCCGCGCCCGCCAAGGGGCAGAGAGGGGAGGGACGCATGGCGGGAACCGAAGCCTTTGTCTTCGACGCCATTCGGACACCCAGAGGGCGCGGCTCGGCGAGCGGCTCGCTCGCGGAGGTCAAGCCGGTTCAGCTGGTCAACGGCCTGATCGGGGAGATGTGGGAGCGATTCCCCGCTCTCGATCCGGCCGCGATCGATGACCTGGTGCTCGGGGTGGTCACGCCGACCGGGGACCAGGGCGGCGATGTCGCCAAGACGGCCGCTCTATTGGCCGGTCTGCCGGGCACTGTATCCGGGATGCAGCTGAACCGATCCTGCGCATCCGGACTGGATGCGGTCAACATCGCCGCCGGGAAGGTGCGTTCAGGCTGGGAGGATCTGGTCCTGGCGGGCGGCGTCGAGGTGATGTCGCGGGTTCCTATCGGAGCCGATGGCGGCGCCTGGTCGATGGACCCGGAGACCAACCTGGCCACCGGCTTCCTGCCGCAGGGGGTGGCCGCCGATCTGATCGCGACCCTGGATGGCCTGACCCGGGATGATGTCGATCTGTACGCCGAGCACTCGCAGTCGCGAGCCGCAAAGGCCTGGTCCAATGGGTATTTCGCCCGATCCATCGTCCCCGTGCACGACCGTAACGGACTGGTGATCCTGGACGCCGACGAGGCCATCCGGCCCGAACTGACCGTGCGCAACCTGTCCGGCCTGAAGCCCGCTTTCGCCCCAGCTGGAGCGGCCGGTTTCGATGCCGTCGCCCTGCAGCGTTACCACTGGGTCGAGCGGATCGATCATGTTCACACCACTGGTAATTCGGCCGCGGTGGTGGACGGCGCATCGCTCGTGCTGGTCGGCAGCGAAGCAGCGGGCCGCCGAGCTGGCATCACTCCCAGGGCCAGGCTGGTCTCGGCCGCGCTGAGCGGCGCAGACCCGGTGGCCATGCTGACCGGTCCCGAACCGGCCACTCGAAAGGCGCTGGCCAAGGCCGGACTCAAGCCGCGCGACATCGACCTGGTCGAGATCAACGAGGCATTCGCGGCTGTCGTACTGAGATTTGTTGATGACATGAAGTTCTCGATGGAGCAGGTAAATGTGAACGGGGGCGCCATTGCGATGGGTCACCCGCTCGGAGCCAGTGGCGGGATGATCCTCGGCACGCTGATCGACGAACTGGAACGCCGTGACCTCCGATACGGCCTGGCCACCCTGAGTGCAGGCGCTGGCATGGGCATCGCGACGATCGTGGAACGGGTGTGACGTGCCAATATCTGAAAATGACCTGACCGCAAGCGTTGTCACCGGTGTAATCCGGTGGGAGCAGGACGAGGATGGCATCGTCCTGCTCACCCTGGACAATCCGGCTCGCTCGGCCAACACCATGGGGGCGGCCTACACCCGGGCCATGCAGGCCGTGATCGAGAATCTGCAGCGCCGCCGCAAGCTGCTCACCGGCGTCGTCATCACGTCCGCGAAGTCAACGTTCGCGGCGGGAGGGGATCTGGACGAACTGCTGGCCGCCAGCCCGGCCGATGCGTCCGCGCTCTTCGAATCCATGCTGCAGATCAAGGATCAGCTGCGGCAGCTGGAAACCCTGGGCGTTCCCGTGGTTGCGGCGCTGAACGGCTCGGCCGTCGGCGGCGGACTGGAGATCGCGCTGGCCTGTCACCGCCGGATCGCGGTGAACGATCCGGCCGCCCGGTTCGGTCTGCCTGAGGTCACGCTGGGACTGATGCCAGGTGCGGGCGGCGTGGTCCGGACCGTGCGCCTGCTCGGCATCGTGGAAGCCGGCACCCGGCTGCTGCTGCAGGGCCAGACCTACCGGCCCTCCGAGGCGCTGGAGCTGGGCATCATCGACGAGCTGGTCGAGACCCAGGCCGACGTGGTCTCGGCTGCCCGGACCTGGATCGCCTCCCGTCCGCAGCCGGTGCAGCCCTGGGACCGGCCGGGCTACACGATTCCTGGTGGTACGCCGGCCAATCCCGAGTTCGCGGCCATGCTTCCGGAGATCCCCGCCGGGCTGGCGGCCCAGCTCAACGGCGCTCCGTACATTGCCCCGCAACACATTCTCAGCGCGGCCGTGGAGGGGGCTCAGGTCGACATCGTCACCGCCGGGCGGATCGAGGCGCGATACTTCGCGGATCTGGCCACCGGGCCGGTGGCGAAGAATCTGATCACCGCGTTCTTTGCCCGCCGCGCCACCGGCAAGAACGACATGGCCTCCGCCGGTGCTGCTCCCGGCTCGGAGCAGGAACCTCTCGGCCCGGTGAAACCGGTGCGCCGGGCCGCGATCCTGGGGACCGGGGTGATGGGCTCGGGGATCGCGTACGCCTTGGCCCGGGCGGGCATCGACGTTTCGCTGCAGGACACGTCGGAACCGGCGACTGGACGGGCGCTGGAGTACGCGCAGCGCATGCTGGCCGGGCAGGTGGCGGCTGGGCGGATGAGTGCCAGCGCGCGGGACGCCGTCCTGGCCCGGATCAAGCCGGCCGGGAAGCCCGCGGATCTGTCCGGCTCGGACCTGGTGATCGAGACCGTGTTCGAGGATCCAGTGCTCAAGCGCCAGGTGCTCGCCGACGCCGAGAAGCTCGCCGCGCCGGATGCTCTGCTGGTCACCGGCACCTCCGCCGTGCCGATTTCCGAGCTGGCAGAAGGAATCGAACGCACACCAGATCTGCTTGGCCTGCACTTCTTTTCACCGGTCGACCGGATGCCGCTGGTGGAGGTGGTGCGGGGTCGCGAGACCTCGGACGATGCACTTCGCCGGGCGGTGGCACTGGTGCAGCGGCTGGGTAAGACGCCGATCGTGGTCAACGATGGCCGTGGGTTCTTCACCAGCCGGGTGATGGGCACATTCACCGACGAGGCCATCGCCATGCTGGGCGAGGGGCTCAGCCCGGCCAGCATCGAACAGGCCAGCCTGCAGGCCGGATACCCCTCGCCGGTGCTGGCCATGATGGACGACCTGACCCTGACCCTTCCCCGCACCATCCGGGCCCAGAACCGGGATGCGGTGCTGGCCGCCGGTGCTGACTGGGACCAGGACGAGATCGATGCCATCTTCGACCGGATGATCGATGAGTTCGGCCGCTCGGGCCGCTCGGCCGGTGCCGGTTTCTACGACTACCAGGACGGCAAGCGAGTCCGGCTCTGGCCCGGCCTGTTCGAGCACTTCATGGCTGGCCCTCCGGCTCCGCCCGGGCGCCAGGCGCCCGGCCAGGTGCCATTCGAGGACATGACCGAGCGGCTGCTGTTCATCGAGGCGATCGAGGCGGTCAAATGCCTGGATGAGGGTGTGGTCCGTTCGGTGAACGACGCCGACGTCGGCTCCCTGCTGGGCATCGGCTTTCCCAGTTGGACCGGAGGGGTACTGCGTTTCATCAATCAGTACGAATCGGGGGTGGCTGGTTTCACCGCCCGGGCCCAGCAGCTGGCTGATCGCTACGGGTCCCGGTTCGCGCCGCCCGAACTGCTTCGTACGGTGGCGGCCGGTGGCGGATCGCTCGAGTAGGCCGGATACCGCTGGGATTCGGCAGTGATTCAGTCCTCGTGGCGGCGGCGGGTGAACCAGACGATGCCCGCCGTCGCCGCAGTGGCTGCGCTCGCGGCTCCGATCGCTACCGCCATGGCCTGAGCCGGAACCCGGTGGATGACCTCGCCGCCATCACCGGAACGGGCCGGAGCCGGGCGGCCCTCCCCGTTCTCGGTACGGATCTGCGCGTCCGCGGCGAGGACAGAGTGGGCCGGATTCGACGTTGCGCGGGAGCCGAACCGCGATCGGAGGGTCACCGGACGAGTGAAGTCGAGGACCTCCCAGCCACGGCTCAATGCCTCCTTGCGCAGCGGCTTGTCCGGGTTGACCGCGACCGGATGGCCAACCGCGCTCAGCATGGGCAGATCGGTGAACGAGTCGCTGTAGGCGTAACTGGAATCCAGGTCGTAACCACTCAGCTCGGCCAGTTCTCTGATCGCACTGGCCTTGTTCGAGCCGTAGGCATAGAAATCGATTTCACCGGCGTAGCGGCCCTGGTCATCGATCCGCATCCGGGTCGCGATCACCCCGTTCGCGCCCAGCATCGCCCCGATCGGCTCAACCACATCAGAGCCAGAGGCCGAGACAATGATCACGTCTCGGCCGGCCTTCTGGTGCTCGGCGATCAGGGCCGTCGCCTCTTCGTAGACCTGTGGCGTGATTAGTCCGGTCAGGGTGTCCGCGACGATCTCCCGGACGTGCTGGACATCCCAGCCCTCGCTCAGCTTGGACAGGTAGTCGCGCATCCGTTCCATCTGATCGTGGTCGGCGCCATTGCTCTGATAGAAGAAATGAGCATAGGCCGAGCGCAGCATGGCCCGGCGGGTGAGCAAGCCACCTTCGTAGAACGACCGGGTGAAAGCCAGCGTGCTCGACGTCGCGATCACGGTTTTGTCCAGATCGAAGAACGCAGCGCTGCGCCCCGCGGGTCGTATCACGGTTTCAGGATAGGCAGCGGCCGGGGAGCGCAGGTTCAGCATTCGCCCGGTTCGTTCGGATGCCCGGATGTGATCGGCACCGAGTAAGCGCGACGCCACCCACCGCACGGTTCCAGGCGCCCTTGCTGACATGATCAACATCGAGCGGATGCATTGATGAGTGGGCCATTTCACGCTGTGGTGGATCACCCGGCGCTGGTCTGCCCGGGGGGCGTCCGACGGGTCTGCCTGTTTGTGTTGCGAGTTCGGCCGCGCAGGTATTAACTGGTGTAGCCGGCTTCCAAGCCGTGCCCGCACGGTCCGACTCCTCCCCCCCGAGCCGGACCGGCTAGACGGCCTCCGCTCCCCCCCAGCGGAGGCCGTCGCATTTTGCCGGCAGCGCCCTTTGATTCGAACAATCCACAACCAGCACGACGCGTGAGTTGTCCACAGATTCAGCGCCCTCGGGCGGCCCGGCCGGGACAGCGGGCAGGCTGGCCGGCATGACGACGCACGTCACCTCGTGGGCGCCACCGCCGGACTTCCCGCTGGTGCCACCGGGCCGCGCCGTCCCGCTGGCCGGCCCCGGCTCCCAGCCGATGCTGGCCGCGACCCGATGCCCCGTCGTCATACCGCCGCCGTATCAGTACCCGCCGGCCGGCTGCTCACCTGCGCGGGCGCGCGGGGTGGAGCAGGAGCCAGCGTCCTGTCTGCGGCGCTTGCCCGGCAGGCCGTTGCAACTGGGTTCAGTTGCCTGCTGGTGGACGGTGATCCGCTCGGGCCCGGCCTCGATCTGGTGCTGGGAGCAGAGGACGCGGGCGGCCTGCGCTGGGCCGACCTGGCGATGGTCAGGGGGCCCCTTCCGGGTGGCACGCTGGCGAAAGGCCTGCCGGTGATCGACGGCGTGCACGTCCTGGCCTGGAATCGCGACGCCGTCCCGGTTCCGGTGGTGCCGCAGGCGCTCCCCGCGGTGCTGAAGACCGGGCTGAGTGAGTACGACCTGGTTATTCTCGATCTCCCGCGACGCCCGGATGCCCTCACCGGCCTTGCCGGGTTCGTCGACCTCGGGCTGATCGTGGTTCCGGCCGAAGTGTCCGCGGCATCCGCTGCGGCCAAGGTGGCCATTCAGATCTACAACGGTGTTGAGGCGATCGGCCTGGTGATCCGAGGACCTGCACCGACCGGGCTGACCGCCGCTGACATCTCGGCGGCCCTCGGACTGCCGATCCTGGCGCAGGTGCGCGCCGAATCCGGGCTGGCCGCAGCCCTCGATCGGGGTGAACCTCCGGGTCTGCGCACTCGCGGGCCCTTGGCCCGGGCCTGCCGGGCCATCCTTGAAGACCTGGCTGAGCGCCATGCGCGCTGAAGCTGGGCTGGTCCTGCGAGCCGATACAGGCGGTGCCCGAGCGGACGGAGGGGACCAGTTCGGGCTGGTGCTGACGGCAGTGGTCGATGGGGTCCGGCAGTCGCTGGCCGCCTCGGGAACGGATCCGGATCCCGACGGGCTACGGGCGCTGGTGGCCCAGGCTGCCGCTGACGCTGGCCGGGTGCTGGGAGCGCGGGATCTGAGTCTGCTGACCAGCCGGGTCGCCGACCAGTTGTGGCGGCTGGGACCGCTGCAGCCCCTGCTGGGCCTGCCGGGGCTGACCGACATCCTGGTGAATGGGCCCGACGACGTCTGGGTCGATCAGGGTGAGGGGCTGATCCGGGTCGACTGTGCCTTGTCCTCCGAGGAGCAGGTGCGGATGTTGGCGGTGCGGCTGGCGGCCTCAGCTGGGCGGCGGCTGGACGAGGCCTGTCCCTGGGTCGACGCCCGGCTGCCGTCCGGACTTCGGCTGCACGCTGTGCTGCCGCCGGTTTCACCGTCGGGCACGGTGATCTCATTGCGGATCCTGCGCCGGCGGCCCCTGGGGCTGGCCGAGCTGGAGCGGGCGGGGACGCTTCCGCCGGGCTGGGGCCGGCTGCTGTCCGAAGTGGTCGAGGCGCGGCTCAGCTTTCTGATCAGTGGGGGTACCGGGGCCGGCAAGACCACTTTGCTGGCTTCCATGCTGTCGTCGGTTTCCAGCCACGAGCGGATAGTGCTGGTGGAGGATGTCGGCGAGCTGAACCCGCAGCACCGGCACGTCGTTCGGCTGGAGGCGAGGCGGCCGAACGTCGAGGGCACCGGCACGGTCGATCTGGCCGACCTGGTGCGGCAGGCGCTGCGGATGCGACCGGACCGGATTGTGGTGGGGGAGTGTCGCGGGCCCGAGGTGCGCGATTTGTTGGCCGCACTGAACACGGGCCACGAGGGTGGCTGCGGAACCGTGCACGCGAACGCGGCGGCTGACGTCCCGGCCCGGTTACAGGCGTTGGGTGCGCTGGCGTCCATGGCACCCGGTGCAGTGAACGTGCAAGCGGCCGCAGCACTGGATGCGGTGATTCACATCGAGCGAACGCGCACGGGGCGCCGGGTGGTGGAGATCGCGGCCGTCGATGGCCTGGACGGCGGCGAGGTGGTCCTCAGACCGGCGCTGATCGATGATTTGGGTAGCCCGGCTTCCGCCGGCCGCCGGGCGCCCGGCTGGCCACTCCTGAAGGCGCGGATCGAGCAGGGGATCAGTCGCGGAGCGCCCCGCCCTGATCAGCGCGGTGGGGTGGAACAGTGATAACCAGTGTCCGGGAACGGTTCTGGTCCCCGTCAGCGAATCTGACGCTGGAGGACGCCGCTGAACTCACCGGATTGCTGGCCGCACTGTCCCGTTCGGGCCTGCCTCCGGCGCGGATCTGGCATCTGATCGCGCAGGAACGATCGGGAGTCGCTTTCCCGGCCGGCACAGTGGCCGGAATGCTCGACGTTGGTGGCAGCACGGCAGCCGGTTTGCGGATCGCCGCTGCGGAGGTCGCCGGACCAGGCGCTGTTGCTCTGGGCTGGCTCATGATCACGGCCGATGTCACCGAGCGCACCGGCGCGTCCAGTGCCACCGTCTACGACGGCCTGGTGCACGGGATTGACGCCGAACTCGAGCAGGCTGGTGAGATGGCGGTGGCGATGGCTGGACCCAGGGCCACCGCGCTGGTGCTCGCTCTGCTTCCGATGGCCGGCTGTGGCCTGGGCCTGCTGATGGGGGTCAACACCGTCGCGGTCCTGACTGGTACCGCTCCGGGCCGGATCTGCTTGTGCACCGGGGCTGGCTTCTGGCTGGTTGGCCGGCGCTGGATCGCCCGGCTGCTGGCGAAGACTCAGATCGGGCGGCAGAAGCGCGGTGTCAGCCGTCGCCTGGCTCACCCGCAGAGCGGCTCGCGTCCGGCGCCGCCCGGCCGCCCGGCTCAGGACCGGAGATGAGCCCGCACGGGCGCCCCGGCCGAAGACTAGCTCGGGTGGCCGGGCCCGAGCCGGGAAGGGATCAGCGTTCGGCTGTGCTGGCTACGGAGATGTCGCCTGCAGCGGCCAGCTGGTTGCCAGCTGCGCTGACCCTTGATCTGCTCGCGGCCGTGCTCGCCTCGGGCGCGCCGCCGTACTCGGCTGTGCTGGCCCTGGCTCAAGCACTGGAAACCGCCGGGCAGAACAGCGCAGAACTGGACCGGCTCGCCGTCGATATCGCAGCCGGGCTGCCATCGGAGGCCACCCATCCGGGCCCGAACGAATCGGCCCGCGGAGGAGCCGAACCGGGGTCCGCTGCCTTCGCCACGATCAGAAGTGCGCTGTCATTGGCCGCTCGATCCGGCCTGCCGCCAGCCGATCTGCTCCGGGCGGCCGCGGCTCGAGACCGTGTGCGGCGGGCCATCCGGGTCAGGGCGACCATCCGGCGGCTCGAAGTTCTGATGGTCGTGCCTGCAGGGCTGTGCCTGTTGCCCGCATTCGTCCTGCTGGGCGTTGCTCCCGTGGTCATCGCCCTGTTCCACGGCTGACCGCCCGGATCTCTCTCGTTGGTCCCATCATCACTGCGTAGCAGGTCTTTTGAGGCTGTGCTCAGTTCATTCCCGGGCCGGGAGCGGGTGGCGCACTTCAGCGTTGACCAGATTCATGGTTACGGTGACAGCGCCTCCAGGAAAAGCCGGCGCTCGGCCAGGCTGGGCTGAAGCCGGCGTCGGAGCGGAAAAAGAGTCATCAGCCGGGCCGGGACCGGTGGATCGAGAATGAGCTGAACCAGGCCGGACGAGGAGCCGTTGACCAGCCTATTTCCTCGCCAGCCATGCACGCCCCAGCCGAGCACCCGGTTATTGGCAGGAACTGCGCTGCTGATCGATGTTCGCGGAACCGTGGCCGAGAAGGCCCAGCCCAGGCGGATTCACAGGCTGAGCGGTTCCAGGACGATGGAAGCACGGCCGGAACCCATCCCGAGCATCCGGAACAGGGTCAGTAGCGATGGGGCGCAACTGAATTCGAATGTACGGCCGTCCATCGAGTCAGCGTAGTTCGCAGGCCGTCGAACGATCCACAGGGTGCACGACCGGTTTCTTATCCACAGATCGGACCCGGCGGCTCCATGACGAGACCGATCCAGGCAGGTTTGGAGAACCGCCGCAGGGGCGGGCATCGAGCCGGGAACCGGCGGAACGGGGGAGCATGACGTGTGGATCAAATTCTTTGTTGAGCAATGGAATTCGAGTACTGAAGTGGGGTGGCCGGGGCTGCTGGCAGTGCTGAAGGCTGGTCGCCGCCAGGCTGTGGGCGATGGGCGCCTGGTCAGCCAGCTGAAGGTGCGTGTCCGCGGTGCGGGCGTGCCGCGGCTGATGGCCGAGACGGGCACCGCGACCGCGGAGTACGCAATTGCTACCTTGGCCGCCTGCAGCTTCGCTGGAGTGCTGCTCGCCTTGTTGCGAAGTGGTGCTGCCGCCAATCTGCTCACCGGAGTCATCAAACGCGCACTGAGCATCGGCTGATGCGCGACCGAGGCTCAGCCACCGCCGAGTTGGCGATTCTGTTCCCAGGCGTGGTGCTGCTCCTGGCCTGGATCCTGACCGCGGGGACGGCCGTGGTCTCGCAGATTCGATGCATCGACGCCGCCAGCACCGGGGCACGACTGGCTGCCCGCGGTGAGTCAGCTGCTGCCGTCCTGTCGGCGGCTCGGGCCGCGGCACCCGGCCGAGCCAGCGTGAACCTCAGAGCTGGCTCAACGACGGCGACGGTGTCGGTTCGGGCGCCAGTCCACCTGGCGGTCCCTATCACCGCACTGACGGTTACTGCTTCGGTCACATCGGTCTTGGAAAGCTCGCTGAACGGAGGGTCATGAAGCGGGCACGCGGCCAAGGCGAAAAGGGCGCCGGGACCGTTCTGGTACTGGGCGTCGCCGGTGCCGGTTTGTTCATGATCGCCATGAGCGGACTCTTGGGTCAGGTGATGGTGGCTCGCCACCGGGCACAGGCCGCTGCGGATCTCGGGGCTTTGGCCGGAGCCAGTGCGCTTTCGGCCGAACAGGCTGGAACTCCGGCCGCTGACAGCTTTGGAGGCTTGCCGCCTGGCCGGTTCGGTATGGACAGGAACCAGTCGGCGGCATGCGGAGTTGCCGCGCGGGTGGCATTGGCCAATAGCGCCCGTCTTGATCACTGCGTTCCCAGTACCGACGGCTCCGTGGTCGTCCAGGCCAGCGTTGCGGTCGCCCGCGGCGGCTGGCGGGCCCGCGCGGGCAGTCTTGGCTCGCCATAGGCCTGCCAGCGCAGGGAACTCGGTGACGCCGGGTGTGTGCAATGGTCTGTTCCGGTGACCATTCGGTGATTGAATGCACCCAAAGTGTGCGTGTGAGCAGGTGCTTGGAGGCAGGGCCATGGAGCTGAACGTGATGAGCCGGCGCGAGGGAGCTCGCACCGTCATCAGCGTGTCCGGCGAGATCGACGTGTATACGGCGCCAACCCTGCGGGAACGCCTGAACGACCTTGTGGCGCGCGGCGAGTACGACCTCGTCGTTGACATGGCTGGCGTCGATTTCCTGGACTCGACCGGTCTCGGGGTACTGGTCGGCGGGTTGAAACGAACTCGTTCCCATCACGGCACGCTGCGCCTGGTGTGTGATCAGGAAAAGATCATCAAGGTATTCAGAATCACCGGGCTGACCAAGGTGTTTCCGATCTACGCCTCTCTCCAGGACGCTCTGACCGCGACGGACCAACCTGCCGCGGCCAACCTGCCGGGGGTGAGCGGACCAGTTAGCAGCGGTGAACCCCATTCCGGTCCCGAGCCGAAGGGGCATCAACCCGATTCCGGCGAGGAGAACGCCGGAGGTCTGGCGTAGGGGCATCGGTGGCTGCCGTCGAGCTTCGTTTCCCGCCCACGGCGGGACACGTGCGCACAGCTCGATTGGTCGCCGTGGCCGCTGCCCGCCGGTTCGGGCTGGACAACGTCCGGCTCGATGAACTGCGGGTGGCGGTGGGAGAGGCCTGCACCCGCGCGCTGCATCGATGTTTGGCCTCAGGCATCACCCACTCGGTATTGCTGAGCGTGAACGCCACCAGCCACGGACTCACGGTCGAAGTCAGCGACTGGTGCGGTGACGGTGGCCGGCCCCAGGACGGCGAGCCAGGCGACCAGGAACCGTTAGCCAAAGACAACGATGCCAATTGGCCTCACCTTCGGAAACCAGAATCCGGTCAGCCGGGTCAGGGATCTCCGAAAGCCAATGCCGGCATACCGGCGGCCGCTGAAGACCCCTTCGTCTTCGCCCTGCTGCAGGGCCTGGCTGACGCTGTCGAGGTGCTCGACGGACCTTGCGGCCCGGGTGGCCTGGTCCGGCTGGAGTGGTGGCCGTGAGCTCCAAACCGGATGCGCCCTAAGCAGACCCACCTGGTTGGGGGCAACGTCGGATGGGGCTCGGGATACAGCTGCGAGCGCCGTTCATCGCGCTACGTGTCCGGAGTCGGCGGGCTGCTGTGCGTGATGTGTTCCACAACAGGGGAGCATTTGGTTGTGGTCATTACGTTCCGTAGACTCCGCGAAGTTGGGACCGGCGGATACGCTCGGTCCATCCATGCTCGTGATTCGCCGGGTGCACGTGTGCCGCGCGTTCCGCCGTCGTCGCGGCGCGACATTGCGGTTCCCGGCCGGTGACTCGGGCGGACGTCGAGGAGGACGGATGCTGAGGCTTCCCCTTGCTGCCACCGCCACCGGTGTGGACCTGGCCGGCAAAAACCAAACGCTCGTCATCGTGGTCCTGGTGATCGCGCTGCTGGCGCTGGGCATCGCCTTCGTCTTCCGCCGCCAGGTCCTGAGCGCCTCCGAGGGCACCCAGAGCATGAAGGAGATCGCCGCCGCGGTCCAGGAGGGCGCCGCGGCCTACCTGAACCGGCAGTTCCGCACCCTGGGCGTGTTCGCCGTCCTGGTCTGCGTGCTCCTTCTGCTGCTGCCTGGCAGCGGCGAGGTCCGGATCGGCCGCAGCATCTTCTTCATCATCGGCGCCATCTTCTCCGCCACCATCGGCTATCTGGGCATGTGGCTGGCTGTGCGAGCGAATGTCCGGGTGGCTGAGGCAGCCCGTGACGGTGATCGGGACGAGGGCATGCGGATCGCCTTCCGCACCGGCGGGGTGGTCGGCATGGGCGTGGTCGGCCTCGGCCTGCTCGGAGCCTCCTTCGTCGTCCTGGTCTACAAGGGCGACGCGCCGTCCGTGCTCGAAGGCTTCGGCTTCGGTGCCGCCCTGCTGGCGATGTTCATGCGGGTTGGCGGCGGGATCTTCACCAAGGCCGCCGATGTGGGAGCCGACCTGGTCGGCAAGGTCGAGCAGGGCATCCCGGAGGACGATCCCCGCAACGCCGCCACCATCGCTGACAACGTGGGCGACAACGTCGGTGACTGCGCTGGCATGGCGGCTGACCTGTTCGAGTCCTACGCCGTCACCCTGGTCGCCGCCCTGATTCTGGGCAAGATCGCCTTCGGCGACGATGGCCTGGTCTTCCCCCTGATCGTGCCGGCCATCGGTGCCGTCACCGCCGTGATAGGGGTGCTGGTCACCCGGGTCCGGCCGGGGGAGAACGGCCTGGTCGCCATCAACCGTGGCTTCTACATCTCCGCAGTGATCTCCGCCGTCCTCTGCGCGATCGCCGCCTTCATTTACCTGCCCTCCAACTTCGCTGAGCTGACCAATAGCAGCCTGGCTGCGGCCAATCTGCAGGGCGACCCGCGGGTGATCGCGCTGGGCGCCGTGTGGGTCGGCATTGTGCTGGCCGGCGTCATCCTGTGGCTCACCGGCTACTACACCGGCACCGACAAGCGCCCGACCTCAGACGTCGCCAAGACCTCGCTTACCGGCGCGGCCACCGTGGTGCTGTCCGGGATCGGGCTCGGCTTCGAATCCTCCGTCTACACCGCACTCGTGATCGCCGGTGCGGTCTTCCTGGCCTTCACCCTGGGCGGCGTCTCGATCACCCTGTCCCTGTTCCTGATCGCGCTGGCCGGCTGTGGCCTGCTCACCACCGTCGGGGTGATCGTGGCGATGGACACCTTCGGCCCGGTCAGCGACAACGCTCAGGGCATCGCCGAGATGTCCGGCGACGTCGACGGCGAGGGCGCGCAGATCCTGACCGAGCTGGACGCGGTCGGCAACACCACCAAGGCGATCACCAAGGGCATCGCGATCGCTACCGCTGTGCTCGCCGCGACCGCCTTGTTCGGCTCCTACAACGAGGCCTGGAGCAGCACCGACGCCTGGCAGAAGGCACAGGCCGGGTTCGCCACCGTGGCCGACGTGCCGGTGGCCTTCGTCACCGCGGTCACCAACCCGAACGTGCTGATCGGGCTGATCCTCGGTGCGGCCGTAGTGTTCATGTTCTCCGGCCTGGCCATCAGTGCGGTGACCCGGGCGGCGGGCGCGATCGTGCTCGAAGTGCGCCGCCAGTTCCGCACCTATCCCGGCATCATGGACGGCACCCAGAAGCCCGAATACGGCCGGGTCGTCGACATCTGCACCCGGGACTCACTGCGCGAGCTGGCCACGCCCGGTCTGCTGGCCGCAATGGCTCCGGTCGCGGTCGGATTCGGCCTGGGTATCGGCCCGCTGGCCGGATATCTGGCCGGAGCGATCGGTTCCGGCGTGCTGATGGCCGTGTTCCTGGCCAACTCCGGTGGCGCCTGGGACAACGCCAAGAAGATCGTGGAAGATGGCCGTCACGGCGGCAAGGGCTCCGACGCCCATGCCGCGACCATCATCGGTGACACCGTAGGCGATCCGTTCAAGGACACCGCCGGTCCAGCGATCAACCCGCTGATCAAGGTGATGAATCTGGTAGCGGTGCTGATCGCGCCGGCCATCGTGCAGCTCAGCATCGGTGAGGACAAGAACAATGCGCTGCGCTATGGCATCACCGCTGTCGCGGTGATTGTGATCGTCGCTGCCCTGGCGGTGACCAAGCGCCGGGTGACCAACTACGGCGACGACGCGACCGGCGACCCGGTTGCGGTGACGGCCGCCAGTGACCCGGCCGCATCGCCGGATCCTGATTCCTCAGAACGCAACTCGGCCAGCTCCCCGGTCTAGCCGTTCAGCGGCGGATCAGGTCGCTGCGGACCGATATTCTGACCGCTTGACCGCGATCCCGCCCGACCTGCGTCAGCTGACTGGGCTGCTCCGGCAGGATCTGACCGGCTTCACCGTGGATGCCGCCGAGCGGCTGCTGGGGCCGATGGCGCAGCGGGCGCTGGGGCGAGAACAACCGCTGCCGGCCCAGCGCGTCGTTCAGCGATCATCCGATCCGCTGGCTACCTTGATCGGCACCTTCATGCTGGGCCTGCCGGTTTCCCGGGGGGCATTGGCCCGGGCGCTGCCCCAGCTCGGAGTGGACGGCGCCGAACGACTGAAACTCGTTGCCGCGGCCGGTAACAGCGCGAGCGACCCGGTTCGGGCTCTGGTCGACCTGAGGCCCTACGCCGCCGGGGACGACGACGGCACCCATGACTGGTGGATCATCTCCGACCCCGACGAACTGGCCACCGGCCAACCCCTTCCCCCCGATCACGTGCTCGGCGTGGGCGGCGCATCGGTCACCCTGGTTCAGGCCACCATCCGCCGCCGGGTCCGATCGGTACTCGACCTGGGCACCGGCTGCGGGATCCAGGCCCTGCACGCAGCCCGCCATGCGACAACTGTTGCCGGTAGCGACATTTCGGTTCGAGCGCTGGCGATGGCCCGGTTGAACTGGGCCCTGAATCAGCCATCACTTCCCGGCGCCGACTTCGAAGCATTGCTGGGCAACATGTTTGAGCCAGTCCGTGGGCGCCGGTTCGACCTGGTGGTCAGTAACCCGCCGTTCGTGATCACGCCGCGCGGGCTGAGCCAGCCCGGTTACGAATACCGGGATGCTGGGCTGGTCGGTGACTCCGCCGTCCAGCAGATCGTCACCAGTGCCGGGGATGTTCTCGAAACCGGCGGCGTGGCGCAGATTCTGGGCAACTGGGAGATCCGCCGCGGCCAGGACTGGACGACGAGGGTCGCCCAGTGGCTGGATGAGGCCAGTCGGCTTGACGCTTGGGTGATCCAGCGTGAGGTGCAGGATCCGGCTGAGTACGCCGAGACCTGGATCCGGGACGGCGGCCAGCAGTTCGGTCCCCAAGCGCCCGGGCTCTATCAGGCCTGGCTCGACGATTTCGCCTCCCGCCAGGTCGACGGCATCGGGTTCGGCTTGATCATCCTGCGCCGGCCGGAATCCGGACCGCCCACCCTGCGGCGCCTGGAGGAACGCCGGGGCGGCGCTCCGCTGCGCGGAAACGAGTTACTGACCGAACTTCTGGCTCACGACTGGCTGGTCCGGCACGATGACCAGGCCCTTCTGCGCACCGCCTTCCAGGTTGCCGGTGATGTCACCGACGAGCGCCACCATCTGCCCGGAGCCGAACATCCCTCGGTGATTCTGCTTCGCCAGGGCGGGGGCGGCGGCCGCACGATCCGGGCATCGACGGCGCTGGCCGGGTTCGCCGGGGCATGTTCGGGCGACCTCACCACGGGCCAGGTGATCGGGGCTCTCGCCGTCCTGCTGGAGACGGACGAAGCTCAGCTGCAGACCGAATTGCTGCCCCAGATCAGGCATCTCGTGTCTACGGGCATGCTCCGGCCGCCCTGAGGCCCTGTCAACCTCGAAGCCGGGATCAGGGCCACCTACACCCGGCTCCAGGTGGCCAGGGCGTGTTCAACCACCGAAATCAGGGTCTGCTTGGCGGATTCGCGCTCCCGGGCATCGCAGACCAGCACCGGCACCTCTTCCCCCAGCTGCAAGGCTTCCCGGACGTCCTCGGGCCGATGCCGGAGCAAACCATCAAAAGCGTTGATAGCGACCACGAATGGCAGGTTGCGGGCTTCGAAGAAGTCGATCGGGCCGAAACAGTCCTCCAGTCGGCGGGTGTCGACCAGGACGACCGCGCCGATGGCCCCCCGGACCAAGTCGTCCCACATGAACCAGAACCGATTCTGCCCGGGCGAACCGAACAGATACAGCACCAGTTCCTGGTCGATGCTGATCCGGCCGAAGTCCATCGCCACGGTGGTGGTGGTCTTGTTCGGCGTCGCCGACAGGTCGTCCACACCGACGCTGGCCGAGGTCATGACCGCTTCCGTGCGCAGCGGCATGATCTCCGACACCGCGCCCACGAAAGTGGTCTTGCCCGATCCGAAACCACCCGATACCACGATCTTGGTCGATCGGGTGGGCCGGTTCTCAGAGCCGTTGAAGGCCACTGAGCACCCTCCTCAAAAACGCTGGATCTCGTTCGTCCCCAGATGTCGTGGCGGTACCGAGCACTTCAACCAGTCCAAGGTCCACCATGTCCGCGATGATCACCCGGGCCACCCCGAGCGGGGTGTGCAGGCGAGCGGCGATCTCGGCGACGGACACCGTTCCTTCACACAGTTCGATCACGGTGGCGTGCTCGGGTGACAACAGGTCCCCGACACTGGGATCCAGGGCGTCCACGGTCGTCACGACCAGCGCCTCCAGATCCAGATCGTGCACCGGCCGGGTCCGGCCACCGGTGCGGGCGTAGGGTCGCACCATCGAGGCGGACTGCTCCCCGCGGTCGTTGGGTGCGGCGAAGTCGTTCATGGCTGATGATCACGTGCCCTGCCGCTGAATGCCCGCGCCGGTCTGGCGCAGCTCCGGCGACAGGTGTTGCCCAACGCGATCCACCAGCAGGGTCATCTCGTATCCGACCAGCCCGATGTCGGACGTCGGGGCGGCCAGCACGGCCAGCCACGATCCGTCCGAGATGGCCATCAGCAGCAGGAACCCGCCCTGCATCTCGACCACCGTCTGCACCACGGCACCGGCCGAGAAGCACATCGCCGCGCCGTTGGTGAGACTGCCCAGACCGGACGCGACCGCAGACAGCTGGTCGGCCCGGTCTCTGGGCAGCCCGGCCGAACTGGCCACCAGCAGGCCATCCGCCGAAACCACGGCCGCGTGGGCCACGCCGGGAACCCGCTGCGCGAATCCGTCCACCAGCCAGGCGACGTCGGTTCCAGTTCCGGTGCTCACTGGTCAGCTCCCTGCTCGTCGTTGCGTCCAGCGTCGTCGCTGCCGTCGCTGTTCGCGGTGAACAGGCTCGCTCCGACCGGGTCGAACGCTGGCTCCGGGGCCGGCTGGGCTCGTGCCTTCCGGGCGTTGGCCAGCCCGCGCTGGTAACTGCCGAGCCGGCCGCGGACCAGATCCGCGTCGGCCGGGTTCTCCTTCGACGGGACCGTCGCATCAGGGTGGCCGGCCTCGGCCGGGCTGGTGCCCGCAGCCCGTCCCGGCTGCACTGGCGGTGCAGCGGAACTGGCTGACGGCAGCAGATTCGCGCCAGGCCGGCGCAGTGGCAGGCCGGTCTCGGTCACACCTTCAGTATCGGGAGCTGCGGCGGCCCGGGCGTTGGTGGCCAGCCAGCGCTGGTCGCCCAGGGAGGACCAGCGGGACGACGGCTGCCGCTCGGCGGACAGTTCGCTGTCGCGCAGGTCGATCACATCCTGGGCCGCCGCATGGCTGGTCTGCGGGCTGATGGCGGGAATACTGCCGGTCGGCTCGGCGGTGAACCAGACCGAGATCTGATCGAAGATCGGGGTCGGATCGTGGATGCTCAGCGGAGCATCTTCGCCGATCATCGGCGCATCCGGGTTCATCGGCTTGTAGGCCGCCTCGGCCGCGGCCCGGGCGGCCAGTTCAGTGGGCAGAGCGGCGTCCCAGGCAGCGGGCGCAGCGCCCGTCCCCAGCACGCTGGCGGATGGGGCCGGGTTGGGCTGGCCCCTGAATTCACCCGGCGGCGCGGTCAGGGGGTCGTGAGCGACGGGCAGGCCGGCTGCAGAGACAGCCGGGTCTGGACTGATCGGTGCACTCAGGCCCCGTAGCCCCTTGATGCCGGCCGCAGGCGTCTGGTCCGATTGCTGGCCCGAATCCTGCGCTCTTTGTTCCTCCGCACGGCCGGTGCCGTTCTGGGCCGGGCCAGCCGCACCGGTCTTACCCCGGGCCGGCCGCCTGGGCAGGCCGTTGCCGGGGAAAGCGGCCCCATCTGGCTCAGCGGGCGGGTCGGTGGCCATCGGCTGCGAATCCGCTGGCGGTCGCGACGGCATCGGCACCGACGATATCGGCCGGGCCGCGGGAGTGCTGGGACCGGATTGCGCACCGGCGGGGGAAATCCCGGTCGGGGTGGTTTCTGGCGGCGCTGGACGACGCAGCCCGGACGTCGGAAAGGTCCGGCTCCGGCCCAGCTCGGAAGCGGTACCCCGCCCGTCGCCCTCGGTGGCTGCTTCAGCCGGGGTGGAGGGGATGAACAGATCATCCGCCGCGGGCGGAGCGGAAGCCTGCGGCGGTAGCCCGTTGCTCCCGCCACGTCGGCGACGGGGCAGAGCGGGAGCCTCGGAACCGGCTCGGTCGACCGAGCGGATCCCGAAGAGGTGCAGTCGGTCGGGCGACAGGCGGGCC
>CAXUFS010000019.1:0-19939 GCA_964250315.1 uncultured Kineosporia sp. | reverse complement strand
GCCACCTGGCACCACCTGCGGCGACTGCGCGGCAGCGACACCGACACCGACACCCACCCCTAACCCTGGACCAGTACCGCCGTCCCAGCTGGGCGTGGTGCCGAGCGGCACCGGGGTGACGGTGGCCTTCCCGAACCCGGGTGGGAGCGTGACCGGCTGGCAGTACAGCGTGAACGGCGGACCCTGGCGGACCCTGACCACCACTGGTTCCAGCACTCTGACCGGTTCGATCAGCGGGCTGACCTACGGCCAGACCTACAACGTGGCCGTGCGCAGTGTCACCGGCTCGGGCAATGGCCAGAACAATGGCAACCCGGTCTCGTCCACTGTCACCGTGCCCGCCGCGAACGGGACCCTGCCCGGCCCGGCAGCGCCGATCGGCCTGACCGTGGCGCCGACCGGCACCAGCGCCCAAGTGTCGTTCACGCCGTCCTCGTCCACCGGCGTGACCTGGCAGACGTCGATCAATGGGGGCCTGACCTGGCAGAACCTGACCGTGACCGGCGCCGGTACCGGCGCACTGACCGGAACCGTGACCGGGCTGACCAGCGGCCAGACCTATCCGGTACTGGTCCGGGGCGTGGACGCGGACGGCGTGGGAGCTGCCGGTTCCGGTGTCGCCACATCGGCGTCGTCCGGCTCGTTGCCCGTCGTTTCCAGCTCTGGCTATGGTTTCACCGCTGTCCCGGCCAATACTGGTGCGCTGCTGCGGATCACGGCCCTCGGCCTGCCGTCGACCGGCTGGACGGTGAGCCTGGACGGCGGAGCCAGCTGGACGCCGATCAGCCTGTCCCGGGTGAGCGGCGCTTCGGTCGTGGCCAGTGCGCGCCAGCCGGCCGGGGGCCAGCTACAGACCCGGCTCAGCGGCCTGACCAACGGGCGAACCTATGCCGTGCTGATGCGGCACGGGTCCGTCGATGCCCGGGTGCAGCTGGTGACGCCGTACGTCGCTCCGTCTGGTACGGCCGCGGCGACGAAGGTGACGGCCAAGGTGCGGACCAGCGGTATCACCCTGACCGCCAGGACCCAGTCCGGAGTGACCCGCTGGGAGTGGTCGGCCAATGGCGGATCCACCTGGAAGGCGTTGCGGGGGAAAGCGAATGGGAACCTGCTGACCAAGGTGCCGGGTCTGCCCAGCGGCTACTACGCGCTCTCGGTCCGGCCGGTGACCACGGCGGGGGCGGGCAAGGTGGCAGCCGCCCGGATCACGGTTCCACTGATCGGCGCCCGCAATCCCCAGCACCTTCCGGCCGTACCCAGGCATCCGCACAGCGGCGGCCGGCTGGTACGCACGCTGGCCAGCACCCACGCCGCCAGCGGGGCGCCGATCGAGTCGTTGTCCACGATCCTGAGCAGCGTGATTCAGGCAGGCTATGGCGCGGCGATGACTGACGACAAGCTGTTCGGGGGGCATGGCGTTACGCTGACCGTTTCCGGCCGGCGGCAGATAGCGGCGGCGGCACATAAGCTTCAGGGCGCCAAAGTGGTTGTCTGCGAGAGCTATTCAGACTTCGGCCAGTCACTGGCGACGGCGCGGTCGATCAGCCGTCAGCGAGCCGCCGCGGTCTGCCAGGCACTGCGCGCGGACGGCGTCAAGGCCACCCTGAAGGCGGCCGGCTATGGCGGCAGCCGCCCAGCCCTGACTGGCGGCAACGCTTCTCAGCGCCAGGCCAACAACCGGATCCTGGTCGTCGCCCGCCGTTAGGGCCGTAGGTTGAAGGTCTGCCCGGCGCCCGGCCTAGCTGACCTTGACGTCTCCGGGCACGAGAATCAGCTTGCCGCGGGCATGTCCGCTCTGGCTGATCTGCACGGCCGATCTCCACTCCTCGAGCGGAAACGTCCCGGCGATCGGCACGCTGAACTTTCCGTCCGCGGCGAGCTGTCCGTACTCCGGCAGCACCTCGACCCGTGAGCTCAACTCTTCGTGAAACGAGTCGCGGACACCAAGCTCGGCTGCCGCGGCGAAGTCGGAGATCGTCAGGACCCGCTTGGGGTCGCCGCCAGCGATGAGCACGAGGTCAGGCAGCGAACCACCAATGGGCGCGGTATCGAGCACCAGGTCGACCGGCCCGTTGTTCAGCTCGATCACCCTCTGCACCATGCCTTCCCCGTACGGGGTCACTCGGGCCCCAAGGTCGCGCAGTCTCGGTGCGTAGGTGTGGCCCGCGGTAGCGATGACCCGCATGCCCTTTTCGAGCGCGATCTGCACCGCGGCGAACCCGATCGTGCTGCCCGCGCCATGAATCAGAAGAGTTTTGCCCGGATCGAATCCCAGGGCATTCAGATGCCCGTAAGCCGTGTCCACGGTCATGGGCAGGGCAGCCGCCTGCACCGGATCCAGTCCCGCCGGGACGGGGAACCACCGGTTCATCACCGCCCGATCAGAGGCGCCCGCCGATGAGCAGTTCGCCCAGTCGGCCGTCCCGAACACCAGATCACCGGCGGCGACCCCGGTGACGCCGTCACCGATCGCGTCAATCATGCCGCAGACGTCGCACCCCACTCCGCGTGGCAACTCGCCGGCGAACAGGCCCCGGCACAACGCCCAATCGGCGGGCGCAAGGCCACATGCCTGCATGATCACCCGGACCCGTCCGGGACCTGGATCAGGCACCGGCACCGTCTCCATCCTCAGGACGTCGGCCGGTTCACCGTATTGCGAAAAACGCACCGTGCGCATCGTTTCCGCCGTCGAATCAGTCATCAGTTCTCTCCATCAGTTCTTGAAATCGAGCAACGGGCCGGGCCTGCGATCAAGCGGCGGCCAGCGTGAAATAGTCGCCTTCACTCATGTCCTGCAGCAAGGTTCGATGCCTCGGTGTCCAGCCCAGCATCTGGCGGGTATGCGCGCTCGATACCGGAGCGTCGGTTGCGAAAAGCCGGGCGAAGAACGGACTACCGAAATGCTGGATGGCCTCCTGGCCGTCCAGGGACGCCGTCGGAAGCTGGAGCGCGTGTCCGACCTGATAGGCGATGGTCTCGAGAGTGACCGCGCCCTCTCCGGCGCCATGCAGGGCGCTCCCGGCGGGGGCCTTCTCCAGCGCGAGCCGGAACAGGGTGGCCGCGTCCAATCGGTGAATCGCCGGCCAACGGTTGGCACCGTTTCCGGCGTACGCCGACACACCGTGCTTGCGGGCCGCCGCGATCAGCATGGGGATGAAGCCGTAGTCCCCCGGGCCATGCACGGTGGGCGCAAGCCGCACCACACTGGAGCGGACGCCGTGATCCGCGAAGGACAAGCAGGCCTGCTCTCCCGGGATCCGGAAGTGGGCAATGGAATTCGCGTCAGGTGCGTCCTGCTCGCTGCTGACCCGGCCGGTGGCCATCACCAGCGTGCCGGAGGTGGTCACGAACGGCTTGCCCGAGCCGGCCAAAGCCTCGCCCAGGGCTTTGATCGCCGTCACATCCCGCCGGGTCAGGTCCTCAGGGTCGGCGAAATCTCCTCCGAAGGCCATGTGGATGACGCCGTCCGCCTGCTGGGCCCCGGCCCGCAGACTGCCGGTGTCTTCCAGCGAACCCCGCAGCGGGGTGGCGCCGAGATCCTGAAGGCGGGATGCAGCCCGTTCGGAGCGAGCCAATCCGGTGACGCTATGGCCGGAGGCGATGAGATCGGCAACTATGGCCGGGCCGGTGAGCCCCGACCCACCGGTGACGAACACCTTCACCAGGTGACCTCCTTGTGCTGATTGACGGCTAATCGGATCGTGTTCCGGTTAGCTCCTTGGTACGCTAGCACAATCGGAACGCGATCCGGATTGGAGCCGGAAGGATGACCATCGCCCCCCACCCACGCGTCGACGCGGTACGTAACCGCGATCTGCTCCTGTCGGCCGCCACCCGGGCATTCGCGGCGGCCCAGAACGAGCCATCCATGCGGGCCATCGCCCGCGATGCGGGCGTGGGGATCGCCACGCTCTACCGGCACTTCCCCACCCGGGAGTCGCTGGTGGACGCCGTCTACCAAGATCAAGTCAGGCGCCTCATCACTGGGGCCCAAGATCTACTCGACTCCCATCCACCCGCCACCGCGCTGCGGCTCTGGATGGATCTCTTCGCCGAGTGGCTGGCCGCCAAGCACGGAATGCTGGACACGTTGCGCGCCATGATCGACTCCGATCAGATCGCGCACGCCGAAACCCGCCAGCAGATCCTGACTGCCGTCGGCAGCATTCTGGCGGCGGGCCGTGCCGCCCGCGAGATCCGCCAGGACGCCGACCCGGCCGATATCACGGCCGCTCTGATTGGAGTGCTCAGCGTCACCGGGGCGCCCGCGCAGAATGCTCAAGCGTCCCGCCTGATGGACCTGATCATGGACGGCCTGCGAACCGGCCGGTGAAGGAATCACCACTGGCTCACCCGGTTAGGAGTGACGTGAAGGCTGGGCCCGGTTAGCCTGCCAGGAGGAACGGCAACTGACATCGATGTCGGCCCTGATTCGGAAGACCAGCCCGGCCAGCATTCACGACTTGGCCGGCTGGCAGTTGCCCGAGCCATCGGGCTACTGAAGGTCAGGCTGGAAATCCAGTGATGGATTCTTGGTGTGGCGGCACCTCTGCCAGCGGAGCAGCTAGGGAAGAGGGTGGATCAATGACGACCGAGCCCAGCCAGGCCACCAGCGGATCGAGCGGGCCGAACCGATCGAGCGGATCGAATGGAGCCACCGCGGCCGCGGCCCAGGAACACTCGGAGGAAGCGAACGGCCCGGAACCGATCGCCAGTCCAGAGCCGCCGATGACCACCGAGACCTCGACCACGCTGGCCGCCCAGGTGGTCGCCGAGTTCTTCGGCACCTGCATCCTGATCCTGTTCGGAGTCGGCGTGGTGGCTCAGGTCAGCGCCGGCTCCATCGGCAATCACGACAGCATCGCCTGGTCCTGGGGACTGGGCGTGATGCTGGGCATCTACGTTGCCGGGCGGATCAGCGGCGCCCACCTGAACCCGGCCGTGACGTTGGCCCTGGCGATCTTTCAGGGGTTCGAGTGGCGCAAGGTGATTCCATACTCGCTGGCCCAGACGGCGGGGGCGTTCGTAGCGGCTCTGATCGTGCGCTGGAACTACACCGAGAGCATCGCCAAGGTCGACCCCGGTCACACGGTCAAGACCCAGGGCATCTTCTCGACTCTGCCGGGCAACGGCACCCTGCCGGTCAACGAGTGGGGTGCGCTGCGCGACCAGATCATCGGCACGGCCATCCTGGTGTTCCTGATCTTCGCCATCACCGACGTCCGCAACAACCCGCCCCTGGCCCACCTGGTGCCGTTCATCATCGGGCTGCTGATCGTGGCCATCGGCATGGCCTGGGGAGCCAACGCTGGGTACGCGATCAATCCCGCCCGCGACTTCGGGCCGCGCCTGGCCTCCTTCGTCACCGGCTATCGCAGCGCCTTCCGAGATCAGAACGGCCAGCTCTTCTTCTGGGTGCCGATCATCGGGCCGCTGGTGGGCGCGGCCATCGGTGGCTGGATCTACACCTTCGCGGTCCAGCGGTATCTGCCGCCGGTCCTGGACGAGCCGGCCACTCCGCCAGCCTCAGGTACGCATTAGGGCTTCACCCGGCCACGCGGGTTTGCGGCCCACTCTTCATCAGACAAGGAGATTGAGATGGCCGAACTTGTCGGTGCGATCGACCAGGGCACCACCAGCACCCGCTTCATGCTCTTCAATCACAAGGGCGAAGAAGTGGCCAAGAACCAGATCGAGCACGAGCAGGTACTGCCCAAGGCGGGCTGGGTCGAGCACGACCCGGTGGAGATCTGGGAGCACACCCGCCAGGTCATCCAGAACGTGATGAGCGAGCAGAAGCTCGCCGCCTCCGATCTGGCCGCACTGGGAATCACGAATCAGCGTGAGACCACGGTGGTCTGGAACCGCAAGACGGGCCGGCCCTACTGCAATGCGATCGTCTGGCAGGACACCCGGACTGACAAGATCATCAATGCGCTGGAGAAGGACGGCAAGACCGATCTGATCAAGGACAGGGCGGGCCTGCCGCCGTCCCCGTACTTCGCTGGCAGCAAGATGAAGTGGATCCTGGACAACGTGGACGGCGTCCGCCAGGACGGCGAGGCCGGTGACGCGATATTCGGCACCATCGACAGCTGGGTGGTGTGGAACCTGACCGGCGGACCGAAGTGCGGGACGCACATCACCGATGTCACCAACGCCAGCCGAACCCAGATGATGAATCTCGAAACCCTCAGCTGGGACAGCGATCTGATGGACATCTTCGGCATCCCGCAGCAGATGCTGCCGGAGATCAAACCGTCGTCCTACGCCGACGGCTACGGCGAGGTGACCGACCCGCAGGAGGTGGCCGGGGTTCCGCTCACCGGCATTCTCGGGGATCAGCAGGCCGCCACCGTCGGGCAGGTCTGCTTCGAACCCGGAACGGCCAAGAACACTTACGGCACGGGCAATTTCCTTCTGCTGAACACCGGTCCTGAACTGGTCCGCAGCGAGAACGGGCTGATCACCACGATCTGCTACCAGTTCGGTGACGACGACCCGGTCTACGCGCTCGAAGGCTCGATCGCGGTGACCGGATCGGCGGTGCAGTGGCTGCGGGATCAGCTGGGAATCATCGAGGCCGCACCCGACATCGAGGCGCTGGCGGCCAAGGTCGACGACAACGGCGGGGTGTACTTCGTGCCCGCGTTCTCCGGCCTGTTCGCCCCGTACTGGCGCAGCGACGCCCGCGGCGTGATCGCCGGGCTGTCCCGGTTCAATACCAAGGCACACATCGCCCGGGCCACACTGGAAGCGATCTGCTACCAGAGCGCCGACGTCTCCCAGGCGATGGAGGCCGACTCTGGCGTCCACATCGACGTGCTGCGGGTGGACGGTGGCGTCACCGCCAACGACCTGTGCATGCAGATGCAGGCCGACATCCTCGGCGTTCCGGTGAGCCGGCCCAAGGTGGCCGAGACCACCGCCCTGGGCTCGGCCTACGCCGCAGGCCTGGCCGTCGGATTCTGGAAGGACACCGGCGAGCTGAAGGACAACTGGAGCGAAGACAAGCAGTGGACGCCGGACTGGTCGGACGAGCAGCGCGAGGACGGCCTCAAGGGCTGGAAGAAGGCCGTGGAACGCACCCTGGACTGGGTTGAATCGCAGTGAGCACTGCTTTCGCGCTGAGCCCGGCTAACCGGGCCGAAGCTCTGGCCCGGCTGGCCGGTACCGAACTCGATGTGCTGGTGATCGGGGGTGGCGTGGTCGGCACCGGCGCCGCGCTCGACGCCGTCACTCGAGGGCTCAGGGTCGGGCTGGTCGAGATGCGCGACTACGCGGCCGGAACGTCGAGCCGCTCGACCAAGCTGTTCCACGGCGGCCTGCGCTACCTGGAGCAGTTCCAGTTCCACCTGGTCTTCGAGGCGCTGCGGGAACGAAAACTGGTGTTGCAGAAGCTGTGTCCGCATCTGGCCCGGCCAGTGGAGTTCATCTATCCGCTGCGCAACCTGTTCGACAAGGGCTACGTCAGCCTCGGCATCGGCGTCTACGACGTGATGGGCGCCGGGCGGGGCGTCCCTCATCACATGCACTACCTGAGCAAGCGGAAGGCGCTGGCGTCGTTCCCATCCGGCAAGCGCAGCGAGATCAAAGGTGCCATCTCGTTCTACGAGGGCCAGGTGGACGATGCCCGGCACACCATGATGATCGCCCGGACCGCCGCCGAATACGGTGCCCTGGTCGCCAGCAGCACCCGGGTGATCAGCTTCATCCGGGAGGAGGACCGGGTCGCCGGGGTCGTCGCCAAGGACCTGGAGACAGGCAACGAGTTCAGTATCCGGGCTCAGCAGGTGATCAACGCCGCCGGGGTCTGGACCGATGAGATCCAGCAGATGGTCGGCGGGCGCGGGGAGTTCCAGGTCCGGGCGTCCAAGGGCGTGCACCTCGTGGTTCCGCGCAACCGGATCAACAGCGCCACCGGCATCATCCATCGCACTGAGAAGAGCATCCTGTTCATCGTCCCGCGCGGCAGCCACTGGGTGATCGGCACCACCGACACCGACTGGTCACTGGACCGGGCGCATCCAGCCGCCAGTGAGAAGGACATCGACTATCTGCTGGATCAGGCCAACCGGTTGCTGGCCGATCCGCTCACCCGCCAGGACGTCGTCGGCGTCTACGCCGGCCTGCGCCCACTGCTGGCCGGCGAATCCGACTCCACCAGCACGCTTTCGCGTGAACACGCCGTCTCTTCGCCGGTCCGCGGGCTGACCGTGATCGCGGGCGGCAAGTACACCACCTACCGGGTGATGGCCAAGGACGCCGTGGACTACGCGGTGCATGGGCTGGAGCGGCTGGTCCCGCCGTCAATCACGGACAGGGTTCCGCTGACCGGCGCCGAGGAATACCTGGGCATGTGGAACAGCCGGCCGCTGATCGCCGATCGCACTGGGCTGGGCGTGCACGTGATCGAGCATCTGCTCGGCCGCTACGGCAGCCTGATCACCGAACTGCTGGACCTGATCGCGCAGCAGCCGGAGCTGGGCCAGCCGATGGACAGTGCTCCCGAGTACCTCAAAGCCGAAATCGTCTATGCAGCAAGCCATGAGGGAGCGCTGCACCTGGACGACATCCTGACCCGGCGAACCCGGATCTCGATCGAGGTGCCCGACCGCGGCGAAGCGGCCGCGGAAGAATCGGCAGACCTGATCTCGTCCGTCCTTGGCTGGTCGAAGGAACATGCGGTGAACGAGATCGCCCACTACCGGCTGCGGGTGAAGGCGGAGCGGGAGTCGCAGGAGATGCCCGACGATCAGACCGCGGACGCCGCCCGGCTCGGTGCACCCGACGTCCGCGTCGGGGCCACCGGCTGAGAGCAGCGTCTCCTCTCTTCGAAGATCAGCGGCTCAGCCCGCGGAAGTGCGCTCGCCGCCTCACTTTGGCGGGCTGAGGCCGCGATCATGAGCGGGGGGCCGGTGCCGGGCTGAGATGGGCCGACCAGCGTTCGTCGATCCGTCCGAAGTGCCAGACCGCGATGGCGATCAGCCAGGCCAGCACGAACAGGGCCACGATGCCGTAACCGGCGTAGTCGAGGTTGACGTTGGCGATGGCGGTCAGCGGACCAGAGGTGATGTGGGCCTGATCGGCCAGCACGCTGATCAGCTCGATGGTTCCGATGATCAGCGCCACCGCCACGGAGATTGAGGTGATGGTGATGTTGTAGAACACCTTTCGCACCGGCTTGGCGAAGGCCCAGCCGTAGGCCGCGTTCATGAACACGCCATCGATGGTGTCCATCAGGCACATTCCGGCGGCGAACAGAACTGGCAGCACCAGGATCGAGTAGAACGGCAGATTGAAGGCGGCGGCCCCGCCGGCCAGCACGAGCAGGCCGACCTCGGTCGCAGTGTCGAATCCGAGTCCGAACAGAACTCCGATCGGGTAGATGTGCCACGGCTGGCGGACCGACTTGGTCAGACTGCCCAGGAAGCGGTTCATGAAACCCCGCCGGTTGAGCTGCTCCTCCAGAGACTGCTCGTCGTAACGCCCATGGCGCATCTCGCGGAACACCTTGATGATGCCCAGCAGCACCGCCAGATTGAGGATTCCAAGTATCCACAGGAAAATTCCCGACACTGACACGCCGATGATGCCGGTGATGGAGTGCAGCTTCGAGTCCGGTCTCTCGACCGGGCCGGCCAGCGCTTTGACTCCCGCTGAGAGCAGGAACGCCAGCGCGAAGACGATGGTCGAATGGCCCAGGGAGAACCAGAATCCGACCGACAGCGGCCGCCGGGTGTTCGGGAGGGGATGTCCTTCATCAGCGGCCTCGGTGGCCGCGGCGTTGTCCGCCAGCAGTTTTCGGGTGGTGTTGTCGACCGCGGCGATGTGGTCGGCGTCGAAGGCATGTCGTAGCCCGAACGTGTAGGCCAGTATACCGACGCCGATGTTGAAGACCGGGTGATCGCCGCCCAGAGGATAATGGTGGGGCGCCACCAGTCCGAACAGCACGAAGAAGCCGGCCGCGTGCAGGGCGATGATGAAGGCGGCCATGCTGGTCAAGCTGAGCCAGTCGGCCCGGTTCAGACTGGACCGGAACAGTTGCCAGCCCCGGTCCGGAGCCGCCCGCGGATTCGGCTCGACACTCACGGTTGCCCTCCTGAGGGATACGCCAACAGACCCAGCCACCAGGAAGGTAAGCCGCAGCACGTCGTTATTGCAATCGTCTCGCAGTAATGCTGGTCGCAGTGATGCTGGCTTCGCCTGCCGTCGCCAGAGCCTGGTCCGGCCAAGCGGCGCAGCGCCCAGCCTCGGCTAGCGTCGTTCTTGCATCCTTCTTCCAGCCACGTCGCCCGCTGATCGCGGGACCGTCGATCAGGACACCGCCATGAACACCTCAGCCACCGGAACTCCCGCTCCCACCGGCATCACCCGCAGCCAGCGGACAACCCGAAGTGCTCGTTATCGGGAAACCGACTGCCGGCCGGAGGACCTGGAGCGCCTGATCGATCAGGTCACCGACCTCGCGGAGTATCCGCACGCGGCGGCGGTCACCGAAGGTGTTCTGATCTACGACTCACCGGCCCTGCTGCGAGCCGTGGCCGATCCCGGCGCCCGTGCGGAGGTCGAGACGGAACTGGTCGCGGCACTCACCGGCGGCCCGGGCGTGATCGTGTTCGAACGCGCCTTTCAGGACCTGGATGTCGTCGACCGGGTGACCCGCGTCTTCGACGCCATCGTTGACGACGAGCGCCGGGCCGGAGGGCACCTGAGCGACCACTTCGCCGCCGCGGGGGCGAACGACCGGGTATGGAACGCCCTGGAGAAGCTAGCGGTCCGCGACCCCGGCGCGTTCGTGGATTACTACGGCAACGAGATCCTGGCCCTGACCGCGACCGCATGGCTCGGGCCGTCGTACCAGATGACCTCACAGGTCAACGTAGTTCGCCCTGGCGGCCGGGCCCAGGACCCGCATCGTGACTACCACCTGGGCTTCCTGTCCAACCCGGTCGCCGCGGCCTATCCCGCCCACGTGCACCTGCTCTCCCCGGTGCTCACCCTGCAGGGTGCCGTCGCCCATTCCGGCATGCCGGTCGAAAGCGGCCCGACCATGTATCTGCCGTACTCGCATCAGTATGGGCCGGGCTATCTGGCCTGGCGATTGCCCGGCTTCCAGGACCTGTTCCAGCAGCGCTACATCCAGCTGCCACTGGCCAAGGGAGACGCCGCCTTCTTCAACCCGGCCGTGTTCCACGGGGCCGGCTCCAACGTTTCCCGGGACGTGCAGCGGATGGCCAACCTGCTGCAGGTCTCTTCCGCGTTCGGGCGGGCGATGGAGGCGGTGGACCGGACCAAGATGGCCAAAGCGATCTATCCGCAGTTGCGGGCGCGCCGCGCGGCCGGGGTCAGCCGCGCCATGCTGGCCAATGCCATCACCTGCGCCGCCGAAGGTTACCCGTTCCCGGCCAACCTCGATCTCGACCCCAATGTCGGCGGCCTGACCCCGCTGGCCCAGACCGAGCTGCTGCTGCGCGCACTGGATGAGGACCAGGAGGTCGGGGCGACTCACGAGCAGCTGGACGCCTACGCCGCCCGCCATCGCACCGACTCGATCTGAGGATCGGATGCGCACTTAGAGATGCAGTCGTTGGCTGTCTCACCGATGCTTACCGGGTTGCCTTCAGAGCGGGGGCGCTGACGAGGGAGCTGGGATGTCGACCGACGCAATTGTGATTCTGAAGGACGATCACAAGCGAATCAAACAACTCTTCAAGCAGTTCGAAGCGGCCGGAGAGGATGCCACCAAGCGCAAGGGCGACCTCGTCACCAAGATCATCGCTGAGCTCACTGCGCACACCTACATCGAGAACGAGTGCATGTACCCCCGGGTGCGCGAACTGGTTCCCGATCTCGAGGACGACATTCTGGAGTCCTACGAGGAGCACCACGTCGCGGACGTCCTGGTGACCGAGCTGGCGGCCATGCAGCCGGAGGACGAGCGGTTCGACGCCAAGACGACGGTGCTGATCGAGAACGTCACCCATCACATCGATGAGGAGGAGCAGGACTGGTTCCCGCAGGTCCGGGAGGCGCTGGGCCGCAAGCAGCTGAGCGAGATCGGTGAGGAACTGCTGCGGCTCAGGGAGAAGGCGCCCACGTCGCCGGCCCAGCCCAGCGCGCTCAAGAAGACCATCGACGCCGTCGTCTCCTGATGGCCGCCCACGAAGTCAGGTGCACGACCCCGGCTACTCCGGCGGAGGTTTTCGCTGTCCTGGCCGATGGCTGGCTCTATGCCTCCTGGGTGGTGGGTGCGGCGCGGGTTCGCTCAGTGGACGCGGCCTGGCCCGCTGTGGGAGCCCGGGTGCATCACTCTTTCGGGCTCTGGCCCCTCGTGATCAATGACCTGTCCGAGGTGCTGGTCAGCCAGCCGCCGCAGAGGCTCGTGATCCGGGCGCAGGGCTGGCCGCTGGGCGCCGCCCAGGTGGAGCTGCGGATCGACGCCTGGGACCAGGGCTCGCTGATCACCATCACCGAGGACGCGGTCGCCGGACCGGGGCGGCTGGTACCGGCGCCGCTGCGGCAGGTGCTGATCTCGGCGCGCAACCGTGAGGCACTGCGCCGTCTGGCGCTGCTGGCCGAGGGCAATGCGGGAGGGGCGGCCCGTGACCGGTGACCATCCGGTCGTTCTGGTCACCGGGGCCAGCGGTGGTATCGGCCGCGCGGTCACGCTGGCCTACGCCGCCCGCGGCGCCCAGCTGGTCCTGGCCGGGCGATCCAGGAACCGGCTGAACCAGCTGGTGGCGGCCTGCGAGGCGCGCGGATCGTCGGCGACGGCAGTGGTCACCGACGTGGCCGATCCAGCTGCGGTCCGGGCCGCCGTCCAGTCGGCGGTACAGCGGCACGGCCATCTCGACGTCGTCGTCCACACCGCTGCTGTGGTCGCCTATGGCCGGGTCACCGAAGTGCCCCCGGAGGTCTGGAACCACGCCGTGGACGTCGGCGTGCAGGGCACCACGAATGTGGCGCGTGAAGCGCTGAGCGTGTTCGAACCAGCCGGGTCTGGAGTACTGATGGTGATCGGGTCCGTGCTCGGTCAGGTCACTGCCCCGCTGATGGGCTCGTACGTCACCTCCAAGTGGGCAGTCCGGGGACTGGTCCGGGTGCTGCAGCAGGAAGGCCGCTCGACGCCCGGCCTGCACGTCCTGATGGTGTCTCCCGGCGGCGTGGCGACGTCCATCTACCAGGACGCCGCGACCTACATCGGCCAGGCCGGATCACCGCCACCGCCGGTCCTGAGTCCCGAGGCGGTAGCCCGGAAAGTGCTGCGCAGCATCGATCGGCACCGCCGGCAGGCGGCGGCCGGGCCCGCCAACGGGCTGATGCGGCTCGGTTTCACCGCCGCCCCATGGGTCTACGACACCCTGGTCGGCCCCCTATTCACCCGGCTGGCTCTGGACCAGAGACCCCGCCCAGCCACCGATGGCAACGTCTTCCGCGCCTCCGAGGAGCTGGCGGGCTGACCGGCGCCAAACCTATGGACGAATAGTGAAGAGAGAAGGACTGTCATGAAAGCACTGACCTGGCAAGGCAAACGCGACGTACGCGTCGAGGACGTCCCCGACCCGGTGATCAAGGATTCGACCGACATCATCGTGAAGGTCACCTCGACCGGGCTTTGCGGCTCGGACCTGCATCTGTACGAAGTGCTGGGGCCGTTCCTTGACCCCGGAGACATCCTCGGGCATGAGCCCATGGGCGTCGTGGCCGAGGTCGGCGCGGATGTGACCGAGGTCCAGGCCGGAGACCGGGTGGTCGTCCCGTTCAACATCTCCTGTGGTACCTGCTTCATGTGCGGGCAGGGCCTGCACTCACAGTGCGAAACCACCCAGGTGCATGAGTATGGAAGTGGCGCAGCACTTTTCGGCTACACCAAGTTGTATGGGCAGGTGCCGGGCGGCCAGGCCGAGTACCTAAGGGTGCCCTTCGGCAACACGCTGCCGATCAAGGTCCCGGAAGGGCCGGCCGACCAGCGCTTCCTGTTCCTGTCCGACGTGCTGCCCACGGCGTGGCAGGCGGTGCAGTACGCCGCAGTACCGGATGGCGGCACTGTCGCGGTGCTCGGGCTGGGCCCGATCGGAGACATGGCCGCCCGCGTCGCCCTGCATCTGGGGGCCGGGACCGTGATCGGGGTCGACCTGGTGCCGGAGCGACTGGCCCGATCCGCGGCGCGCGGGGTTACCACGGTCGACCTGAACGAGCATGAGAACGACTTGGGCGACCACATCCGTTCGCTGACCGGTGGCCGCGGACCGGATGCGGTGATCGACGCCGTCGGGATGGAGGCACACGGCTCACCGGTGGCGAAGACTGCGGCCACCGCCACCACCCTTCTGCCCAGTGCCCTGGCACGAAAATTGATGACGACCGTGGGAGTCGACCGGCTGAACGCGCTGCACCACGCGATCGACATCGTCCGGCGCGGGGGGACCGTCTCGCTGGCCGGCGTCTACGGCGGCGCGGCGGATCCGATGCCGATGCTGAGGATGTTCGACAAGCAGATCGAGTTCCGGATGGGGCAGGCCAACGTGCACCGCTGGGCACCCGACATTCTGCCGCTGCTGACCGACGAGGACCCGCTCGGAGTGGACGGTTTCGCCACTCATACGCTGCCCCTCAGTGATGCCCCTGACGCCTACGAGATGTTCCAGGCCAAGGCCGACGGTGCGGTGAAAGTCGTCTTCGAACCCTGATCCCGGCTACCGGTCGCGGTCTCCTGGCGTTTGACCCGGCGATAGCCTCGGGCTCGTGGACGCTGCCTGGTTCGGACTGCTGGGCCACTGGTCCGGGGCAGGCGGCACGTCATCCCAGCCCGATGGCGCGCACGGTCACGGTGATCCCCATGACCTCCGTGCTTCAGCGCCCGAGCAGCGGTGAAGCGAGCACGATCTGGGTGTCGGGCCGTGTCCACGTCGGTGCGGCTGGCCCCGATCAATGTTGTTTTCCTTTAAGGCTTCTCGCGGAGCAAGAAGGGAATCTCTTCCACCAGCCAGGCCGCCACCTGTTCCTGCTGTTCATCAGCTGACCTGGATGACGACCTTGCCCTTCGCGTGACCGGTCTCGACCGCGGCCACTGCGTCAGCGGCCTTGTCCAGCGCCAGGACGTCCTCCACCTTGGGGTCGAGTTTCCCATCGGCCACCATCTGGGCGACGATCGTCAGCACCCGGCTGGTGCGGTCCCGTTCGATGGCGTGACCGCCGAGCTCCTCAGCGGTGACCGGATCCCCGGCGCTGATCAGCTTGGCCCGGTCCGGCAGCAGGCCGGCCACGGCGCGCAGGCCGTCCCCACCGGCCAGATCGAAGATCGCGTCCACGCCGTCGGGCAGCAGGTCCCTGATCCGATCGGCCACCCCGTCGCCGTACGCCACCAACGTGGCACCCAGTGACTCGATCAACGGCTGCTTGTCCGCCCCCGCCGTACCGATCACATTGATGCCCAGGTCACGGGCGATCTGGGCGGCCGCGACACCAACCCCGCCGCTGACTCCGTTGATCAGCAGGGTCTGACCAGGCTGAAGCTGCAACTGGGTGACGCCGTCGTAGGCGGTCGCCGCGGCCACGGTCAGGGTGGCGGCATCCACGAACGACACCTGGACCGGCTTGGCGGCAGTGGAGCTGGCGGTGGTCAGCGCGAACTCGGCGTAGCCGCCCGAGCCCGGCGCGGTGGCACCGAACACCTCGTCGCCGACCGCGAAGCCATCCACGTCCTGACCCACCGCGCGGACGACGCCGGCGACCTCGGAGCCGAGGACGGCGGGCAGATCGCTGGGGTCGGCGGCGCCATAGGCCCCGGAACGGATCTTCCAGTCCACCGGGTTCACTCCCGCGGCCCGGACCTCTACCAGCAGTTCCCCGGCCAGCGGCTCCGGCTGGGCCAGGTCAAGGAACTCCTGAACGTCCGGGGCGCCGGTCTGCTGGTATCCGAAGGCCTTCATCTGATCTCTGATCCCATCTGAGCGTCGTTCCTGTCTCGTCCTCTTGGCCCAAGACTATGGGTGATCCCGCCAGACCAGAGCCCAAGAGCCACCACGAGGGCCAGGTTCGCGGGAACGGCCGTGGCGGGGTGGCGATCGGAGCGCACGAGCGGATGGGCTGCCCAAGAGGCTCTTGACATACTGCCCTGCGCAGTATTTAACTGCTCGCGTACTGCACAGGGCAGTAATGGACTTAGGAGCACATTCATGATCACCAACTCGAGGCCCGGCCTCCGCCTGGCCATGACCGACATCGGCGACGGCGGCCCCGCGCTGTTGTTCGTGCCGGGCTGGTGCGGTGACCGAACCGTCTTCGACGGCTTGGCCGCACGGGCAGGCGAGCACCGCCGGGTCATCACCGTGGACCTCCCCGACCATGGCGAGTCCCCCGCCCAGGCGGACGTCTCCACCCAGTCCGTGGTCGAAGCGCTGATCGACGTCATCAGCGCACTTGGCCTCCAGGCCGTGGTGCCGGTCACGCTGTCCCACGCCGGATGGTCAGCCGTGCAGCTGCGCCGCCAGCTGGGCGCCAGCGCCGTCCCCGGCGTCGTGCTTCTGGACTGGATGGTTCTGGGGACGCCGCCCGGTTTCGCCGGTGCCCTGGCCGGGCTGCAGTCACCCGCCTGGGCTGACGTCAGGGCCGGTCTGGCCGGGATGTGGGCTGATGGCCTCGATCTCCCCGAGCTGCGCGACTACGTTGCCTCGATGTGCACCTACGGCCAGCGGCACTGGCAACGAGCGGGCCGTGAGATCGAGGCTGGTTTCGCTGCCGCGCCGGTACCGCTCGACGCGCTCGCGGCACTGCAGCCCTGTCCCGTCCTGCACCTCTACGCTCAGCCAGTCGATGACGGCGTGCTGGCCGCCCAGCAGGATTACTCCGCCACGCACGAATGGTTCTCCGTTGCCCGGCTCGACGCGCGGAGCCACTTTCCGATGTTCGAAGTGCCCACGGACATGGCCACCCGGATCGAGTCTTTCGTGCAGGGGTTGTCGTGACCGCGCCCAGCCGCGCGCGGGTGCTGGTGGTCGTGGCGCACCCCGACGACGAGACCTTCGGCTGCGGCTCCCTGCTTCTGCACGCGGCGGCCACCGGAGCACACACCGTCGTGATCTGCGCGACCCGGGGTGAGGCGGGAGAGGTCAGGGCCGGCGCCGACCTCTCCGGCGGCGTCGGCGCGCTCCGGGAGGCGGAGTTACATGCCGCCGCCCGGGCCCTTGGCGTCGCGGAGGTCGAGTTGCTCGGATTCGAGGACTCGGGCATGGACGGCGAACCCGCCCCGGGCACGCTGTGCGGTGCCGCAGACGATGAGGTGACCAAGGCAGTGCGCTCGGCCATCGAACGACACCATCCCGACGTGGTCGTCACGCTCGATGGCAGCGACGGTCATCGCGATCATCTGCGCCTGCGCACCGTGGTCGAGCGGATCATCGCCGGCTCCTCGGCCGTGCTCTATCTGCACTGCCTGCCGCGGTCCTTGATGCACGACTGGGTTCGCCATCACGCCGGCGATCAGGATGCCGCCGCCTACACGCAGCTGCCCGACATCGGCACCCCCGACGACCAGATCACCACCGTCCTGGACACCCAGGCCCATCTGGGCGCCCGCGAAGCGGCCATCGCTCTGCACCGTTCGCAATCCTCCCCGTTCGACGGCCTGCCCGACGGCCTGCGACGGGCGTTCCTCGGCCATGAACACCTGATCCGGGTCAATCCTGCCTGGGCCGGTGGCTCCATCGAGCACGAGCTGCAGGGTCTGGGCCAGGCCCCGCAGCACTCCCGGCCCTGATCCGGTTCAGCGCCGAGCTCCGAGCGCTCACGCGGCCACCATCCGGCCGCCATCCGGCCGCCATCCGGCCGCCATCCGGCTGGGTAAACATTTCTCCAAATAGGCGACATCCGAGGCTGTGCCCCTTAGGTTCTGTACGTACTGGCGCAGCTGAGTGCCTGGCCAGACTCACCACCAAGGAGATGCGGCAGATGAGGATTGGCTGGAGCAGCCGAGGTCAACGCCTGGCCATGGCACCGATCGTGGCCGCCCTGGTGCTGGCGCCCTTCGTCACCAGCGGACCAGCCAGTGCGGCGGCACCGCGGCGACCGCTCCCGCAGAGCAAGCCGCAGTGGCTGGCCAAGGCGAGGCCGATCAGCCATACCAGCTCCGGTCAGAAGATCAACTTCGGCGTCCTGCTCGGCCTGCGTGACCAGGCCGGCGCCGAAGCCACCCTGCAGCGAATCTCCGACCCGGCCAGCTCCAGTTACGGACATCCGCTCAGCCGGGCCCAGTTCCTGGCCCAGTACGCTCCGCCGAGCTCGGTGACGTCCGCGGTGAGGAGCTGGCTGACGTCGCAGGGCTTTACCGTCCGCGGCACCCTCGGCGGCGCCTACGTGCAGGCCAGCGGCACCGCCGCCCAGATCGAGAAGACCTTCGCGACCTCGATGTCGACGTACACCTTCCAGGGCCAGACGGTGCAGGCCAACACCACCGAGCTGTCCCTGCCCAGCGACGTTCCGGCAGCAGTCGCCGCCGCGATCACCGGCGTCATCGGGGTGGACCAGGGAGCCTCGATCAAGAAGCCCGCCGATACGCTGCCCGGCCCCCCGGCCGGTTCGCGGTACGGCGTCCAGCCCTGCTCGGCCTACTTCGGGCAGAAGATCGCCACCAGCCAGCCAGCCGCGAACGGCCGGAAGCAGCCCTACGCGGTCTGCGGTTATGTGCCCCAGCAGTACCAGTCGGCCTACGGCGAGACCCCGCTGCTGAAGTCCGGCGTCACCGGCAGAGGCGTCACGGTGGCGATCACCGATGCCTACGCCGCGCCGACCATCCTGCAGGACGCGCAGAAGTACAACCGGGTCCATCACCAGCCGCTGCTGGCCCCCGGCCAGTTCCGCCAGATCCGCCCCAGCAGCTTCAATGTGACCGACCCCGAGCTCGCGCAGGGCTGGTACGGGGAAGAGACGCTGGACGTCGAGGCCGTGCACGCCATGGCACCCGGCGCCAAGATCGTTTTCGTTGCGGGCGCCGACCAGGTGAACGGGCTGGACGAGGCCTGGGCCCAGACGATCGACAGCCACGTGGCGGACATCATCACCGACTCCTGGACCTACGGCGACGCGGACACCGACAACCCCGGGCCGGCGCTCGTCAACTTCTTCCGCTACTTCTCGCTTGAGGCGGCGCTGACCGGCCAGTCGGTGCTGTTCTCCAGCGGCGACTCCGGGGACTACACCGCGGGCGGCACCGACCTGGCCGCCAAGATGGTTCCCTTCCCCTCCGACCTGCCGTACATCACCTCCGTCGGCGGGACCAGCGTCGCGATCGGCCGGTCCGGTCACCGGATCGGTGAATGGGGCTGGCAGAACGCGTATTCCGCATTGTCGGACGACGGCACGTCGTGGGAGGACCCGGTGTACAGCTCCGGTGGCGGCGGCGGACCCAGCCAGCTGTTCAGCCAGCCGTTCTACCAGCGGGGCGTGGTGCCCTCCCGGATCGCCAACTACTACGGCTCGCCGGCCCGGGTCACGCCGGACATCTCCGCGCCCGGCGATCCGAACACCGGGTTCCTGGTCGGAGAGACCCAGGAGTTCCCGGACGGGACCTATTGGGATCAGTACCGCATCGGTGGGACCAGCCTCTCCTCACCGCTGACCGCCGGAATGCTGGCCGTGGCTTCGCAATTGGCTGGTAAGCCATTGGGTTTCGTGAATCCATTGCTGTACCGGTTGCCCAAGTCGGCGATCTTCGATGTGGTGGCCCCGGCCACGCCGAAGTATCAGGTGCGCACCGACTACAGCAACTTCGTCGATGCCAGCGAGGGATACCTGTTCCGGTTGCAGCACATCGACGTTCAGACCTCGACCATTCACTCGGTTCCCGGTTATGACGATGAGACCGGCTTGGGCACGCCGAACGGCCCGGCGTTCTTCGCCGCCGCCGCTCGCCGGTCCTGACGCGGAGGATTCAATC
>CAXUFS010000018.1:0-20166 GCA_964250315.1 uncultured Kineosporia sp. | reverse complement strand
GGCCGGGACACGGCTGGCATCCTGGCCGCCGCGTCGGCCGGTCAGCTCGCTGCTCTGGTGGTCGGCGGGGTCGACCTCGATGACCTGCCCGACCCAGCCGCGGCCCGGGCGGCGCTGGCGGCAGCACCGTTCGTGGTCAGCCTGGAGGTGCGGGCCAGCACTGTCAGCCCGTACGCGGATGTGGTGTTGCCGGTCGCGCCGCCCGCGGAGAAGGCCGGCACGTTCGTGGACTGGGAGGGTCGCTGGCGCCGGTTCGGCCCGGTGCTGAGCACCGATGCGCTCAGCGACGCCGAGGTGCTAGACGCGATCGCCGGCGCCGCGGACCTGTTCCTCGGCCTCGCTTCTCCCGCGCGGGCGTGGGATGAGCTGGCCCAGCTCGGCGGTTGGGAGGGTGATCGTGCGCCAGCTCCGGGTACTCCGGCTCCGGCCGTCCCGGCCGTCCCGGCCGTCTCGGCGTCATCGGCAGCTCCGGTGTCACCGGCAGCGGCGGGCGGTGGCCAGCGCCAGGCCCGGCTCGCCACCTGGCCGATGCTGCTGGATGCGGGCGTGCTGCAGGACGGTGAGCCATACCTGGCGGGCACCGCGCACCGGGCCGTGGCCCGGCTCTCGCCCGGATTCGCGGCCTCGCTGCGCCCGGCGGGGTCCGGAACGCAACCGGCAGCCGTTACGGTGTCCACCGACCAAGGAGAGATCACCTTGCCGCTGGCTGTGACCCCGATGCCGGACGACGTCGTCTGGCTGCCGTCCAACTCCCCCGGCTGCGCCGTCCGCCGCGATTTGGGCGCCGGGTCCGGAGATCTGGTCAGCGTCCGGGCCGCCGCGAGCGCCGTCCTCGCCCCAGTCGCGGGTGACCAGCGGTGACCGGCCTGCTGGCCGAGGGGCCCACCGCCGACTTCAGTCAGGACAACGCCTGGGTGGTCATCCTCAAGGCCGTGCTGATCTTCGTGTTCTGCGTGGTGGTCACCCTGCTGATGATCTGGGCCGAACGCCGGGTGGTGGCGCGGATGCAGTCCCGGCCCGGTCCCAACCGGACCGGCCCGTTCGGGCTGCTGCAGAGCCTGGCCGACGGCGTCAAGCTGGCGCTCAAGGAAGACATCATCCCGGCTGCGGCGGACAAGATCGTCTTCATTCTGGCTCCGATCATCTCCTGCACGACCTGTTTCGTCTCATTCGCGGTGATCCCGTTCGGGCCCGCCGTCCGGATCCCGTGGACGCACACGGTCACCCCGCTGCAGCTGACCGACATGAACGTGGCCGTGCTGTTCATCCTGGCTGTGGCCGGGATCGGGGTGTATGGCATCGTGCTGGCCGGCTGGTCCTCCGGCTCGACCTATCCACTGCTGGGCGGCCTGCGCTCGTCGGCTCAGGTGATCTCCTATGAGATCGCCATGGGCCTGGCCCTGGTCAGCGTGTTCCTCTATTCCGGCTCGATGTCCACCTCGGCGATTGTCAGCGCCCAGACCCACATCTGGTGGGTGCTGCCGCTGATCCCGTCGTTCCTGATCTACGTGATCGCCATGGTCGGGGAGACCAACCGGGCGCCGTTCGACCTGCCCGAGGCCGAGGGGGAGTTGGTCGGCGGATTCCATACCGAGTACAGCTCGCTCAAGTTCGCGCTGTTCTTCCTGGCTGAGTACGTGAACATGGTGACCGTCTCGGCGCTGGCCACCACGCTGTTCCTCGGCGGCTGGCGGGCTCCCTGGCCGCTGTCGCTCTGGCACGGCGCCAACCACGGCTACTGGCCGGTGCTCTGGTTCGTGATCAAGCTCTGCGCCTTCTTGTTCCTGTTCATCTGGTTGCGCGGCACGCTGCCCCGGCTGCGCTACGACCAGTTCATGCGCTTCGGCTGGAAGCGCCTGATTCCGTTCGCTCTGGCCTGGACCATGGGCGTGTCGGTGATCCGGGCCACCCAGCAGTTCGGCGACATCTCCCAGCGCGCGGTGTTCATCGTGCTGGCGGTGGTCCTGCTGGTCGTGGTCGGGCTTTCTCTGGTGGCCGAGATCGTCTCTCCCAAGCCGGGCGCGGATGAGCCGGAGGTCGATCCGGACGCCCCGGTCGACCCGTTCGCCGGTGGTTATCCGGTCCCGCCGATGCCCGGGCAGACGCTGATCCGCACGTCCGGCCCGAACGTCTCACCCGGCCCGGACGGTGCTGGCCGTGCGAACGGCCTGGCCGGGTCGAATGGTCATGTCCGCGGCCTGGATCCGGAACTGGAGGAGGTGCAGGGTGCCTGACCAGCAAGGGGACGAGCGCGGCGGCGGCTGGCTGTCGGACTTCTTCGCTCCAGTGGCCGGTTTCGGGGTCACCTTCGCGACGATGTTCACCGACGTCGTCACCGAGGAGTACCCGGAGGAGAAGGTGCCGCCGCAACCGCGGTTCCATGGCCGGCACCAGCTGAACCGGCATCCGGACGGCTTGGAGAAGTGCGTCGGCTGTGAATTGTGCGCCTGGGCCTGCCCGGCCGACGCGATCCTGGTCGAGGGCGCGGACAACACCGAGGAGGAGCGCTACTCCCCGGGCGAACGCTACGGGCGCGTGTATCAGATCAACTACCTGCGCTGCATCTTCTGCGGCCTCTGCATCGAGGCGTGCCCGACCAGGGCCCTCACCATGACCAACGAGTTCGAGCTGGCCGGGCCGAGCCGGGCCGGGCTGATCTATGAGAAGCAGGATCTGCTCGGGCCGGTGCTGCAGGGCATGATCCCCGCCCCGCACCCGATGGTGCCCGGCACCACCGAGACCGACTACTACACCGGCGCGGTCACCCAGTCGGTCCCGGCCCAGCAGGAATGGGTGGACGCCCGGACGTCCATGGACGAGGAAGCCCGGCAGAGCTCCGGCCAGGAAGGTCCAGCCCGGGCCCAGGTCGAGGCCGAGATCGCCGAAGCGAAGGCCCGCTCATGAGCGCGGCCGCCCACGGTGTCGCCTACTGGGGAGTCCAGCTGGGCAGCCAGCTGAGCGCGGACGGCCAGGCCAAGCTGGGCAGCTCGGGCGAGAACTGGCTGTTCTGGATCCTCAGCCTGATCATGGTCCCGGCTGCGCTGGGCCTGCTGTTCGCCCGCCGCGCGGTGCATGCCGCGCTCTGCGTGGCCGTGGTGATGGTCGGGCTGGGCATCATCTACCTGGCCCAGCAGGCACCGTTCCTCGGCATCGTGCAGATCTTCGTGTACGCCGGCGCGGTGATGATGCTGTTCCTGTTCCTGCTGATGCTGGTCGGCGTCGACTCCTCCGACTCCCTGGTGGAGACGATCAAAGGTCAGCGGTTCCTGGCCGCGCTGTTCGGGTTCGGGCTGGCCGCCCTGCTCATCATCACCATCGGCGACGTCACCTACTCCACCCCGGCCGGTCTGAAGGACGTCGACAGCAGCGGCAACATGACCGCGATGGCCGGCCTGATCTTCGGCAAGTACGTCTGGGCCTTCGAGATCACCAGCGCCCTGCTGATCACCGCTGCGCTGGGGGCCATGGTGCTGGCCCACCGGGAGCGGCTGGTGGCCAAGCCGACCCAGCGCGAGCTGTCGGTCCGGCGGATCAAGGAAGGGCCGATCAAGGCACCGCTGCCCGCACCTGGAGTGTTCGCCCGGCACAACGCCGTCGACACCCCGGCCCTGTTGCCGGACGGCACGCCGTCCCCGCTGTCGGTCTCCCGGGTGCTGACCGCCCGCGGCCAGATGCGATCGGTCACCACTGTGGCCGAGGACGTCGCCGTGATCGAGGGCGAGATCACTCCCCGCGGGCAGCGCCCAGCCGATCTGGAGCACGCCAGTGAGCAGGGCAGCGGGCGGACTAGAGACGCCAGTGCGGACGCCGTGCGGGAGGAGATCCGATGAACCTGGTCAACTGGCTGTACCTGTCGGTGATCCTGTTCACCATCGGCGGCGTCACCGTCCTGGTTCGCCGCAACGCGATCATCGTGTTCATGGGCGTCGAACTGATGCTGAACGCCGCCAACCTCGCCTTCGTCACCTTCTCCCGGATCAACGGGAACGTCGAAGGCCAGGTCATCGCCCTGTTCGTGATGCTGGTCGCGGCGGCCGAGGTCGTGATCGGGCTGGCCATCATCATGACGATCTTCCGGACCCGCAGGTCAGCGTCGGTGGACGACGCCAACCTGCTGAAGTACTGAGAGGCGCAGCCGTGACGATGTTGTCGGCCGCAGGGCAGTATCAGGCCGCTTCGGGCACCATCCAGTCCGGCGCCTGGCTGATGGTGGCCCTGCCGCTGGCCGGCGCGGCCATCCTGCTGCTGGGCGGACGCCGGCTGGACCCGATCGGGCACTGGCTGGGCGTGGCGCTGTCCTGGGCGGCGTTCGTCGGGGGCGCGCTGTTGTTCTTCTCCCTCCGTGGCGTGGACGCGGGCCAGCGTGCTCGCGATGTCCATCTCTTCTCCTGGGTGCACGCCGGTAACTTCAAGTTGGACGCCGGACTGCTGCTGGACCCGCTGTCCAGCGCGTTCGTCCTGCTGATCACCTTCGTCGGGTCGCTGATCCACGTCTACTCCGTGGCCTACATGGAGCACGACCACGACCGTCGCCGGTTCTTCGCGTACCTGAACCTGTTCGTGGCGGCGATGCTGCTGCTGGTGCTGGCCGATTCCTACCTGTTGCTCTATGTCGGCTGGGAGGGCGTGGGCCTGGCCTCCTACCTGCTGATCGGCTTCTGGAACCACAACCCGAACTATGCGGCCGCGGCCAAGAAGGCCTTCGTGGTGAACCGGGTCGGCGACGTCGGGCTGTCGCTGGCGATCATGGGCATGTTCGCCGGCTTCGGTCAGGTGTCGTTCGCCGGGGTGTTCCAGAACAGTGGCAAGGCGTCCGAGGGCCTGCTCACCTTCATCGGGCTGATGCTGCTGCTGGGGGCCTGTGGCAAGTCAGCGCAGTTCCCGTTGCAGTCCTGGCTGGGCGACGCGATGGCCGGCCCGACCCCGGTGTCGGCGCTGATCCACGCCGCCACCATGGTGACGGCCGGGGTGTATCTGGTGGTTCGGAGCGGGCCGATCTTCAACGGAGCCCCGGACGCGCAGCTGCTGGTGGTGATCGTCGGTGCGGTCACCCTGGTCTACGGCGCGATCGTGGGCTGCGCCAAGGACGACATCAAGAAGGCGCTGGCGGCGTCCACCATGTCCCAGATCGGATACATGATGCTGGCCGCCGGCCTCGGCCCGATCGGCGCCGCGTTCGCGATCTTCCACCTGCTCACCCACGGCTTCTTCAAGGCGGGGATGTTCCTCGGCGCGGGCTCGGTGATGCACGGGATGAACGACGATGTGCAGATGCGCACCTACGGCCGGCTGGCCGGGGCGATGAAGATCACCTGGATCACGTTCGGATGTGGCTGGCTGGCCATCATCGGGTTTCCGCTGCTGTCGGGGTACTGGAGCAAGGACCGCATCATCGAGGCTGCCTTCATCGGTGACGGCTGGCGTCCCTGGGTTTTCGGCTTCACCACTCTGCTCGCGGCCGGAGTCACTGCTTTCTACATGTCGCGACTGTTCTTCATGACCTTCCAGGGCCGGACGGCCCGCTGGCCCAAGGGCTCCCATCCCCACGAGTCGCCCCTGCTGATGACCGTTCCAATGATGATCCTGGCGGTCGGGTCGGTGTTCCTCGGCGCGGCGCTGGGGATCAACAGCACGCTGGTGCACTGGCTGGAGCCGGTGGTGGGCCGGCGCCCGGAGACCGAACCGGTGATCGCGCCAGTTCTGATCACCGTGCTCACCCTGGCACTGGTCGCGATCGGGGTGTTCCTGGCCTGGCGGATGTACTGGCAGCAGGAGGTGCCGGCGGTGGCCCCGCGAGGGAGTCTGCTGACCCGGGCCGCTCGTCGCGACCTTTTCCAGGACGACCTCAATGAGGCGGTGTTCATGCGGCCGGGTCAGTACCTGACCCGCTTGCTGGTGTTCGTGGACGGCAAGGGCATCGACGGCGCGGTCGGCGGGCTGGCTGCCCTGATCGGCGGGCTGGGCGGGCGATTGCGCCGGATCCAGACCGGCCTGGTCCGCTCCTATGCCGCCTCCATGCTGGCCGGGGTCATTGTGCTGATCGGCGGCGTTCTCGCCGTCCGGTTCTGAGAGGAATCCCGATGGACTTTCCCTGGCTCACCACCATCGGTGCGGTGCCCCTGGTGGGCTCGGTCGCGGTCGCCCTCCTGCCGGGCTCATTCAAGGCCCGGGCCCGGCACATCGCGCTGGCGGTCTCACTGGCCACCCTGGTGCTGACCGTGATCATGGCGGCCCAGTTCGACACCACCGCGCACGGAACCTTCCAGTTCACCGAACGGCACGCCTGGATCCCGCAGTTCGGCGTGAGTTACGCGCTCGGGGTCAACGGCATCGGGCTGGTCATGATCGCGCTGTCCGCGGTGCTGGTGCCGATCTGCATCCTGGCCGGGTGGAACGAGGTGAAAGCCGACCGGGCGCCGCAGTTCTTCGCCCTGATCCTGATGCTGGAAACCGCGATGATCGCGATCTTCGCGGCCCGGGACCTGTTCCTGTTCTACGTTGTGTTCGAGGCGATGCTGATTCCGGTCTACTTCCTGATCGGCAGCTTCGGTGGCCCGCATCGGCGTTACGCGGCGGTCAAGTTCCTGATCTACTCCCTGGCCGGTGGCCTGATCATGCTGGTCGCGGTGATCGGGGTGTTCGCGGCCGGCCCCGGCGGGGATCAGGGCTTCATGATCGACAAACTCACCGGCCTGAGCTACTCCAGCTCGGCGGTCGAGCGGCTACTGTTCATCGGCTTCTTCATCGCCTTCGCGATCAAGGCGCCGATGTTCCCGGTGCACACCTGGCTGCCGGATGCCGCCGCCCAGTCCCCTTCCGGGGTGGCCGTGCTGCTGGTCGGCGTACTGGACAAGGTCGGCACCTTCGGCATGCTGACGCTCTGCCTTCCGATGTTCCCCAGCGCCAGCAAGTGGGCCTCGCCGTTCGTGATCGGGCTGGCTGTGGTGTCGGTGCTGTACGGCGCGTTGCTGGCGATCGGGCAGAGCGACCTGAAGCGGCTGATCGCCTACACCTCTGTCTCGCACTTCGGCTTCATCGTGCTGGGCATCTTCGCCTTCACCTCCACCGGCCAGGCCGGTTCGACCCTCTATATGGTCAACCACGGGTTCTCTACCGCCGCGTTGTTCCTGGTCGGCGGCATGCTGATCGCCCGGCGGGGGGGCTCGGCCGCGATCGAGGACTTCGGCGGCCTGCAGCGCAGCACCCCCCTGCTGGCCGGGGGCTTCCTGCTGGCCGGCCTGTCCAGCCTGGCGTTGCCGGGCCTGTCCAGCTTCATCAGCGAGTTCCTGGTCCTGGTGGGCACATTCACCCGGTACCCGGCCGCTGCTGTGCTGGCCACACTGGGCATCGTGCTGGCCGCGCTCTACATCCTGCTCACCTACCAGCGGATGTTCACCGGACCGGCCCGGGAGTACGCCGCCGACTGGCGGGACGTGACCATGCGCGAGGCCTGGGTGCTGGCGCCGCTGATCGCCGTCATCGTATTCCTGGGCTTCTATCCCAAGCCGGTGCTGGACGTGATCAACCCAGCGATCAGCCGCACCATGTCGACCACCGGGACCACTGATCCGCGGCCCACGGTGGACGGCGTGGCTGCGCCGCAGACGGGAGCAACCAAGTGAAGGCGCCGCCGATCGACTATGCCGCCGTCCTCCCGATGCTGATCGTCTTCGGGGCGGCGATGGTTTCGGTGCTGGTGGAGGCGTTCGCGCCCCGGGCCCAGCGGTTCTTCGGCCAGGTGCTGCTGTGCACGCTGTCGATCGCGGCCGCGCTGGTCACGGTGGTGCTGCTCGGCATCAACGACAAGCAGGTGATCACCGCTGGCGGTGCGGTGGTGATCGACGGCCCGGCTCTGTTCCTGCAGGGCACGATCCTGGCGATGGGCCTGCTGGCGGTCTTCACCATGGCCGAGCAGGGCTCTCCGCAGACCTCGTCCTTCACCGCCCAGGCCTCGGCCACCCCGGGATCGCCGGAGGAGACCCGGGCCGGGCGGATGGGCCTGGTGCAGAGCGAGGTGTATCCGCTGCTGCTGCTGTCGATTCTGGGCATGCTGCTGTTTCCGGCGGCCAATGACCTCCTCACCATGTTCGTTGCGCTGGAAGTGTTCTCCTTGCCGCTGTATGTGCTCTGCGGCTTGGCCCGGCGCCGGCGCCTGCTCTCGCAGGAGGCGTCGATGAAGTACTTCCTGCTCGGCTCGTTCTCCTCCGCGTTCTTCCTGTTCGGCACCGCCATGCTGTATGGCTTCGCTGGCTCGGTGCGGATGTCCGACATCGCCAACGCGGTGAGCCAGGAGAGCGGGGGCACGGCGGCGGACATGGTGGTCGGCAAGGATGGGCTGTTGCTGCTGGGCATCGCCCTGCTGGCGGTCGGGTTGCTGTTCAAGGTCAGCGCGTTCCCGTTCCAGTCCTGGACGCCGGACGTCTACCAGGGTGCCCCGACGCCGGTCACCGGGTTCATGGCGGCTGCCACCAAGGTGGCCGCCTTCGGCGCGCTGATGCGGATCGCCTACGTCGCCCTGCCCGGCGAACGCTGGGACTGGCAGCCGGTGATCTGGGGGGTAGCTGTCGCCACCATGCTGCTGGGGTCGGTGGTGGCGATCGTGCAGGCGGACATCAAGCGGATGCTGGCCTATTCCTCGATCGCGCACGCGGGCTTCATCCTGGTTGGCCTGCTGGCGGTCAACAAGGCCGGCGTCTCCGGGGTGCTTTTCTACCTGGTTGCCTACGGCTTCACCACCATCGGTGCGTTCGCGATGGTCACCCTGGTCCGCAGCTCGACGCCGGAGGGCGGGATCGGCGGCGAGGCCACCCACCTGTCCCAGTGGGCCGGTCTGGGCAAGCGCTCACCCGCGTTCGCGGCGCTGTTCGCGCTGTTCCTGCTGGCCTTCGCTGGTATCCCGCTGACCAGCGGCTTCTCCGGCAAGTACGCGGTGTTCTCGGCCGCACTGGACCAGGCCGCCTGGGGGCCGGCCCTGGTCCTGGCCGGCGTGCTGGCCAGTGCGATCGCGGTGTTCTTCTACGTCCGGGTGATCGTCCTGATGTACTTCAGCGAGCCGGCCGGTGATGCCACCACCGTGGTGGCGCCCGGGATGATGGCCTGGACCGCGGCCGGTGTGGGCGCGCTGGCCACCGTATTCCTCGGCGTGGCCCCGTCCTACGTGCTGCAACTGGCGCAGAACAGCGCAACGTTCTTACGGTGAGCCCCATGACCGCTTCACTGGATCTGGCCGTCGCGGATCCAGAGTTGTCCCAAGCGGTGCAGGTTGGGCTGGACGCGGTGGAGCTGCGGCTGCGCTCGGCAGCCGGGCAGAGCGATCGGCTGGCCGATGAGACCTCCCGGTACCTGATCTCCGCCGGGGGCAAGCGGGTCCGGCCGATGCTGACCCTGCTGGCCGCCCAGCTCGGCGATGCCAGCGCTCCAGCCATCCAGGACGCCGCCGTGGTGGTCGAGCTGACCCATCTGGCCACGCTCTACCACGACGACGTGATGGATTCCGCTCCGCTGCGCCGCGGTGCGCCGGCGGCGCACGAGGTCTGGGGCAACACGGTTGCGATCCTGACCGGGGATCTGCTGTTCGCCCGGGCGTCCCGGATCGTGGCCGATCTCGGCCCGGAGGCGGTCCGGATCCAGGCCGCCACCTTCGAACGGCTGTGCCTGGGTCAGCTGCACGAGACTCTGGGTCCGTCTTCGGCCGAAGATCCGGTGGCGCACTACCTGCAGGTGCTGGCCGACAAGACCGGCTCGCTGATCGCCACGGCCGGCCGGTTCGGGGCGATGTTCGCTGGCTGCCCGGCCGCGGTGGTCGAGGTGATGATGATCTACGGGGAACGGGTCGGCGTCGCGTTCCAGCTCGCGGATGATGTGATCGACCTGGCGGGTCTGGCTGGAGACACCGGCAAGAAACCGGGTACCGACCTGCGCGAGCGAGTTCCCACCCTGCCGGTGTTGCTGGTCCGCCGGGCCGCCGATGCTGGGGATCTGGATGCTATCGCGGTGGTCGCGCTGCTGGACGGTGACCTGTCGGACGACAACGTGCTGGCCGAGGCGGTGCGGGCGCTGCGCGAGCACCCGGCGACGGCTCAGGCCCGGGACGAGGCGTATCGCTGGTCGGCTGAGGCGGTACAGGCACTTGACCCGCTGCCCGATGTCGCGGCCAAGCAGGCCCTGCGCGCCTTCGCCGAAGCCCTGGTCGCCCGCACCCGCTAACCTCCCCCCCTTCTGGCGCAAGATCGCCGTCCCAGCCGGGCGAAATGCGCTCCGCAGCCCACTTTGCTGGGCTGAGCCGGCGATCACCGAGGGGTTCAGGGGCGGCCTCAGCGGCGCAGAGCCAGCTCCGGGTCGACCGCCTCAGGCTTGACGCCGGCTCGGACCGCCCGCCGGTCTCGCCGGTCTCGCCGGGCAGTGGCCAGGCTGTCGGCGCTGAGCACGACCAGCGCCAGCCAGACCAGGCTGAAGCCGATCCAGCGGACGACCGGCACCGATTCGCCCAGCACCAGCACGCCGCAGAGCAGCTGCAGCACCGGGGTGATGAACTGCAGCAGGCCGATCGTGGTCAGCGGCACCCGCCGGGCCGCCGCCGCGAACAGCAGCAGCGGCACGACCGTGACCACCCCCATCGACGCCAGCAACAGCGCCTGCCATGGAGCGTTCAGACCGAAAGTGCCCCGGCCGGACCGTTCGAACCAGGCCAGCACGACCGCTGCGACCGGAGCCAGCACCAGCGTCTCGGTGGCGATCCCGGCCAGCGCACCGACTGAGCCACCGACCTGCTTCTTCACCAGCCCATAGCCAGCGAACGAGAACGCCAGGATCCACGCGATCCACGGCGGCCGTCCGTAGCCGGCCGCCAGCACCAGCACCGCCGTCACGCCGATCCCCACCGCCGCCCATTGGGCCGGGCGCAGCCGTTCCCGCAGCACCAGCACCCCCAGCGCCACCGTGACCAGCGGATTGATGAAGTAGCCCAGCGCGGCTTCCACCACATGATCGCTGTTCACGGCATAGATGTAGACGCCCCAGTTCACTGCGATCAGAACGGCCGCTGCTGACAGCAGAGCAGTGGACCGGCCGGACGACAGCACGGCCCGCAGCTGCTTGAAGGACTGGGCAACAGTTATCGCGATCAGGCACACCAGCAACGACCACAGCACCCGATGGGCCAGGATCTCGACCGGATCGGAGTCGTCCAGCAGCTTGAAGTACAGCGGGAACGAACCCCAGAGGACGTAGGCGAAGGCTCCAAACGCCGTCCCGCGGGATACCTCCGAATTCATCCCATCATTCTAGCTGGGTGCGCGTCGGGTGCCCGGGCGACAGGTCCACCGTCCTCGCACTGGCCTGCGCCGGTGTGGACTGTCACTACGCTTGTCCCATGTCCGCAGCTCCGGTCCGGGTTCGCTTTGCTCCTTCGCCCACCGGCATGTTCCACGTCGGCAGTGCTCGCTCGGCGCTGTTCAACTGGGCGGTGGCGCGGAATCAGGGCGGCACCTTCGTGCTGCGGATCGAGGACACCGACGCTGCTCGCAACCAGCCGGAGTGGATCGACGGGATCATCCGCTCGCTCGATCTGATCGGGATCAATCCGAGCAGCCCGACCTTCGAGGGGCCCTACTTCCAGTCCGCGCACAGCCAACGGCATCGCCAGGCCTCGCTGACCCTGTTCGCGGCCGGGCGGGCCTACTACTGTGACTGCACCCGCGAACAGCTCACCGAAAGACGAGGCGGCAACGCCAATCTCGGCTATGACGGCTTCTGCCGTGACCGCGGCCTGAGTTATCAGCCGGGCCGGGCACTACGGTTCCGGACTCCGGACGACGGTGAGACCGTGGTGATCGACCTGATTCGGGGTAAGCCGGCCTTTCCCAATTCCTCGCTCGAGGACTTCGTGATCGCCCGTGGTGACGGCTCGGCCGTGTTCCTGCTGGCCAACACCGTCGACGACCTCGACGAACACATCACCATGGTGATCCGGGGCGAGGAGCACCTGCCGAATGCGCCCAAGCAGCAACTGCTATGGGAAGCCCTGGGGGCATCGCCGCCGGTCTGGGCACACCTGCCGGTACTGGTGAACGAGAAGCGGCAGAAGCTGTCCAAGCGCCGGGACAAGGTCGCGATGGAGGACTTCCTCGCTGACGGATATCTAGTCGAGGCGCTGATCAACTACCTGATGCTGCTGGGCTGGAATCCGGGGGACGATATCGAGATCCGGCCCTACCCCGAACTGGAGGAGCGCTTCCGGATCGAGGACGTCACGCTCGCTCCGGCCTTCTTCGATGTGAAGAAGTTGTCCGCCTTCAACGGCGAGTACATCCGAGCCCTCACTCTGGAGCAGTTCGAGCAGCGGGTTCGGCCTTGGCTGCAGGCGCCGGCGGCCAGTTGGCCGCCAGAAGCGTTCGACGAGAAGGTCTTTCAGGCCTTGGCTCCACTGGTCCAGACCCGGGTGATCGTGTTGTCCGAGGTGCCGGGTTATCTGGAGTTCGCCTTTCTGGACGAGCCGCCGATCGATGCGCAGTCCTGGGCCAAGGCGATGAAAGAGGGTTCAGCCCAGTTGCTCACGTCCGCCCGGGATCGGTTCACCGCAGTCAGCTGGGACGCCGGGTCGTTGCGGGCCGCACTGGAGGAGGTCGCCGCCGAGGCCGGGCTCAAACTGGGCAAGGCGCAGGCCCCGATCCGGGTGGCGGCCACCGGCCGGACGGTCGGGCTGCCCCTGTTCGAGTCGCTGGAGGCGCTGGGCCGTGACCGCACTCTGTCCCGGCTCGACGCCGCCCTGGCGCGGCTAAGCTGACCCTGTGGATAACGCTGTCCCGTCCGTTCCGGCCGCTAAGGTGCCGATCAGGTGACCGAGGGGGAGAGCATGAGTACAGAACCTCTGCCGGATTGGATCAGGCCCGTGGGGGGTTTCACCGCTATGGATCTGGATCGGCTCCCGGATCTGCCCCCGCACACGGAGTTGATCGACGGGGGACTGGTTTTCGTGAGCCCGCAGCGGCAGTTTCATACCAACGTGTTATATCTCTTGGAGTCCGGGCTCCGGGCCGCCGTCCCGGGCCAATGGCGAGTTCGCCGGGAAATGTCGATCATTCTCGATCATCGGCAACGGCCCGAGCCGGACCTGTCGATCGTTGATCGCGAGGTCACCAGCGGGCCGGGCACTACCTGGTATCCAGCCGACTCTGTCGTTCTTGCCGTCGAGGTCGTCTCCCCCGAATCCGAGATCCGGGACCGCGAGCGCAAGCCGCAGCTCTATGCCCGGGCCGGGATCAGGCACTTCTGGCGGGTGGAAGAGGTGGAGGGCCGGGCCGTGGTCTACGTCTATGAGCTGGATCCGGCGACAAATGTCTACGCGCTCAGCGGCATCCACCACGCTCGGCTCACTCTCGGCGTCCCGTTCCCGATCGACATCGACCTGGACGCCGCCGGCAACCTCTGAGCCGGGCGGATCAGCGTTCCGGCCGGGGAGGGCCAATCCCGCCCGGCGCACGCCGGGGAAAGGATCAGCCGGCCACGGTCCAGGTGTCCGTACCCGCGATCAGCGCGGCCAGATCGTCATCCGGCACCGGCCCAGCGGCGTCTGCGATCTGCGCCCGCACCCCGTCGTCGTAGGTGGGCCTGATCACTGACCGGAACACCCCCACCGGTACGTGCGACAGGCTCGGGTCGTCCAGCCGGGACAGCGCGAATTGCACCGACGGATCTTCCAGTTGAGCGTCGTGGCGCAGGATGGCCTCCGGTCCCACCTCCGAAACCGATGCCACGCCAAGGGTTCCGTCCAGGCGCCGGACGACCCCGTTCTCGCCCGCGGCCCCGAACACGATCGGCTGGCCGTGCTCGAGCCGGATCAGCCGGGCCGCCGCCTCGTCCCGGTCCTTCAGCACATCGAACGCACCGTCATTGAAGATCGGGCAGTTCTGGTAGATCTCTACCAGCGACGAACCTCGATGCGAGACCGCCTGCCGCAGAACGGAAGTCAGGTGCGCACGATCCGAGTCCATGGTCCGGGCCACGAACGACGCCTCGGCGCCCAGGGCCAGCGACACCGGATTGAACGGGTGGTCGACCGAACCCAGCGGAGTCGACTTGGTGATCTTGCCCGGCTCCGACGTCGGCGAGTACTGGCCCTTGGTCAAGCCGTAGATCCGGTTGTTGAACAGCAGGATGGTCAGGTTCACGTTCCGGCGCAGGGCGTGGATCAGGTGGTTGCCGCCGATGGAGAGCGCGTCGCCGTCCCCGGTCACCACCCATACATTCAGGTCCGGCCGCGACACCGCCAGGCCGGTGGCTATGGCCGGAGCCCGGCCATGGATCGAGTGCAGCCCGAATGTGTCCAGATAGTAGGGGAACCGCGACGAGCAGCCGATCCCGCTGATGCAGACCACGTTCTCGCGCCTGATCCCCAGTTCCGGCATGAACCCCTGGACGGCCGCCAGGATGGCGTAGTCACCGCAGCCTGGGCACCAGCGCACTTCCGAGTCCGAGGTGAAATCCCGCTTGGACTGAGGGTTCCCGTCGTCCAGTAGCGGGACACCGCTCAGTCCGTGGATGCCGGGCTGGCGGGCGATGGGCAGGCCGAGGTCAGCCACTCGAGGGCTCATGATTGCGACTCCACGCTGTCGTTCGCTACTTCCTGGGCGAGTTTGGTGATTGCATCGGCGATCTCGTGGGAGCTGAACGGCAGGCCCCGGACCTGGTTGTAGCCGCGAGCGTCGACCAGATAACGGGCCCGCAGCAGCAGGGCCAGCTGGCCCAGGTTCATCTCCGGAATCAGCACCTGCGGGTAGCGGCGCAGCACCTCGCCGGTGTTCACCGGGAACGGGTTCAGATTGCGCAGATGGGCGGTGGCCACCTTCAGTCCGGCCTGCCGGGCGATCCGGGCGCCGGCCGCGATCGGGCCGTAGGTCGATCCCCAGCCCACCACCAGCACACTGGCGTCCCCGTCCGGGTCGTCCACCTCCAGCGGGGGAACCTCGATCCCGTCCACCTTGGCCTGGCGCAGCCGGACCATCCGGTCGTGGTTGTCCGGGTCGTAGGAGATGTCTCCGGTGCCGTAGGCCTTCTCGATCCCGCCGATCCGGTGCTCCAGGCCGGCGGTGCCCGGAACCGCCCAGGGCCGGGCCAGGGTGTCCGGATCCCGGTCGTAGGGACGGAACACCGGCTTGCCGCCGGCTCCGACCGCATTCGGCTCGGTCGTCAGAGTCACCCGCAGGTCGGGTAGTTCGCTCAGATCGGGCAGCCGCCACGGCTCTGAGCCGTTGGCCAGGTACCCGTCGGACAGCAGCAGCACCGGAGTGCGATAGGTGGTGGCGATCCGGACGGCGTCGATGGCGGCCAGGAAACAATCGGCCGGCGAGCGCGGCGCGATCACCGGCACCGGGGCCTCTCCGTTGCGGCCGAACATCGCCTGCAGCAGGTCAGCCTGCTCGGTCTTGGTCGGCAGCCCGGTGGACGGGCCGCCGCGCTGGACGTCGACGATCACCAGCGGCAGCTCCAAAGAGACCGCCAGGCCTATGGTTTCGCTCTTAAGCGCCAATCCTGGCCCGGAGGTGGTGCTGACCCCGATGGCTCCGCCGTAGGCGGCGCCCAGCGCCGCCCCGACCGCGCCGATCTCGTCCTCGGCCTGAAGGGTGACCACTCCGAAGCGCTTCAGGGCGGACAGGGTGTGCAGGATGTCGGACGCCGGGGTGATCGGATACGAGCCCAGCACCAGGGGCAGCCCGGTCTTCTGCGCCGCCGTGACCAGCCCGTAGCTGAGCGCCAGGTTCCCGGTGATGTTCCGATATTCGCCCGGCTCGGCCGCGGCCGGGGCCACCTCGTAGGAGACGGCGAAGACCTCGGTGGTTTCGCCGAACGCCCATCCGGCCTTGAGGGCAGCCAGGTTCGCGGCCAGGATCTCGGCTTTCTTGGCGAACTTCGCGTTCAGGAATCGCTGGGTACCCTCCATCGGCCGGTGATAGAGCCAGCAGAGCAGGCCGAGGGCGAACATGTTCTTAGCCCGTTCGGCGTCCTTGCGGGTCAGGTCGAACGACTTCAGCGCCTCAACCGTGAGCGAGGTCAGCGGAACCGAATGCACCCGGTAGGAGTCCAGGCTGCCGTCATCCAGCGGACTGACCCCGTAACCGACCTTGGCCAGGTTGCGCTTGGTGAACTCGTCGGCGTTCGCGATCACGGTCGCGCCGCGGGGGAGTTCGGCAAGGTTGGCCTTGAGTGCGGCCGGGTTCATCGCCACCAGCACGTCCGGGGCGTCGCCGGGGGTGAGGACGTCGTGATCGGCGAAGTGCAGCTGAAAGCTGGAGACGCCCGGCAGCGTGCCCTGCGGAGCCCTGATCTCAGCCGGGAAGTTGGGCAGTGTGGCCAGATCGTTCCCCAGTCCGGCGGTCTCGGCGGTGAACCGGTCACCGGTGAGCTGCATGCCGTCACCGGAGTCGCCGGCGAACCGGATCACCACGCTTGCCAGCCGCTGAACGGGTGGCCGCACGGCCGGCCCCGGGCTGTCTTCCATGACCCTCTCCTTGCCCCGCCATTGTTGCTGCGTCCATCTTGCTCAGGCTGTAACCCGCGCGGCAACAGTCCTCATCCCGCCCGGCCTGGACGGCAGGGTGTCAGCCGGCCTCGGGCAGTTCGAACTCACTGCGCCGCCCAGCCGGAACGAGGTCCAGATACTCCGGATGTCGCAGGATGTAAGCCTGCACGAAGGGGCAGTAGGGCAGCACGTGGTGACCGGAGTCGCGGGCGTCGTCCAGCGCGGTGCTGATCAGTACCGATCCCAGGCCCCGGCCCTCGAACTGATCGAAGATCCGGGTGTGGGTGAACGCGATCGCGTCGTCCTCGGGCTGATAGGCCGTCAAGCCGGCCTGCTCGCCGTCCACCCAGACCTCGTAGCGCTGACGTTCGGGGACGTCACGAACCTCGGGCTCTGCAGACTCCGGCACAACACCCACCCAACCACAGGTCTGCGGGAGGGACGTGGGCACAGGGACCGTGCCCAGCCGGTCAGCAATGTCCGGCGGATCTGAGTGCTCAGGCCGCGGGTGGCAGCCACGCCTTCCAGACGTCGGTGTGATTGCTGAGCCACTTCCGGGCCGCCGCATCGGGGATCAGTTTGCCCTCGGTGATGTCCCGGGCCACCTCGTCCTGATCAGCGGTGGTCCAGTGGAACCGCTGGATCAGCTCGGCCGCCGGGCTGCCCGAGTAGGCGAACTTCTTGTTCTCGATCTTGTCCAGGTCGAAGGGCTGGTAGTCGCACTTGACCGACTGGAGGTCAGCGTCACAGCCGGGGGTGTAGGCGGGCAGGCTGATGTGTACCAGCGGGAGCTCCGACAGCAGCCACTGCGGGGAGTAGAAGTAGCCCAGCAATGGCGTGTGGTTCTTCTCGGCCTCCCTGAAGGCGGCGATCGACGCCACCTCACTTCCGGCGTAGACCACAGTGAAATTGAGCTTCAGATTGGCCACCAGAGCCTTGTCGTTGGTGACGTAGGTCGGGTCGCCGTCCAGCAGTTGCCCTTTCGAACCGGACTGCGCGGTCTTGAACAGCGACGCGTACTTGTTCAGGTTCTTCCAGTTGGTGATGTCGGGGTAGGCCTTCTTCATCCACGGCGGCACGTACCAGCCGATCACGCCTTTGTTGCCGGTCAGCCCGGCCTCGACCGCCACCTTCTCCTTGTCGATGTAGCGCTTCTTCAGATCGTCGTGCCCCCAGTTCTCCAGGATCGCGTCGACCTGCCCGGCGGCCAGTTGCTTCCAGGAGTCCGCTTCCGCACTTTCCCTGGTCTCCACCTTGCAGCCCAGTTCGTTCCGGGCGATGGAGGAGATCACCGCGGCGTTGGCGGCGTATCCCACCCACGGGTTCACCGCGAGGGTCACCGTGCCGCACGGGCTGGCCTTCACCCCAGGAGCAGGGGCCACCTCGGGCGCCTTCGATCCGCAGGCCGACAGGGCCAGGACAGTGACCGCGGCCAGGGCGAGTCCGCGCACACCGGATCTGCGAACAGCGGGCCGGCGGATGTCGCGCATGGCAGGAGTCCCTCTCGGTGAGCTGATGACGGGTGGAACAGCGGCAGGTCTTCTCATCGGGGGACGGCCTCCGCCTCGGCCAGCCGGCGGACCAGCACTTCCTCGGTCAAGGCGGCCAGGGTGCCCTTCACCGACTCGCGGCTGCGGGCGTCGCATTCGATCACCGGAGTGGTGTCCTGGACGCCGAGCGCTTCGCGGACCTCGCTGAGGTCGAACCGGCGGCGGGAGTCGAACATGTTGACCGCGACCAGGAACGGCACATCGTGCTCCTCGAAGTAATCGATGGCCGGGAAGCAGTCCTCGATCCGGGCTGTGTCCAGCAGGACCACCGCCCCGAGCGCCCCCTGCACCAGGTCGTCCCAGAGAAAGGCGTAGCGGTCCTGGCCCGGAGTACCGAACAGGTAGAGCCGCAGCGTCTCGTCCAGGCTGATCCGGCCGAAATCCAGTGCCACCGTGGTGGTCACCTTCTCCGGAACCGGGCTCCGGTCGTCGATGCCGGTGCTGACCGACGTCATGTCGGCCTCGGTCATCAGCGGCTCGATCTCCGAGATCGCGCCCACGAACGTCGTTTTCCCCACCCCGAACCCCCCGCTGATCACGATCTTCACCGAGACCGGGGCTGGAGCCCGTCTCGATGTCGCTGAATCAAAGTGCGCGGACACGGTCGCGGATCCTTTCAATCATCTGCAGAGACAGTTCCTGGCGCTGGACCAGAACGATCAGCCCGTCGGCAATCAGGTCGGACACCAGCACCCGGACCACGCCGAGCGGGATGTGAAGGGCGGCAGCCAGTTCCGCGACCGAGAGGGGTTTCTGGCAGAGTTCGACGATCTGCCCGGCCTCGAACCGCAGCCCGGCGGTATCGGTGCCCAGCTGGGCCTGGAGGAGTGCCTCGACATACAGTCCTTCTTGAGCGGGACGGGTGCGGCCCCCGGTGAGCAGGAAGGGCCGGATGATCAGGTCGTCGTCATCCGCGCCCGCGGCGTCACGCGAGTGGGCTCCGTGCCCGGACTCGCTCATTGCGGCAGGTGCTCCCGGGATTCAGAGATCAGGGACGGCGTCAGCATCGTCCCGAAACGCTCGGCCAGAGTGGAGATCTCGTAACCGATCAGGCCCAGGTCGCAGTCTCCCTCGGCCACCACCCCCAGGCAGCTGCCACCAGCGATCGCGGAGACCAGCAGGAAGCCGCGATTCATCTCGAGCATGACCAGTTTGAGGCCGTCGAAGTCGTATCGGCGGGCGGCGCTGCGCCCAAGGCTGGTGATGCTGGAAACGATCGCGGCCAGATGGTCAGCCTCGCCCCGGCTCAGGCCCTCGGACCCGGCGATCAGCAGGCCATCGGACGAGACCGCCACCGCCTCCCGCACGCCATCGGTGTTATGCACGAAATTGCCGAGCATCCACCCGAACTCGTGCTGATCGGTGACTCCGTCGAAGCTCATACAGATCCCTTCGCGGCCGACTCCCCGCCGCCGGCTTCCTCTGCTTCCTCGGACTGGCGCCCCCGTTGCAGGCCCGCCCGCAGCGCGCTCATCCGGGCCGCCACGTCGGCCGGAGAGGAGCTGACCGGGGCCGGGCGATCCGCCCGGCCCTCGGCTCGGGCAGCGGCATCCAGGTCGATCACCCGATGCCCGCTGGTGGCCCCGGGCGGCATCCGCTGGTCGCGTGGCATTCGCTTGCGCAACCCGTTACGGGTCAGCTGGCTTGTCTGATCCGGCTGGCTGGATCGGCTCGGCTGGTCAGTGCGGCCGAACTGGCTGGCTTGGACGATGACACCGGGCTCGATCCCCGAGCGGGGATGGATGAGGTCCGGCTGACCGATCCCGGGCTGGCTCCAGGACCGGGTACCAGACGCAGCGGAGGCCTGCCCGGCGGACGCCGGAGCGGTCAGGGTGCGTTCGGTGGCGATCCGCTCGGTGATGGTGCGTTCGGTGATGGTCCGTTCAGTCGCCTGCCCGGTTCCAGCCTCCGGCTGTTCCAGCCCGGATTCGGTGACCGGCTCGCGTTCGGGCACCGGAACCGGGCGCTGATCCGCAGCGGACGGCTGGGAGCGAGCTGGTTGCCCGGCTACCGGCGGTGCGACGATCGGCACCTCCCACGCCGCCGGCATCCGGGGCGGGGGGCCGGGCTGGGACGGCGCTGGCCGGGATGGCGCAGGCT
>CAXUFS010000017.1:0-20774 GCA_964250315.1 uncultured Kineosporia sp. | reverse complement strand
CGTCGTCCAGCTCCTCCTCGATCCGCAGCAGCTGGTTGTACTTGGCCACCCGCTCCGAGCGGGCCGGAGCGCCGGTCTTCATCTGGCCGCAGTCGGTGGCCACCGCGAGATCGGCGATGGTGGTGTCCTCGGTCTCACCGGACCGGTGGCTCATCATGCACCGGTATCCGCTGCGCTGGGCCAGTGTGACGGCATCCAGCGTCTCGGTCAGGGTGCCGATCTGATTCACCTTGACCAGCATGGCATTCGCCGCGCCGAGCTCGATCCCCTTGGCCAGCCGGACCGGGTTGGTGACGAACAGATCGTCGCCCACCAGTTGCACCCGTCCACCCAGGGCCGAGGTGATCGCCGTCCAGCCGTCCCAGTCGTCCTCACCCAGCGGATCTTCGATCGACACCATCGGGAACCCGTCGACCAGGCCGGTGTAGTACTCGATCATCTCGTCGGTGGACTTGGTGCTGCCTTCGAAGCGGTAACCGCCGTCCTGGTAGAACTCGGTCGCGGCTACGTCCAGGGCCAGCCCGATCTCACTGCCGAGCCGGAACCCGGCCTGGTCGATCGCGGTCGCGATCAGGTCCAGCGCGGCCCGGTTGCTCGGCACGCTCGGGGCGAAGCCGCCCTCGTCGCCCAACCCGGTGCTCAGCCCCTGCGACTTCAGCACCGACTTCAGCGAGTGGTAGATCTCCGCTCCCCAGCGCAGAGCCTCCTTGAAGGAGGCCGCCCCGATCGGCGCGACCATGAACTCCTGGATGTCCACGCCGCTGTCGGCGTGGGCACCTCCGTTCAGGATGTTCATCATCGGCACCGGCAGAGTGTGCGCGTTCGGGCCGCCGACATAGCGGAACAACTCCAGCCCAGCCGACTCCGCCGCCGCCTTGGCCACCGCCAGCGACACCCCGAGGATCGCGTTCGCACCCAGCGACCCCTTGTTGTCGGTTCCGTCCAGGTCGAGCATGGCCTGGTCGACCAGACGCTGATCGTCGGCCTCCAGCCCGGCCACCTCGGGGCCGAGCTGCTCGATCACCGCCGAGACGGCATCCTGCACGCCCTTGCCGAGGTACCTGGACTTGTCGCCGTCCCGCCGTTCGACCGCCTCGAAGGCACCGGTGGAGGCACCGGAGGGGACGGCGGCCCGGGCGAACGTCCCGTCGCCGAGCATCACCTCGACCTCGACCGTGGGGTTGCCCCGGGAGTCGAGGATCTCGCGTGCGCCGACGGCGTCGATGATGGCCATTCGTCAATGCTCCTGCAGGTGGTGGGTGATCGGCTGGATGATCGGCTCAGTGATCAGCGGGGTGAGATCGGCGTAAGGGTCGCATAAGGCTATCGAGTTCACCGGCCCTCATCGGTGCGGCTCCCCGCAGGCCAGTGTTATTCGCGGGCTGTTGGCCGGCTATCCGCCCAGTTCCAGCAGGGTGCGCAGGTGCCGGGGAGGCGGCGAGCCATGCGCCAGCATCGCGTCGTGGATACGCCGATCCGGCCAGCTCGGGTGCTGGTCGCGGCACTGCTGAACGATGTCTCTGATCTCCCGGTAGCCGCAGTAGTAGGTGGAGAGCTGGGACGACGTCAGCAGGGCGCGCCGCCACTTGCCGGTGGCCTCACCCTCCTCCTGATGCCCGCGCTGCATCATCAGCGTCATCGCCTCGGCCTCGGTCATCCCGTGCGCGTGGACCCGGATGTCCAGGATGGCGTTGATCGTGGTGCGCAGCTGCATCTTCAGTTGCTGCAGGCGCAGCGCCGCGTCGTCCTGCGGAGTGAGCCCGAGCCCGGACCGGGCGATGAGCTCCTCGGCGTAGACCGCCCATCCCTCGACCATCGGGCCGCTGCGGGCCGCCGTCCGGACCCGGGTCGCGCCCTGGTAGTGATTCGAGTGGGACAGCTGCAGCACGTGCCCCGGCATCGCCTCGTGCACGGTCAGGTTGCGCACCATGTGGCCGTTGTACTCGCGGTAGAACGAAGCCACCTGGTCCTGATCCCAGCCCGGTGGTGTCGGCGAAACGGCGAAGAAGGTGGGTAGTCCGGTAGCCCCGGGTTCCAGCGGGCCGGGCGGATCGCAGTAGGCCACGGCCACTCCCCGCCGGGAGGACGGCATCACGATCAGCTGGACCGGCACGTCGGGGATGCTGACCAGATCGAGCTCCCGGCATCGGCTGGTCAGCAGAGTGAGAGCGTCCTGGCAGAGCGGCAGGATGGTGGCGTCGGACGCCGGAAAGCCGGCCGCGACCTGATCGAGCACGTCCCGCACCTGGCCCGGCCGGGGCGGAGCTCCGGCGATGGTGGACGCCAGTTCAGCGATCTCCTCCTCGATCCCCTGCAGGTCGCTCTCGGCTCGGGTGAGCAGCACGTCCGGGCCGGTCTCGGTGTCGAGGGTGTACCAGAGTTGGGCGGCGAAGGCCTGGTCCCCCAGCCGGGGGGGCCCATCGCTGACCGGCAGTTGCCCCTCCAGCCAGCGGATGTACCCGGTCAGCGCGTTCACGGCGGCGTCCCGGGCCGGCTCCACCCGTCCGGCCAGACCGGGCTCCTGGTTCAGCAGCAGGCCGAGTTCGCTGGTCAGCATGGCCAAAGTGCCGCTGGCCTGGCCGATCGCCGTCTCCACGTGTACCCGGGGCATGTCGTGCAGCACCTCACGGGCCGTGCTCAGCCGGGCCGGGACCAGGGCCATCCGGGCCGCCAGCGCGCGCAGCCGGGCGGCCGGCTCACCCGAGTCACGGGCGATCAGCGGATAGAGAGCGTCTCCAGGCAGATGAGCCAGCGGGTCACGCTCGTGGCGGCGGAGCTCGGTCAGCTCCCAGAGCGTGCCGGTGACCTGGGTGCGGAGGATCTCCAGGTCGACCCGGTCACCGATGACCAGACTGCTGTCGTCCACGTCATCCAGCGCGGTCAGCGCCTCGGCCAGCATGGCGGCCTGTTCACTGACCGCCTCGGGCGCATAGTCGGTGAGCCGGTCGTCGAAGCGGTGATCACCCAGTTCGGTGGCGTGCTCGGGCCGGGACGCCAGCATCGCGTCCAGAACCCGCCCGGCCACATCCCGGAACCGGGCGGTCACCACCGGATCGTGAACCGGCTCCTCCTGCATGACTCCATCGTGCCTCAGCCGCATTCAGGCCGGCGACCAGACGCAGCAGAGGATCTGTAGCCAGAGCTGCCATGGTGGCGCCGGCTAGTCATCGGTGCTGCGCGCTGGCTGCTGCCACAGCTCCCATCAGGGGCTGATCAAGGGGCGGGGAGGCGGCCCAGCGCCGCCCGCAGAACCGCCTCGGGATCCTGGCCTGCCTCGCGAGCCTCCAGCACGGCGCCGAGCAGGGTGGCGGCCACGGCATCGCCGGCCGCGGCGGCGGTCACCGCCTGATCCAGGCTGCTGCCTCCGCGCTCGATCCGGGACAGCATCTTCTGGGCCCGGGCCAGCGCCGGCAGGCTCGCCGGGATGCCATCGAAGCCTACGCGCCGGGGCTTCTCGGCCGCCTTCAGCTGCTCCCAGTTCTGCTCGACGTCCGCAGCGGTCAGACCTCCTGGCCCCTGCGCCGCAGCGGAGCCGAAGACATGAGGATGCCGGCGCACCAGCTTGGCCACGATCCCGGCGGCGACATCGTCAATGCTGAACGGCGGCTGCTCCTCCTGGGCCAGCCGGGCATGAAAGACCACTTGCAGCAACAGGTCTCCCAGTTCCTCGGCCAGGTGCTCCCGGTCCCCGGCCTCGACCGCCTCGATCACCTCGTGGGTCTCCTCCAGCAGGAACGGCAGCAGCGACTGGTGGGTCTGCTGGGCGTCCCAGGGGCAACCGCCGGGCGAGCGCAGGGTGTCCATCACCGCAACCAGGTCCAGCAGCCGGGCACCGGGCACGTCGTGCGAACCGGTCAGCACCTCGATCTGCGGCGGCTGGCCGCTCATCGCCCGGCGAGACAGGTGCTCGGCCAGCGCGTCGGTCAGGCCGGGATCGGCGTCCGGGCTCCCCCACCAGACCACGTCCCCGGGTTCGGCCCCGAGGGCGGCCAGCCGGCCAGCCCGCTCACCTACCGCGAGCCCGGCGACGTCCTGGACCTGGATCCCGGCGTTCTCGAACTCAGCCAGCCAGGCCGGATCCGGCCCAGCGGCCAGAACCGTGGTCGCCTGCCGAAGTCTCTGCCAGGCGGCCCAGTTCAGCAGGCCGGGAGCAGAGCGGGGAGTGGTCAGCAGCAGGGTGACCCGGCCCTCGGGTGGTACGTCGTGGATCACGGCGACGGGGCCGGCTCCGGCGACGAACTGATGCTGCTCGGCTGGGGTGTGCTGGCGATCCAGTCCTGCTTCTCCGGCAGGATGGTCAGCATCGCCTGGTCACCGACCTTGTACTGAAGCCCGGCGCCGTAGCGCGGGTTGATGTGCACGCCGTCCGCCTTGAGCCGGTCGCTGACCTGCTGATAGGTGCGGTTGATCTCGTCGTCGGTGCGGCCGGACCGGATCGCCTGGTTAGCCGCCAGCGCGCGCATCACCTTGAGCGCAGCAGCCGACGGCGCCGGCAGCGAGGCGTCGATGTTGAACTGGTGCCTGGCATCGTCGGCGGAGACCCCGCGGCCCATCTCGCTGGCGACCTGGTCGAGATACGGCTCGAGGATGAGGTAGTTGAGGATGATCGATTGGGTAAACCCCGCATCCGGGCCGGCCAGCTCGACGATGCTGTGGTAGCCGGACTGCACCTCGGCCACCGAGATGCGGTGATCACCGACCGTGGCGGCGGCGCCCGCCTCGGACGAGGCGCAACCGCCCAGCAGTAACGAACCAGTCAGAGCAGCGGCGGCCATTGCGGCAGCAGCACGACGACGCGAGATCCCACTCACACCCCGGATGCTAGCTGCCCCGGCTCACCACGCGCAGCCAGGGCGAGCTCAACCGCGGGCCGCGGCCGTCGCGGCCGCCGAGACCTGGCCCAGCAGCACCGCGTCGATGAACTCGCAGGCCCAGTGCAGCACCGCGACGTCCCGCAGCGGCTGGCCCCCGATCCGGGCGGTCACGGGGCGGGGCACCAGCACGGTCGAAACCGCCTGCTTGATGGCCGATCCGGGATAGAGCCGGTTCAGCCGGATCTGGGCCGAATCGAGCAGCTCCACCGGTCCGAACCGGATCGAGGTGCCCTGAGCCGAGATCTCGCGTAAACCGGCCCGCCGCGCCATGATTCGTAGCCGGGCCACCTCCAGGAGGTTGGCCACCACCTCCGGCATCGGCCCGTATCGGTCGATCAGCTCGGCCCGGACCTCGTCCAGGCCGGAGTCCGAGCTGACCTCGGCGATCTTCCGGTAGGCCTCCAACCGCAGCCGTTCGGTCGGGAGGTAATCGTGCGGCAGGTGCGCGTCCACCGGCAGGTCGATCTTGACCTCGGCGTACTCCTCCTGGGCCTCGCCACGGAAGTCGGCCACCGCCTCGCCGACCAGCCGGATGTAGAGATCGAAGCCGACTCCGGCGATGTGGCCACTCTGTTCGCCACCCAGCAGGTTCCCGGCGCCGCGGATCTCGAGGTCCTTCATCGCCACCGCCATGCCCGCACCCAGATCGGTGTTGGCCGCGATGGTCTGTAGCCGGTCGTGCGCGGTCTCGGTCATCGGCCGCTCGGGCGGGTAGAGCATGTACGCATAGGCCCGCTCCCGGCCCCGGCCGACCCGGCCCCGCAACTGGTGCAGCTGCGAAAGTCCCATCAGGTCAGCCCGTTCCAGCACCAGCGTGTTCGCGTTGGAGATGTCCAGCCCGGTCTCCACGATGGTGGTGCAGACCAGGACGTCGAACTTGCGATCCCAGAAATCCAGGATCACCTGCTCCAGCTGATGCTCGCCCATCTTGCCGTGAGCGACGGCGATCCTGGCCTCCGGCACCAGTTCTCGTAGCCGCGAGGCCGCCCGCTCGATCGACTCGACCCGGTTGTGCACGTAGAACACCTGACCCTCGCGCAGCAGCTCGCGCCGGATCGCCGCGGTGATCTGGCGCTCGTCGTAGCCGCCGACGAAGGTCAGCACCGGGTGCCGCTCCTCCGGCGGGGTCAGCAGAGTGGACATCTCGCGGATGCCGGTCACCGCCAGCTCCAGGGTGCGCGGGATCGGGGTGGCGCTCATCGCCAGCACGTCCACATTGGTGCGCAGCTGTTTGAGCCGCTCCTTGTGCTCGACCCCGAACCGCTGCTCCTCGTCCACCACCACCAGTCCGAGGTCCTTGAACTTCACCGACGACGTCAGCAGCCGGTGCGTGCCGATCACAATGTCCACACTGCCGTCGGCCAGCCCGGCCACAACCGTCTCGGCCTCCTTGTCGGTGGAGAACCGGGACAGCGGCTTCACCACCACCGGGAAGTTGGCATACCGCTCGTGGAAGGTCTCCAGGTGCTGCTGCACCAGCAGAGTGGTCGGGACCAGCACGGCCACCTGCTTGCCGTCCTGCACCGCCTTGAAGGCGGCCCGGACCGCGATCTCGGTCTTGCCGTAACCGACGTCCCCGCAGATCAGCCGATCCATCGGGATCGGCTTCTCCATATCGGCTTTCACCTCGTTGATGGTGACCAGCTGATCCGGCGTCTCCACGTAGGCGAAGGCATCCTCCAGCTCGCGCTGCCACGGTGTGTCCGGACCGAAAGCGTGCCCGGACGTCGCCATCCGGGCCGAGTAGAGCTGGATCAGCTCACCGGCGATCTGCCGCACCGCCTTCCGCGCCCGGCCCTTGGTCTTGGCCCAGTCCGAGCCGCCCAGCTTGTTCAGCGAGGGCTGCTCGCCACCGACGTACCGGGTCACCTGATCCAGTGCGTCGCTGGGCACGAACAACCGATCACCTGGCTGCCCGCGCCGAGACGGCGCATATTCGATCACCAGGTATTCGCGGGTGGCGCCGCCGATGGTGCGCTGCATCATTTCGACGAACCGTCCGACCCCGTGCTGCTCGTGCACCACCAGGTCACCGGCGCTCAGCTGCAACGGGTCGACCATGTTGCGGCGCCGGGCCGGCATCCGGGCCATCTCCCGGGTACTGCCGGACGCCGATCCGCCGGTCAGCTCGAACTCGGTCAGTAACGCGAACTTCAGCTGCGTAGCCACGAAACCCCGGCCCAGGTCCCCGGTTGCGACCGCAGCGACCGCCGGGCTCGGCGCCTGCTCCAGGTCGTCGACCAGGTTGGCGGCCACATCGTGCTCGGCCAGCACCTCTACCACCCGGCGAGCCAGGCCGGCCCCCTGCACCAGCACGGCAACCCGCCAGCCGTCCCGCAGCCACGCCGCGACGTCAGCGATCGCCCGCTCGGTGTCGCCGCGGTAGGTCTCCGGTTCGCTGACCTGGGGGCTCAGGACCAGCACGTCACCGGCTCCGGAGCCCGCCAGATCCGACAGCTCGGCGTCCATCCCGAACGGGCTGAGCGACCACCAGGGCACATCGTGGGACAGTGCGTGCTCGCGGACGGCGGCCAGGCTCCAGAACGACGCCGCACCCAGCACCGGCTCCAGATCGACCGGCACCTTGCTGCCTGCGGCCGCCGAAAGCCAGCTCGCCTGAAGGAATTCCTGGCTGGTCGCGCCCAGATCATGCGCCCGCGACCGCACTCGCTCGGGATCGCAGAGCACTACATGGGTGCCGCCGGGCAGCGCGTCGATCAGCGACTCCATGCCGTCCACCAGCGCGGGGGTGAGCGATTCCATCCCCTCCACTGCGATCCCGGCCGCGATCTTCTCCAGCATGTCGGCGACGCCGGGCAGCCGCTGTGCCAGGTCTGCGGCCCGTTGCCGGACCTCGTCGGTGAGCAGCAACTCCCGGCACGGAGGGGCCCACAGGCCATGACCGGCGATCTCCAGGCTGCGCTGGTCTGCGACCGCGAACCAGCGGATCTCCTCGACCGTGTCGCCCCAGAACTCGATCCGCAGCGGGTGTTCCTCAGTCGGCGGGAAGACGTCGAGAATGCCTCCGCGAACGGCGAACTCACCTCGCCGCTCGACCAGATCGACCCGGGCGTAGGCAGCGGCCGACAGCCGCTGGACCACATCGGTCAGCTCGGCGTCCTGGCCCGCCATCAGCGACACCGGCTCCAGATCGCCCAGCCCAGTGACGATCGGCTGGAGCACCGCCCGGACCGGAGCGACCACCACCCGGATCGGCCCGTCCTCGGCCTGGTCCCCGTGGCTGGGGTGCGCCAGGCGGCGAAGGACGGCCAGCCTCCGCCCGACGGTGTCGCTGCGCGGGCTGAGCCGCTCGTGCGGAAGCGTCTCCCAGGAGGGGAACTCGGCCACGCTCGGCGGCGGCAGGAAACAGCGCAGGGCGCGGGCCAGGTCCTCCGCCTCCCGGCCGGTTGCCGTCACCGCCAGCACGCTCCGCCCGGCCCCGGCCGGCTGATCAGCGGCCAGGGCGGCCAGCAGGGCCGGGCGAAGACCGGCCGGAGCGGTGACATCGATCTGTGGTTCGTGGCCGTCGCGGGCGATCTCGAGCAGGCGCGAGATGGCCCGGTCGCCCATCAGGACGTCCAGGATTCCAGTGAGACTCATGACTCCGACTCGAGAAGGTGGTGCGAGGGTGTTCGAGCAGCACGAAGACTCGCCACCGTCCGAATGCCTGGGCCGATGGCGACCTGCTCCGGTCAACCGGGCAGGCGGCGCTGGCCTTCCCGGCCCAGTTTAGGGCCCTGCTAGCCGGGCAGCGGCGTGTGCCCCGGCGGCACACGTTCGGTCGGCGGCAGCGGACCCGGCGGCGTCCCGTCGCCGAACGGCCGTCCGCCCAGCTGGTCGCGGTCATGTGGCGCCAGCCAGTGCCGTTCGTCTGGACCCAGGGGGACGATCTGCGTCGGGTTGATGTCCTTGTGCACGATGTAGTAGTGCTGCTTGATCTGCTCGAAGTCGATGGTGTCGCCGAAGCCGGGAGTCTGGAACAGGTCGCGTGCGTAGGCCCACAGAGCCGGGAACTCGATCAGCTTCTGCCGGTTGCACTTGAAGTGGCCGTGATAGACGGCGTCGAACCGGGCCAGCGTGCTGAACAGCCGCACGTCGGCCTCGGTGATGGCGTCGCCGACCAGAAAGCGCTGCCCCGACAGCCGGTCCTCCAGCCAGTCCAGCCGGGCGAACAGCCGCTGGTAGGCCTTGTCGTAGGCCGCCTGAGTGCTGGCGAAGCCGCACCGGTAGACCCCGTCGTTCACGTCCTGGAAGACCTTGGCGGCGACGTCGTCGATCTCGTCGCGCAACGCTTCGGGGTACAGCTGCGGAGCCCCGGGCCGGTGCAGCGCCGTCCACTGAGTGGAGAAATCGATGGTCAGCTGGGCGAAGTCGTTGGTGACAGCCTGGCCCGACGGTACGTCCACCATCACCGGCACCGTGATCCCGGCGCTGTAGTCAGGGAACCGCTCCAGGTAGGCGTCCTGGATCCGCGGGATGCCCAGTAGCGGATCGACGCCGCCGGGATCGAGGTCGAAGGTCCAGCTGCGCTCGTCGTGGGTTGGCCCGCAGATGCCCATCGAGATCGCGTCCTCGAGGCCGAGCAGGCGCCGGACCATCACAGCTCGACCGGCCCAGGGACAGGCGCGCGACACCACCAGCCGGTAACGCCCCGCCTCGACCGGCCAGCCGGCGGCGGAGCCGGCTGTGATCCGGTCGGTGATGTAGTCCATCTGCCGGTTGAAGTCGCCGCTGGAGTCGCCGGACACGTAACCCGCGCCGCCGGTCTGCTCGTTCGCGGGCCTCGCAGTCTGTTCGGTCACCGGTCCAGTGTCGCGCGGACGCCGAAGACCGCATCAACAAGCACCGCCGGACAACGGGCGCCACCGACAGGGTCAGCGATCAGCCGGCCGAACGCCTGAGAATCCCGGGCATTCTTCGAAATCGGGCTCAATCAGGAGCTAACGGCGTTAGCGTGCCTTTTTTGCGTGATCGGAATCCGGAGGTCCTTCATGCTGAAACGGCGAGCCGGAATGCTGGTCATTCTGATGACAGTGGTGGCTGGGGTGGCGGCCAGTGCGTTCTTCATCCTCGGACCCGGCCGCGAGACCAGCCCGGTCAAGTCGGCCAGCCCCGAGCAGCCCGGTCATCCGCCCGGCTACGGCACCACCATTCCCGTGAGTGGCACAACCACACTCAGCCAGCAGGAAACCGCCGACGCGCTGTGCCAGGTCCAGCCCGCCGCTCTGCGCTCGCTCACCCGGATCTCGTCGAAGGCCGGCTCGCTGGAGAATCTGCGGGATGGCCTGTTCGTGCTGGATCAGCGGATCACCCGGCTGTCCGATGCCGCGATCGGGCGCCCGGCCCTCAAGCCATTGATCAAAGACCTGATGTCGGTGCGGAAGAGCTGGGCCGCTGCCATCACCGCGGATGACAACAAGCACCACCAGCAAGCGGTCGCCGCAATTACTGGGGCGAACAAGCGGCTGGAGGCGATGGGAGCACACCTGAACACCGCATTCCCGCACCGCAACGGTGATTGCCGATAACGCGCGGTGACATCGATTGGCGAGCCGGTCCGCAGAACACAACAGCCAGCGATTCTCAGCCATGACCAATATTCCGATTTGCCTGCTCTGTGGTATTTGGGTCTGTCAATGAGTCACCGAACTCCAGCAAAACCCAGATTTCAATGGTGAGCTAACGCTAATTTCAATAGAGCCTGTCGACCGGTCCCCTCTCCGGCCGACCCCAGTTTCCAACGGCGTGCCTGGAGAGAAGATGCACATCAGACGAGCAGTCGCGGCGATCGCCGTCGCGGCCCTCTCGGCGACCGGCCTCGGCCTGCTCGTCAGCCCGGCACAAGCCGTGCAGTACCCCCAGACTCAGGTGGTGTCGGACAACCCGGCGAACTTCACCCCCAACATCAACGATGGCCGGGTCGAGGCGATCGCTCAGGCTGGGAACACGATGTTCATCGGGGGCACCTTCACCCAGGTGACCCCGGTCGGTGGCTCGGCCGTCACCAAGAACTATCTCCTGGCCTTCGACGCCACCACCGGTGCCCTGAGCACGACCTTCAATCCGACGATCACTGCCGAGGTCACCTCGCTGGCGGTATCCCCCGACCAGCAGTCGATCTACGTCGGTGGCTCGTTCAACACGGTCAACGGCGTAACCATGCGCAAGCTGGCCAAGCTGAACGTGTCCAACGGTGCGCTGGTCGCTGGGTTCGCGAATGTCGCACCGGACGCCGCAGTCCAGGACCTCAAGATCTCCAACAACCGGCTGTGGATCGCGGGCGCCTTCACCAAGATCGGCTCGGTCACCCAGCCAGCCCTGGCCGCGCTCAACCCGACCACTGGCGCGCGGCTGCCCTACATGAGCCTGACCTTCGCGGGCCCCCGCAACAACGGCTCGTTGGCGGTGACCAAGTTCGACATCACGCCAGACGGCAACCGGCTGGTGGCGATGGGCAACTTCACCACCATCAACGGCCTGGACCGGGGCTTCCTGGGTCTGCTGGACCTGTCCAGCACCACCAGTGCCGCGGTTGCGGACTGGCAGACCAACTTCTTCGGTCCCGCTTGCGCCGGGGTCTTCGACACGTACATGCGCGACGTCGACATCTCCCCCGATGGCAGTTACTTCGTGATCAGCACTACCGGGGCGTACGGCGGCAGCGCCAGTCCCTGCGACTCGAGCACCCGCTGGGAGGTCGGCTCCACTGGCAGCGGCCTGATGCCGACCTGGACCGACTACACCGGCGGTGACACCACCTACGCCGTGGCCATCACCTCGGCCGCCGTCTATACCGGTGGCCACTTCCGCTGGCAGAACAACTCATTCGCCGGCGACTCGGCCGGTCCCGGCGCCGTGGCTCGGGAAGGGATCACCGCGCTCGATCCGGTCAACGGCCTGCCGCTGGCCTGGAACCCCGGCCGTGATCGGGGGGTTGGCGTCTTCGACATGCTGGCCACCTCGACCGGTCTCTGGGTCGCCAGCGACACCACCATGATCGGCGGCGAGACCCACGCCAGAATCGCATTCTTCCCGCTGACCGGCGGAACCACTCTGCCGCCGAACAAGACCGGCGTCTTGCCCGGCCACGTCTTCCTGGCCGGTGGTACCCCGGCCAACAGCCCGATTCTGTACCGGGTCAATACCGGTGGCGGCGCTGTGCTGGCCACCGACAACGGCCCGGATTGGGCCGCCGATAACACCGATCCCAGCCCGTATCGCAACAACGGCAGCAACACGGCTGGCTGGGACAACAACTACACGTTGAACCCATCGGTGCCCAGCACCACACCCGGGGCGATCTTCACCAGCGAGCGCTGGTCACCCAGCGACAACCCGGCCATGAGCTGGGCCTTCCCGGTCAGCGCGGGCGTCCCGCTGCAGGTCCGGCTCTACTTCGCCAACCGGTGCAGCTGCACCAGCACCGCCGGCGCCCGGGTCTTCAACGTGGCCATTGACGGCACCACCGTCCTGGATCACTACGACATCGTCGCCGACACCGGCGATCAGACCGGCACGATGAAGCAGTTCAACATCACCAGTGACGGCACAGTCAACATCGACTTCAGCCACATCACAGAGAACCCGCTGATCAACGGGATCGAGATCGTCCGCACCGATGACACCGGACCCGCTCCGAGCGTGGACGATCTGCAGCACAACTACCTGACCACGACCGGCGGCACGGTGATCGGCAGCCAGTCCGGCGGTGGCGTGCAGTGGAGCAGCGCCCGGGGCGCCACCATGATCGACGGCAGTGTGTACTACGGCGCCACCGACGGATCGTTCACCTCGCGAACCTTCGATGGCACCACCTTCGGACCGGCGGTGGCGGTCAACACCCAGGACCAGATCAGTCCGCTGACCGACTGGCAAAACGAGATCAAGCAGATGACCGGCCTGTTCTACAACGGCGGGCGGCTCTACTTCACCCTGGCCGGTGATCCGAACCTCTACTACCGGTACTTCACTCCGAGCTCGAGAGTTGTGGGGGCCCAGCGGTTCGCCGCATCCGCCAGTGTCAGCGGGATCGATTTCTCCGCTGTGGACGGCATGTTCGTCACCGATGGCAAGCTGTACTTCGGCCAGTCCAGCGACAGCTCGCTGCGTTCGATCAACTGGAACGGCTCGGCCCCGGTGGCCGGTACCGCCACCGTGGTGAGCAGTCCAGCCACCGACGGGGTGAACTGGCACAACCGGGCACTGTGGCTCTACACCGGCACCAACCTGCGGCCCCCGGGTCCGGCGAACGTGCCACCGACCGCGGCTCTCTCGGTCACCTGCACGAACCTGGCCTGCACCGCTGACGGCTCAGGGTCGGCCGACTCGGACGGCACCATCGCCAGCTATGCCTACGACTTCGGGGACGGCGCAACCGGTTCCGGCGTCACCGCGAACCACACCTACGCGGCAGCGGGCACCTACACCGTGAAGCTCACGGTGACCGACAACTCCGGTGCTACTGGGACGGCGACCCGATCGGTGACCGTGACCGCGCCGCCGCCGGCCACCTCACCGATCTCCTTCGCCGGCACGGCGTCGAACAACGTCAACGCGTCGTCGGTATCGGTGACGGTTCCTTCCGGAGTGACCTCCGGCGATGGCCTGCTGTTGTTCGTCACCAACAGCAGCACCGCGACGCCGGCCACGCCGTCGGGCTGGACCCTGAAGGGTTCCCGCGACATGGGTAGCGGCAATGGGATGACCTACCTGTATTCACGCAGTGCCACCTCCACCAGCGCGGGCTCGCCGGTGTCGGTCACGTTGTCGGCGGTGTCGAAGGTTGAGGCAACCGTCGTGGCCTACCACGGCACCACCACCGACCCGGTGGCATCGTTCGCCAGTGCCGCTGAAACCGCGTCGACCACGTCGCACACGGCGCCCTCGGTACCGGTCACCGCTGACGGATCCTGGGTGCTCAACTACTGGGCCGACAAGTCCAGCACCACGAACACCTGGACCGTTCCCACCGGGGTGACCCAGCGGGGCATCACCATCGGCAGCGGTTCAGGGCGAGTGACCGCAGTGGTCGGCGACAGCGGCGCTGGGGTCAGCCCAGGTGCCACGCCCTCCCGGACCGCGGTCGCCGATGCGGCCAGCAGCAAGGCGACCATGTGGTCGGTGGTGCTCGGCCCAGCCGGGGCGCCGGCCAACGTTGCCCCCACGGCAGCGCTGACAGTGAACTGCTCGGCCTTGAGCTGCACCGCCAGCGGTTCGGGATCGAGTGACCCGGACGGCACCATTGCCAGCTACGCCTGGACGTTCGGGGATGGCGGGACTGGGTCCGGAGTCACCACGTCGCACACCTATGCTGCGGCGGGCACTTACACGGTCACCCTGACCGTGACCGACAACGGCGGCAAGACCGGCACGGCCAGCAAGTCAGTGACGGTGACCGCTGCCGCGGCGGCTCCGATCAACTTCGTCGGATCGAACTCGGCCAACGTGAATGCCACCAACGCCACGTTGACCGTGCCAGCGGCAGCAGCGACGGGCGATGCTTTGCTGCTGTTCGTGACCAACAATTCGTCGGCCACGACGGTGACCACTCCGACCGGCTGGACACTGGTGTCTACCCGGGACATGGGCAGCGGCAACGGCCTGACCTACCTGTATTCGCGGGTGGCGCCGACCAGCGCAGGTGGATCGACAGTGCTGGTCCAGCAGAGCGCAACGGCCAAGATGGCGGCCACCGTCCTGGCCTATCACGGCACTGGTTCCGATCCAGTGGCCACCGCCGTGAGCGCGGCGGAGACCACCAGCCGGACCACGCACACCACCCCGGGCGCCCCCGTGGCTGCCCAGGGCTCGTGGGTGGTCTCCTACTGGGCGGACAAGTCCGCAACCACGTCGGTCTGGACGCCACCGAATGGCGAGACCAGCCGGGCCACGACCTATGGGACCGGCTCGGGCCGGGTCGGTGCGCTGGCGACCGACGGCGGAGCCGCAGCGCCCGCCGGCACCTCACCGTCACTGACCGCCACTTCGGACTCGGCCAGCTCCAAGGCCACCATGTGGACGGTGGTCCTGCGGCCGGCCGGCTGAACGAACCGGTGCTGAGTAGGCGCCATTGCTGATGCGCGTCTGCTGAACATCCGCAGTCGTCGCGACCCGAGCAGATCGCGCACTTGGTCCAGAACATCATCACGGCTGAATCAACCACGACCGCAGCGGTCCTGCTCTGGACCAAGCCGCTCCGCACGGCATGGGCGACGTGATGATCCAATGCAGACGGCGGCTACGCCGACTTCAGTCACGTGGACGGCCGGAACGAATTGCCGGTGAGTTCGGGAACGCGCCGATGACGTGGACTGGAGATCGACAAGACGGGACCGCTCAGCGGCACGGTCACGTTAGCGGCCGCCGGGGGTGCGACGAACAGCTGATATCCGGTCAGGAGCATCGACGCCACCTGCCGCCAATCCAGCCCGGGGACCCGGGACGCAGCGCTGTAGCCCACCGCGCCGACGGTCTCGGTCGCGGGACTGACGTAGCGGTACGGCAGCCGGGACGAGCCCGCCTCGGTGTAGTAGAGCCGGGCGGTGGCTGAGTCGTAGAACATGCCGGTCACCTTCGCGAGCTCAGCTGGAAACCCTTCCACTCCGCGCAGATCCACGGTTCGGGCCGGGCCTGAAGCGCCGGCCGTCGAAAGGTTCTGGCGGCCAGCCGCCCCCGGCTGGTCCCGACTTAGACGACCCCGTTGCCCTCGGGTGGCCCCGACTTAGCCGCCCCCGTTGCGGGCGGCGGCAACCCGTACCGGGGGGCCTGGCCAGCGGGGAGGACACCGCCCAGGTCGGGGTGGTGGCCGAGCCGCTGAAAGCCCGGGGCGCCACCAGATCGGTCATCCGCGCCCGAGCAGGTGGACGGAGCCGGGCAGGGAAGCGACCCGGACCGTGCCGGGCGCCGCCCGGTCATCCTGCGAAGGCAGCGCCAGCCGGGCGTGGTACTCGTTGTGTCCGATCCGATCCGTGTCGCTGCCGACCCACAGGCCGCGAGCGGTGACCAGCAGGTCGAACACCCCACCCCACGGGTTCGCCCGGGTTCCAGCCCAGGGGGAAGCCGTTCGCCGGGTTCAGCGCGGTGACGCCCGGCCGGGCGATCGCCCCGGGCCCAGCGGCCCCGTTGCCGCAGGGATCGTTCAGCCAGCGGAAGTGGCCGCCCACGTAAACGGCCGGACCCGAGATCGCCACGGCCGTGAAGGTGTCACCGCCGGGTAGTCGACCCAGGTCGGCGAGAACCGGGTGAGTGACCAGTTGGCCACCGTCGCGCCGCCGGGAGCGAGGTTAGCCATGGCGTTCTGGTCGCGGGGCTGACCGGCCACTGGTGAAGTTGCCGATCACCTCACCACTATCCGTGAACCGTCGGCAGTGACGTCGAACTTGATCACCGTGAGCGAGCCCTGTTCCAGCCCATAAGGCTGGATTCGGACCGGCCGGGTGATCCGGCAGACGCACTGGCGTCATCGCTACTACGTTGGATCAGAGGCATACCACCCGGTTGGAAAGGAAAAGACAGATGTTGTCCAAGCCCGCAATCGGAGTGGTCGCCGCAGTCGTGATCGCTGGAGCCGCCGGTGGCTACCTGCTCAGTCGCTCCGGCTCCGGAGCGACTGGCCAGCCGGCGAGCCGGGCCTCGGTCGCGTCACCCAGCGCCACTGGCAGTGCGTCCCCGGTCCTGGCTGATCCCTCAGCGGCGGCTAGCGGCGGAAGCTCGGCCCAGTCGTCCCCTGCTTCGGCTCAGACTCCGGCGATCTCCACCAAAGAAGCCACGCTGGCGCTGTGCCAGGTCAGGTCGAGGTCGATCCAGTCGATGCTGGCAGGCGCGCCCCAGGCCGGGGAGTACGAAGTACTGCGGGACGCCATTCCGGCCCTCGGCGACCGGATCCAGGAGATCCAGCTGGCCGCCCAGGGCCGGCCACACCTGCAACCAGTCCTGACCGTGACCCAGGGCATCTACCAGGACTGGTCGGAAGCGCTCAAGCTGCACGATGGCGGCAACGACACCAAGGCGGCCAAGGCTCTGCGCAACGCGAGCAGCGAACTGGACCAGGTGGACGGCGTGGTGAACCGAGTGCTGCTGTCGCCCTCGTCCGCCTGCCGCTGAAGACCCGGATCAGCGCGGAAGGAACGCGATCCGGGGCCGGGCCTCGCCAGCGAAGTACGTGGTGTCGCTGCCCACCCACAGCCCAGAGCTGGTAGACAGAAACACCTTGCCGCCGACCCCGCGGTCCTTGCCCGGATTCCACGAAAGTGCCCGGCCGGTTACGGTGTTCAACGCACCGATACCTGATCGGGCGACACCATTGGGGCCCAAGGAGTCACTGCCACCCTCGTTGTTGAGCCAGCGGAAGTGACCCTGCACATAGACCGCGGCGTCGGTGATGTTGACCGAGTGGAAGGTGTCACCACCGCTGTAATTGGTCCAGGTCGGCCGGGCTGGGTTAGTCACATCGGTCTCGAACCGGGCCGCCACATCGCACAGGGCGATACCCATGTCCGAGGCGGTGACCGGGTTGCGGCCGGTGGCGACCAGCACGAAGAACGAGCCGTCAGGCGAGAAATCAACGCCGCGAAGATAATTGGGCACCGTGGTGATCTGGCAGCTCTTGGTAAGGCCAGCGTAGTACCAGCTGTTCAGGGTCGCCGTGCTGCCCAGATTCACCATGACCGCCCGGACGTGCGCCTGGCCGCCGACCGAGGTGAAGTTGCCGATCGCCACCAGCCGGGTTCCGGCATTGCTGATCGCGAACCGGTAGATCCCGACCCGGCCAGCGTTAGAACCCAGCGTGCTGCTGAAGGTGAAGTTGATGTACCCGGTATTACTCCCGGAAGTCAGGTTGACCGCCCGCAGTGCACCGGTGAACTCGCCTCCGATGATCAACCGGCCAGACACCACCTTCGAGTCGGTGACCTGATGGTTCAGGGACGCGTTGAACGTCGTGACCACCCCGCCGGAAGTGGTCAGCTTGGCCAGGTAGGGGCGGGATACCCCGGCCACGGTCGTGAACGAACCGCCCGCGTAAATGGACGTGCCATCGGTGGCCAGAGTCCAGACCGCGCCGTTGAAGGCCGGGGCGACCGACGAGATCGTTCCCGTGGTGGCGTTGAAAGCGACCAATCCGTGCCGGGTTACGGCTGATCCCCCTGATGACGGGGTGACATTGGTGAAGTCACCCCCGGCGTAGATGGTGTTGCCCAGTTGAAGGATGGCATAGACCGCGCCGTCGTTGATCTTAGGTGTGAAGTTGGCCGGATTGGCCGAGACCAAACCGCCCTGCACCACCCCGGCCGATGCTGGCGCCGCCACGCCGGCGACGGACAGACCGAAGGCGAGGGACACAGCCGCCATGGCCGCGCGCCGCAAGAACCGCTTCATTCTGGGAAACTCCGCTCAAAGAGATCATCATCATCGAATCTCGGCGAGCAAACTGTATCCAGTCACTTCGCCTGAATCAGCCAATCCGATCAGTTCAGGACACTTCGTCCCAGCTGATCCATCGGCGCACTGCACTACGGCGCGATCACCACGCTCCACATCACCGCTTTGCTATTGGCCGACCCGGCGACGGCGGTCAAGCCCCCGGTCCCCGGACACCGAGGTGATATGGCCGGAGCCACTGCCCAGCGACGTGGCCCGGCTGGTCACTCCGCCCGGCAGCGACCACGACGTGGTGTCGGTGGACTTGTCCGCCCAGTACGAGAGCAGGTAGCTGCCAGTGGTGTTCACCGTGATCGGCGGAGTGGTGTGCGACGCGGTGGTCGCCGTTTCCAGCGCACCGGCCGCGGTCACCGGGCTGGCCGCGGCCGAACCGGCATAGGCCAGCACCTGCACGCCCATCTTCGCCGTACCCGACAGAGGCACCCGCACCGTTGCGCCAGCATCCCCGGCCGCCGCGCGCTTGGTCCACAGCGTGGACTGAATGGTGTCGCCGGGCAGGCTCTTAACCGGGTTCCAGCCGGTGTTGGCGGTCGGCGTTCCGATGGTCACGGCCGAGCTGTTCGCCGTCGCGATCATCACCAGGGTGTCCCCCGGCTGCACCGAGGCCGGAATGGTGACGGCCACCTGATTGGAATTGGCGTCCGCGCTGGCCGCGCCCCGGAAAGCGATCGGGCTGGCCGGCGCCGTCACCGACACCTGCTGACTGGACGATGCGGTCGCTCCGTCGTCGTCGGTGACCGTGACGGTCACGGTGTAGGTGCCGGTGGCCGAATAGAGGTGATTGGCTGTGGTGCCGGTGGCGGTGCCGCCATCTCCGAAGTTCCAGGCCACCGAGGCGATGCTGCCGTCCGCGTCACTGGACCCCGACGCGTTCACCGAGCACTGCAGCCCCGAGCATGAACGGGTAAAGGATGCCACCGGCGGCTGGTTGCCTCCGTTCAGCGGCGCGTAGACGAAGGCACCCCGGGCGCGCCAATTCTGGCCGCTGCCAACGATAGTCGCGTCGGCACTCGCGCTGCCCGTCGCCGAGTTCCAGGTGTATCGGCGCAGGTTTCCGTCCGCCGACGAAGCGACGTATAGGTAGCCACCGACCTGGAACAGGGACGAAACCTGGCTCCAGGTCAGCCCAGTGATGTTTCCCTGAGCGGTGAACCGGAGGCTACCCACGACCTGGCTCTCCGGAGTGAAGTACCGGTAGTAAAGCGCGGACGAGCCGGACATCGTGTAATAGAGCCGCCCGGTCGCCCGGTCGAAGAACATTCCGGTGACGGTGCGCAGGTCACTGGCGAAGTCGGTCAGGCCATTCAGGTTGACCGTGGTCGCCGCCCCGAACGTGGTGCCATCGAAGCTGCGTACCAGCAGCGATCCGGCCGAAGCACCGTACAGACCGCTGTACAGCTTGCCGTCCACCATGAAGGCGCCCCGCGACGTGCTCCACGCCACGCCCCCGTTCGAAGGCGTGGACGAGGAGGTGACGGTGGCGCCGTTGAATCCCCGGGCCGCCACCGCGTCGGTCGCGACCGTCCCGGTGCCCAGCGAGTAGACGGTGCCCGGCAGAGCGCCGGTGAAATCGTCCGGGAGCCTGGTTCCGCCTGCGGCTGGAAACAGCGCCAACTTGGCGTGGTACTCGTTGTTGCCGGTCCGGTCGGTGTCGCTACCCATGTACAGGCCTCGGCTGGTGGTGACCAGATCGAAGACCCCCACTCCGCGCTCGCGGCCGGGATTCCAGCTGAGCGGCAAGCCGTTTCGAGGATCGAGGGCGGCGATGCCTTCCCGTGCCACTGCGCCCTGTCCGGCCGCATCGCTGGCATCAGGGTTGTTGAACCAGCGGAAGTGGCCGCCCGCATAGACGGTCGAGCCGCCGGCCGAGACGCTCCACAGGGTGTCGCCGCCGGTGTAGTCCACCCAGGTCGGCAGCTGCCCAGTGCCAGTGCGGCCGGTTTCCCAGCGGGAGAGACTGTCGCACAGGGTCCCGGCGTTCGGGCCGCCACTGTAGGCACCGGTGGTTCCGATCACGAAATACGAGCCGTCGGTGGAGATATCGAGGTCGCGCATGTAGGTATCGAACGAACTGGAGCAAGCAGTGGTGAACTTGGTGGTCTGCCAGTCGGCCACCACGGCCGGAGTCGCGCTGAGGTCCACCTTGACGATCTGGTAGCGATCCAGTCCGTTCACCTTGGCGAAGTTGCCGATGGCGTAGAGCTCGGTCCCGTTCGGGGTGATCCTGACGCGGCTGGCGGGCGCGGGCGACCTCCGGACGATCGGATCGGGCAACATCGGCGCCACCAACGTCCTGCGGACGGGGCGCAAGGGCCTGGCGGCTGCGACGCTGCTGGCGGTTGCCGGGGGTACGCTCCTGCTGCACCGCACTTCCCGGCTCACTCGGCGCTCGATGGATGACACTCACTCCGTCGCGGCGGTCACGGTGGGCGCGGATCTTCGACGAGGGCATCGGCGCGGCCG
>CAXUFS010000016.1:0-21275 GCA_964250315.1 uncultured Kineosporia sp. | reverse complement strand
GTCAGGGAAGGGTCAGGAGCCGGGGTACAGGTGGCAGGAGACCTCGGCATCGCTGCCCGCGACCGGTACCAGGACGGGCTCTTCGGGCTGCGCCAGGGTCAGCTCCACCCCGCTGGAATCAGCGCGCATCGCGGTGACCCCGGTCCAGAACGGCTCGCCCGGGTCGTCGGCGCGGACCTGCTCCAGCACCGCCAGCAGATCCTGAGCCGACCCCTTCTCGGCTCGGATCAGGGCCTGCCCCGGCTCGGTCTGCACGGCCTCCAGTTCGCCCAGCTTCTCCTGCTCGGCCGCGAAGGTGTCCTGATCGATGGACGACCAGCGCTGATCCAGGATGGCGGGCAGGTCCCGGCCCTCCCAGCCGCACCGGGAGAAGGCCTGCGGGCAGCGCGGATGGAACGAGCAGCCGGCCGGTGGCTGGGCGGCGTCCGGTACCTCGCCGCGAGGCAAGGTGCGCGGCAGCTTGCGAGCCGGATCAGGATCGGGGACGGCGGACAGCAGCGCCTGGGTGTACGGATGCCGGGGATTGGCGAAGATCTCCTCGGCTGGGCCGATCTCGACCACCTTGCCGAGATACATGATCGCTACCCGGTCGCAGAAGAATCGGGCGCTGGCCAGGTCGTGGGTGATGTAGATGAAGGCCAGCCCCAGATCGCGGCGCAGTTCTTCCAGCAGGCCAAGGATCTTCGCCCGTACGCTCATGTCCAGCATCGAGATCGGCTCGTCGGCGACCAGCAGCTGCGGACCCAGCGAGATGGCCCGCGCTATCACCGCCCGCTGCTTCTGGCCGCCGGACAGTTCGGCCGGGTACCTTCCCGAGAAACGTTCCGGCGGGCTGAGTCCCACCCGCTCCAGCGCCGCGTTCACCGCGGCGGTGCGGTCGCCCGGAGCCAGGCCGTGGATGCGCAGCGCATCGGCGATCGCCGTTCCGATCGTCATCGACGGGTTCAGCGAGGCATGCGGATCCTGAAACACCATTTGCAGCTGCCGGCGCAACGGCCGCAGCGCGGATTCGGCCAGCCCGGTCAGGTCCCGGCCCTGGTAGATGATCTGCCCCCCGGTCGCGCCCACCAGCCCGAGCAGAGCCCGGCCCAGGGTGGACTTGCCCGAACCGGACTCCCCCACCACCCCGAGCACCTCACCACGGTGCAGGTCGAGGCTGACCCCGTCCACCGCCCTGACCACCCCGGACGAACGGCCCAGCACCCGCGAGAGCGCGCCCCTGCGGATCGCGAAGTGAACTTCCAGATCCTTGACCGAGAGCAGCGGCTGGCCGCTGGAGCCAGCAGTTCCGCTGACAGAATCCGTTGCCGAAGAAAGAGATTCAGGCTTCATCGGCCACGCTCACCCGCTCCCGGAGCCGCAGCGGAGCGATCTGATCGGGGGTGGCACGGCTCAGGTCGTCACTCAGCCAGCACTCCACCCTGCGGTCGGCGTCACTGAGTTCGGCCGGGGGCTCGGCGCGGCAGATCTGCATCGCGTCCGGGCAGCGCGGATGAAAACGGCAGCCCGGCGGCGGGTCGACCAGATCGGGCGGAGAGCCTGGGATCGAGTGCAGGGCCTGGGTGCTGAGCGAGATGGTCGAGCTGAGCAGCTCCCGGGTGTACGGATGGCGGGGTGACTCGAAAATGTCTTCGGCGGGCCCCTGTTCGACGATCCGCCCGGCGTACATGACAGCCACCCGATCACAGGTCTCGGCCACGATGCCCAGGTTATGGGTGATCAGCAGCATGGCCGGGGCGTAGCTGCGCCGGATCTCGGCCAGGATCCGCAGGATCTGCGCCTCCACCAGCACGTCCAGGGCGGTGGTCGGCTCGTCCGCGACGATGAACCGCGGGCTCAGCACCAGCGCCAGGGCGATCATGATCCGCTGCCGCATGCCGCCGGAGAACTCGTGCGGGTAGTTGCTGAACCGGCTGGGCGGGATGCCCAGCGATCGCAACGTCGCTGTTGCCCGGCCTGCGGCCTCCCGCTTGGACAGCTTGGGCTCGTGCGATCTGATCGCCTCGATGAAGTGATCGCTGATCCTCATCAGCGGGTCCAGGCGGGTCATCGGCTCCTGGAAGATCATCCCCAGGCCGCTACCTCGCAGCGCCTGCCGCTCCCTGGGCGGCAGCGTGATCAGGTCGGTGCCCTCGAAGATCGCCTGGCCGTCCACTGCGGCCCCCGGTGGCAGCAGGCCCAGCAGGCCGCGGCCCAGAGTCGACTTGCCGCAACCGGATTCGCCGACCAGTCCGAGCACCTCCCCGCGATGCAGGTCGAAGCTCACGCCGTCCACCGCCTGGCTGGGGCCCTTGGTCCCGGGGTACCAGACCCGGAGGTCGCGAACCGACAGAACCAGCTCACCGAGCCGATCGGCCGGGCTGACCGGTTGAGGCAGAGCGCTCATTGTGGCTCCCGCCCACTGGGCGGCCGGTCATCCGGGTTCAGCGCCTCGCGCTCGATCACGCTGCGGCGAGCCCGCTGCGGAGCACGGGCCATCGGCCGGGCCGGGCGGGTTCGCAGCAGCGGGTTCAGCACGTCGTTCAGGCTCTCTCCGACCAGGCTCGCGCCCAGCACCAGCAGAACGATGGCCAGACCGGGGAACACTCCGGTCCACCAGATCCCGGCCGCGGTGTCCGCCAGCGCCTTGCTGAGGTCGTATCCCCACTCGGCGGCGGCGGACGGCGGGATCCCGAAGCCGAGGAAGCCCAGTCCAGCCAGGGTGAGGATGGCGTCACCGGCGTTCACGGTCGCGATGATCGGCACGGACTGGATCACGTTGGCGAACACATATCGGCGCATGATCGCGGACGGCGCGGCACCCAGCGCACGGGCCGCCTCGACGTACGGCTCCTCCCGGACGCTGATGGTGGCGTTGCGGACCACCCGGAAGTACTGCGGCACGTAGATGACCATGATGGAGATGCCCGCCGCCAGCACGCCACCGCGCTGGCTGCTGTTGCCGCCCGCCACGGCGATCGAGATCACGATGGCCAGCAGTAGCGGGGGGAAGGCGAACAGCGCATCGCTGATCAGCACCAGTACCCGATCGAGCCAGCCGCCCAGGTAGCCCGAGATCAGTCCGAGTGGAACCCCGGCGACGATGGCCAGAACCACGGCGACGACCACCACTTCGAGGCCGGTGCGCGCACCGAAGACCACCCGGGACAAGACGTCCTCACCGCCGACGGTGGTGCCGAACCAGTGCTGGCCCGATGGCGCCTGCAGGGCCCCGAAAACCTTGCCGTGGACCCGGTCATCGTTGAATCCATAGGGCGCGATCAGCGGCGCGAAGATCGCCATGACCACGAACATGCCCATCAGCACGAGGCCGGTGATCAGCATGCCCCGGGCCACGCCAGAGGTCTGGCGCAGGACCCCCAAGGTGGCTCGCAGCCCGCGCGAGCGCGTGACCTCGGTGGCGGCTCCTGGCGCGCTGGCCGCTTCGATCGGGGTGGACATGGCGCTCTAGTACCTCACCCTCGGGTCGATCAGTGCGGTGACCAGGTCGATCAGGAAGCTGGCCACCACCACCGCCACCGCACACACGGTGACGATGCCCTGGACGGCGACGAAATCCCGGGCCAGCAGGTAGTGAGCCAGTTGATATCCCAGCCCCTGCCATTCGAAGGTCTGCTCGGTCAGGATCGCACCGGCCAGTAGCAGGGCCGCTTGCAGGCCCATCACCGTGACCACCGGAACCAGTGCGTTGCGGAAGGCATGCCGGCGGACCACCACCCCCTCGGGAACACCCCGGGCCCGGGCCGCCTCGACGTAGTCGGCGCGCAGGGTCTGCAACAGGTTGGTCCGGACCAGGCGCAGGAAGAAGCCGGCCGTGAGCAGCCCCAGGCAGACAGCGGGCATGATCGTGTGCTGAATGACGTCCCACGAGTACGCCGGATTGCCGTAGAGGATGGAGTCGATGATCTCGATGTTGGTCTTCGGCCTCACATTCTGCAGCGCGATCTCCACGTTGGTGCTGGCCCGGCCGGACGGCGGCAGCCAGCCCAGCACATTGGAGAAGAGCAGCTTGGCCAGCAGGCCCAGGAAGAACACCGGAACGGCATAGAACAGCACCCCCAGGATCCGCAGCACCACATCCGGCCAGCGGTCGCGGGCCCTGGCCGCGAGGCGTCCCAGCGGTACGCCGATGATCACTGCGACCAGGAAGGCCCAGAAGGTGAGCTCCAGCGTGGCCGCACCGTTGACCAGGAGAATGTTACTGACCTTGCGATTGTCGGTCAGGGTGGTGCCGAAGTCGCCGTGCAGCAGGCCGGTGATGTAGTCCCAGTACTGGCTGAGGATCGGGCGGTCCAGGCCGGCCGCGTGCTTGCGGGCGGCGATCTGATCGGGCGGCAGCCGGCCCCCCAGCGCGGCCTGGATCGGGTCTCCGATCACCCGCATCAGGAAGAACACCAAGGTGACGAGGATCCAGATCATGGGCAGGACCAGGAGCAGCCGGGTGAGCAGATACCCGCGCAGCGACCCCCCGGGCTTGCTCGCCATCCGTTAACCCTCCAGCGAAGAGAGGGGCGGGAGCAAGACCGATCCTGTTCCCGCCCCCGCGAGCTGATGAACCGGGAAGCTCAGCTCTTGCTGATCACCGTGAACCGGAACAGGAACGCCGCGTCCAGGGTCTTGTCGACTCCCGAGACGCCGTCGGCCACCACGGCGATCTGCTTGCCCTGCAGCAGCGGCAGGGTCGGCAGAGTGCCGTCCGTGGTCTTCTGCTGGATCGCCTGGATCGCGGCGACCCGGGCGCTGGCGTCGTTCGCGGTCTGCTCCGTCTTCAGCAGAGGCAGTACGCCGTCGGAGTCGCACGGCCGGCTCTTGGCCTTCGCGTCGCAGTAGTGGGCGCCGACGAAGTTGCCCGGCACCAGGAACGGTGACATGTAGTTGTCGGCGTCCGGGAAGTCCGGGAACCAGCCCAGCTGGTATTCCGGGTACGCGTCGGAGGTCCGCTCCTTGCTGTAGGTCACGTACTCGGTCGACTGCAGATTGACCTTGAACAGCCCGGTCGCCTCCAGCTGGCGCTTGATCTCGTTGTATTCCTGGTCGGAGCTGCTGCCGTAGTGATCGGGGTTCCACTGGATGTTCAGCGTGACCGGGGTCTTCACTCCGGCGCCGTTCAGCTCGGAGGCAGCCTTGGCCTTGTCCGGCGCGGCGCCGAATGCGGTCTTGAAGATGTCCTGATGACCCACCAGCCCATCCGGAACCATCGAGTACAACGGGCTGTAGGTGCCCTTGTACACCTTGTCGGCGATCGCCTGCCGGTCCACCGAGTAGGCCACTGCTCGCCGGATCGCCCGCTTCTGGGCCGCTGAATCACCCGGCATGGTCTTCAGGTTGAAGACCAGGTAGCGGATCTCGCCGCCCGGCCCCTCCAGCACCTTCACCCCGCTGGCGTTGCGCAGGCTGTCGATGTCCTCCGTGGTGAGGCTGCGCCAGGCCACGTCGATCTTCTTGTTCTGGATGTCCAGCTTCAGGTTCGAGGCTTCGGCGTAGTACTTCAGCGCCACCGAGGAGTTGGCCGGCTTGCCGAGCACGCCGTTGTACGTCGGATTGGCCTTGAACTGGACCAGCTGATTCTTGCTGTACGAGCTGAAGGAGTACGGCCCGGAGCCGACCGCCTGCTCGTCGGGCAGCAGCTTGTCCTTCGGGAACAGCTCCTCGTCGACGATCGGGCCCGCGGACGTCCCGAGGATGAACGGGAAGGTCTGATCGTTGCCGGTGTTCAGCGTGAACACGACCTTGTCGCCGTTGGCCGCGACCGACTTCATGTTGTATAGCAGGGAGGCGGGCCCATTCGGGTCATTGATGGCCACCACCCGCTGATAAGAGAAGGCAACGTCGCTGGCGGTCAGTTCATGGCCGTTGGTGAACTTGAGGCCAGGCTTCATCGTGCAGCTGTAGGTGGTGGGGTTGTCGAACTGACAGGCCGATGCGGCGTCCGGCTCAGGCTTGCTGCCACCAGGCGGGACCACCTCGAGGAACTGATAGATCTGGTTCTCGACCAGCAGGGAGCCGTTGTCGTAGGAACCGGCGGGGTCAGCCGACACCACCTTGTCGGTGGTCCCGACGGTGACCGCTCCGCCGCTGCTGGACGACCCGCCGCTGCTGCTGCCGTTGTCGGTGCGGCCCGCGCCACACGCCGCCAGCGCCGCGACCAGAAGGCCAGCGCCCGCGACAGTGACCAAGCGCCCGCCGAGCCGTGGACGTACCCGCATCAAGGACCTCTTTCAATTCCGAGCTGGAAATTGGCACATTAGCCGGACCGTGCGCAGGACAGACGACGGCCCGATTACAAATCAGCTACAGATCCTGCGTGCCGGATGACGTCAGCCCCGGGTGTCGACCAGGTCGACCACGAAGATCAGGGTCTCGTCCGGGCCGATCGCCGAACCAGCGCCGCGCTTTCCGTAGGCCAGATCGGGCGGGATCACCAGCCGGCGACGGCCACCCACCTTCATCCCGGCGATGCCCTGGTCCCAGCCGGCGATGACCTGTCCGGCCCCGAGCCGGAAGCTCAGCGGCTCGCCCCGGTTCCAGGAGGCGTCGAACTCCTCGCCGGTCGAGTAGGCCACGCCGACATAGTGAGTGGTGACGAAGGACCCGCCGGCCGCTTCGGCGCCGTCACCGACGATCTCGTCCACCATGACCAGGCCGGAGGGCGGCTCACCCTCGGGAAAGTCGATTTCCGGGCGCTTGCGTTCGGTGCTCACGACGTTTCTGCTCCTCAGGGTTCGGCTCTTCGACGGCGGACAGGATCAGCGACGATCGGCCGGTCACGGCGTGGTGGTGGCTGCGCTGGTGTCCAGGATGTCGACCACGAACACGACCGTGTCCGTGCCCTTGATCCCCTTCTCCGGTTTACCGGCCACGCCGAACGCTTTGTCCGGCGGCAGGATGAGCATGACCTGGCTGCCCACCCGCTGGCCAATCAGGCCGTCGTCCCAGCCGGCCAGTACCTTGCCCTCGCCGAGGGTGAAGGTCGGCGGCGAGCCCTTGGCCCAGCTGGAATCGAAGATCCGGCCGCTGGGCCAGACCACTCCGACGTAGTGGGCCACCATCGGGCCCTTGCTCACCTTGGCGCCATCACCCTGGATCAGGGTCTGCACCACCATCTTCTGCGGCGGTTTGCTGGATGGAATCTTGATTGTGGGCGTGCCGGTCTTCTGGTCGACGGTGACCGACGGCAGACCAGGCTTGGGTTTCACCGCCGTGCCGGAGGCTCGCAGCAGAACCTTCTGTGCGGCGTGCACGTCGACCACGAAGACCATGCTGTCGGTTGGGCCGATGCCCAGAGTGGCGTTCCCGTTCACGCCGTACCCGTCGGACGGCGGTACCGCGACCAGCACCCTGGACCCCACCGTGACCCCAGTCAGCCCGAGCACCATGCCGTCGATGGTCTGCTTGCCGTCCAGGGTGAACGTGGAGCTGGCCAGGCCGTACGAGGTGGCGAACTGGCGGCCGTCGGTGCCGTTCACGGCCAGGTAGTCCACCGTCACCCGCAGGCCCGGCTCAACCCGGGGGCCGTCGCCCGCGCTCAGAATCCGCCGATCGGTCTTGTTAGCGGCGAAGGGTGCGTGCACATCGATGGCCGGCTTCTGTCCGGCCCGGCCGGTCACCGTCACCTTGGACAGGTCGGTGGTGGTGCCTGATTCGTCGTCCAGCGATGCCGAGCAGCCGGTCAGCGCGCCCAGCATCGCGGACGCGGCGAGCACAACCGCGGCGAGCGACAGCCCGCTCGATCGGCCGGATGAGCGGGCGGTGAAGCGAGACACGGGTGCACGATAACCCGACCGGTGGATGTCCTTGGTCAACCCGCAGGTCAACCCCTACATGCTTTGGATGAGACGCTCCACCCGCTCGTCCACGGCGCGGAACGGGTCCTTGCACAGCACGGTTCGCTGGGCCTGGTCGTTCAGTTTCAGGTGCACCCAGTCGACGGTGAAATCGCGGCGGCGTTCCTGAGCCCGGCGGACGAAGTCACCGCGCAGCTTGGCCCGGGTGGTCTGCGGCGGGACGGCGGTGGCCTGGAACACCTCGATGTCCGCGCCAACCCGGTCGACCAGTCCGCGCTTGGCCAGCAGGTAGTGCAGGCCCCGGTTGCGATGGATGTCGTGATAGGCCAGGTCGATCCGGGCGATCCGCGGCGAGGACAGAGGCAGGGCGTGCTTGCGCCGGTAACGCTCGATCAGCTCGTGCTTGATCACCCAGTCGATCTCCCGGCCGACCAGGCCCAGGTCTTGGGTCGCCACCGCGCGCAGCGTGCGCTCCCACAGGTCGAGCACTCGCTTGATGGTGGCGGTCTGCAAGCCACGGCTCTCCACGAAGTCCTTGGCCCGGTGCAGGTACTCCTCCTGGATCTCCAGCGCGGTCGCCTCCCGGCCGTTGGCCAGCCGCACGCGCCGCCGCCCGGTCAGGTCGTGGCTGATTTCCCGGATCGCCCGGATCGGATTCTCCAGGGTGTGGTCGCGCAGCACGACTCCGGCCTCGATCATCCGCAGCACCAGGTCGGTGGCTCCGACCTTGAGCATGGTGGTGGTCTCGGACATGTTGGAGTCCCCGACGATCACATGCAGCCGCCGGTAGCGCTCGGCGTCGGCGTGCGGCTCGTCCCGGGTGTTGATGATCGGCCGGGACCGGGTGGTGGCGCTGGAAACCCCCTCCCAGATGTGGTCGGCGCGCTGGGACAGGCAGTAGACCGCACCCCGCGGCGTCTGCAGTACCTTCCCGGCCCCGCAGATGATCTGCCGGGTGACCAGGAACGGAATCAGGATGTCGGACATCCGGCCGAACTCCCCGTGCCGGGAGACCAGGTAGTTCTCATGACACCCGTAGGAGTTGCCGGCCGAGTCGGTGTTGTTCTTGAACAGGAAGACGTCGCCGGCGATGCCCTCCTCGTGCAGCCGCCGCTCGGCGTCCACCAGCAGGCCCTCGAGGATCCGCTCCCCGGCCCGGTCGTGCACCACCAGCTGCCGGACGTCGTCGCATTCCGGGGTGGCGTACTCGGGGTGGGAGCCCACGTCGAGGTACAGCCGGGCGCCGTTGCGCAGGAAGACGTTGCTGCTGCGGCCCCAGGAGACCACCTTGCGGAACAGGTACCGGGCCACCTCGTCCGGGGACAATTTACGCTGCCCCTCGAATGCACAGGTAACGCCGAATTCCGTCTCAAGCCCGAAGATTCGGCGGTCCATCCACTTACTGTAAGTGCTGCCGCTGGCGGACGGCGTGCCGGTGCTCCCCAATCCCCCGCTTCCCCAGGAGCTGCCGCTGCTGGCCTGGAGGCTGCCGTCATCGCTACCGGCAGATATCACTCGCCCGGTCCCGGTGCGGTTTCCGGCGCTGGGTGGCCGGGCTGCTGGTCCGGTTCCTGGCTGGCCGGTTCTCCGGTCGAGGGCACTGGCGGACGGGGCTGATCCTGATCGGCCGGTTCGGTGGCGCCGGTCAGGGTGTCGTGCAGCCCGGGGGTCGAGTCGTCGGTGGAGGGGACGTCAGTGGTCGGATCGTCGGGCTGCAGCAGAGCCTCCAGCAGCGGCCCGGCCAGCCGGCGGAAGGCCCGGCGCGGGCGCTGCCGGTCCAGGATCGCCACCTCCAGCTGGGCTGAACCGAGCTCACGGGGATCGCCGCCGTTCGGATCGCGGGCCAGTACCTCGACCGCCAGGCCGAGCGCCGCCGACAGGCTCAACCCGGGCTGCCAGCGTTCCTGCAGCACCGTGGTCAGCTGCTCGGCCTGCCCGCCCATGGCCACGAAACCCTGCTCGTCGGCCACCGACCCGTCGTAGGTCAGCCGGTAGATCTGGTCCCCGTCCGGGCTGTCCGACACCTCGGCGACCACGATCTCGACCTCGAGCGGCTTGGACTCCTGGGTGAAGACGGCGCCCAGGTTCTGCGCGTAGAAGTTGGCCAGGCCCCGGGCAGTCACGTCGGTCCGGTCGTAGGAGTAGCCGCGCAGGTCGGCGTAGCGCACCCCGGCCACCCGCAGGCTCTCGAACTCGTTGTACTTGCCCGCCGCGGCGAAGGCCATCCGATCGTAGATCTCGCTGATCTTGTGCAGCGCGCGGGAATGGTTCTCGGCCACGAAGGCGATCCCGCCGTCGTAACCCAGCACGATCACCGGCCGCCCTCGGGCGATGTTGCGCCGGGCATAGTCGGCCCGGTCCTTCATCTGCTGCTCGGGCGTGACGTAGAACGGCATGCTCATCACGCCTCACCCCCTTCACGGAACGGCCGCTGCGGCACGTCGGGTCGTTCCGGCCCGGACGGTTCGTTCGCCGCCCGCTCCAGCACCGGGGCCAAGGCGGCGGCCACGTCGTCGTCACTGACCCGCCGGTAGCCCTGCGCGGTAACGGTCGCGACCACCGGGTAGATCCGGCGGGCGACGTCCGGGCCGCCGGTGGCCGAGTCGTCGTCGGCGGCGTCGTACAGCGCCTCCACCGCGACCTGGATGGCCTGCTGCTCGTCCAGCCCCGGCGTCCAGCGCTTCTTCATCGAGCCCCGGGCGAACATGGAGCCCGATCCGATGCTGTGATGGTGGTGCTCCTCGTACCGGCCGCCGGTCACGTCGTAGGAGAAGATCCGGCCCACCCGCTGCTCCAGGTCATACCCGGCCAGCACCGGGACCACGGCCAGTCCCTGCATGGCCATCGCCAGATTGCCCCGCAGCATGCTGGACAACCGGTTGGCCTTGCCGTCCAGGGACAGCAGCGCACCCTCGATCTTCTCGTAGTGCTCCAGCTCGACCTGGAACAGCCGGACCAGTTCGACCGCGAGCCCGGCCGTGCCGGCGATCCCCACGCACGAGTAGTCGTCGGCCGGGAACACCTTCTCGATCTCCCGATGAGCGATCAGATTGCCCATGGTGGCTCGCCGGTCACCGGCCATCGCCACGCCACCCTCGAAGGTGAGCGACACGATGGTGGTGGCATGCGGGGTCTGCGGCACCAGACCGGCCGGAAGCGGGCGCCGGCCCGGCAGCAGGTGTTCCGCATGCCGGCCCAGGAATTCGGTGAAGGAGGACGAACCCGGGGTCAGGAACGCCCCCGGCACCCGCCCTTCTCGATCAGCGTCAGCGCTCACGCCGAAACCCTATCCAGTACAACCAGATCGAGCAGGGTCCGGTTGAGTGCGGTCACTGGCCACCCTTCTGCACGAAGCCCTTGACGAACTCCTCGGCGTTGCTTTCGAGGACCTCGTCGATTTCGTCCAGGATGGCGTCGACGTCCTCGTCCTTGACCTGGGACTGCCCGTCGGCGGCCGGCGGTGGCGCCTGGTCCGCCTCGTCCTCGCGACGCGCAGGTCGCTGCTGGTCCTGACCGGCCATGTGTGCCTCCTGATTGCGGGGCTTGGTTGAAGCGCTTCCAACGATCCTAAGCTGCCGGGTGCGCGATTCAGAGCCGGCTCCCGGCGACCGGTTGCTGATGGTTACTGTGCGGCCAGCGCGTCGACCAGCTCGGCCGCGGTACGGCAGCGATCCAGCAACCCCTGGACGTGCTCGCGGGTTCCCCGGGAGGGATCCAAGGTCGGCACCCGCTGGAGTGCACCCCGGCCGGGAATGTCGAAGATCACCGAGTCCCAGGACGCCGCCGCCACATGCTCGCCGTACCGGGACAGGCAGCGGCCACGGAAGTAGGCCCGGGTGTCGGCCGGCGGCTCGTGCACTGCGGTCCTGATCTCGGCGTCGCTGATCAGTCGCTCGACCTGGCCCCGGGAGGCGAGCCGGTGATAGAGCCCCTTCTCCGGCCGGACGTCGGCCCACTGGATGTCGATCAGCTGCAGCCGGGCGGCGTCCCAGCTCAGCTTCTCGCGTTCCCGGAAGCCGTCCAGCAGGCGCATCTTGGCCACCCAGTCCAGTTCGCGGGCGCAGAGCATCGGGTCCTGTTCCAGCCGGGTCAGCACGTCGTGCCAGCGCTCCAGCACCTCTTTGGTGGCCTCGTCCAGGTCTCCGCCGTAACGGCTGTCGACGAAGTCCTTGCACTGCTCGAAGTACAGCCACTGCAACTGGACGCCGGTCAGGGTGGTTCCGCTGTCCCGCAGCGTCACCGTGGCCTTCAGCGTTGGGTCGTGCGAGAGCGTGTGCAGGGCTTGCACCGGCCGCTCCACGCTGAGGTCGCGGGTGAAACCGCGCTCCTCGATCAGCTCCAGCACCAGCGCGGCGGTGCCCACCTTGAGCAGGGTGGCCACCTCGCACAGGTTGGCGTCGCCGATGATCACGTGCAGCCGCCGGTACTTGTCCGCGCTTGCGTGCGGCTCGTCCCGGGTGTTGATGATCGGGCGCTTGAGCGTGGTCTCCAGCCCGACCTCGACCTCGAAGAAGTCCGCTCGCTGGGTGATCTGATAGCCGGTGCCACTGCCGTCCTGGCCGGTGCCGACCCGCCCGGCTCCGCAGATCACCGGGCGGCTGACGAAGAACGGGGTCAGGTGCTTGACCACGTCGGCGAACGGGGTCTCCCGCCGCATCAGGTAGTTCTCATGGGTGCCGTAGGAGGCGCCCTTGTTGTCGGTGTTGTTCTTGTACAGATTCACCGCAGCCAGGCCGGGCATGGCCGCGATCCGGCGGGCGGCCTCCAGCATCACCTGCTCCCCGGCCTTGTCCCAGAGCACCAGATCACGCGGCGTGGTGACCTCGGGTGAGGAGTACTCGGGGTGGGCGTGGTCGACGTAGAGCCGGGCCCCGTTGGTCAGGATCACGTTGGCCAGCCCGGGATCATCGGGGACGTCGGTGAGCTGGCTGGCATGAGCGCTGTCCCGGCTGATCTCCCAGCCGCGGGCATCGCGCAGCGGGGCCTCGTCCTCGTAGTCCCAGCGAGCCCGGCCAGCGCGGCTGCCCAGCGGCGCGGCGTAGGCGTTCACCACCTGGCTGGACAGCAGCATCGCGTTCGCCGCCGGGTCCGAGGGAGCCGAGACGCCATATTCGGTCTCGATCCCCATTACGCGTCGGGCGGTCATGAGTTCAGCCTATGTGCCGAACCGAATTCGGCGGCGCCGGCCGTCCCGTGCCCCGGCCTGCGGTCTAGCCGGGAGCGGGCTGGATCGCCGCTGTGCTCAGCCGAAACTCTGCGGTTACGCTCCCGTATTACCCGTAGCATGACGTAACGTTTTGAGTATGGGACGAGTAGCCATAAAGCGTCTGAGCCTGAGTCCCGGGGTCCACATGGCCAACCGGGTGGCGGTGGGTTTGCTGCCGTCGGTGCTGCTGGACCTGCTCAGTGTCCTGGTGTTCGTCGGAGTTGGGCATGTCGCGCACGGCGAACCGCTGACCCCAGCTGGGCTGGGCAGCACCGGATGGCCGTTCCTGATCGGCTTGGCCGGGGGCTACCTCGGAGTCGCGCTCACCCGGTGGCCCGCGTCTTCCCTGGCTGGTGGCGCCATGGTGGGTGGCAAGACCATCGTGCTTGGCCTGGTGGTGCGCTACGGCATCCAGAGAGCCGGCACGCCGCTCTCGTTCGTGATCGTCACCACGGTGGTGCTCCTGGCTCTGATCCTGGGCTGGCGGCTGGCTGCCGAGCGCCGGGCCACCTGAGCCAGTTCCCCCGCCTCACTCTTGTCACTCTTGATCGCCGGCTCAGCCCGCGGAAGTGCGGCCTGCCGCCCACCGTTGCGGGCCGAGCTGCCGATCACGACGATGAGGGTGGGCCGCCGCTAGAGGTATTGGCCGGTGTTGGGCACGGTGTCTATGGTGCGGCCCGGCTCGGAGCCCTGCTTGCCCTGGATGATGGTGCGGATGTAGACGATCCGCTCACCCTTCTTACCCGAGATCCGCGCCCAGTCATCGGGATTCGTGGTGTTGGGCAGGTCCTCGTTCTCCTTGAACTCGTCCACGCAGGCGTTCAACAGGTGCTCCAGCCGGATCCCGCGCTGGCCGTTGTCGAGCAGGTCCTTGATCGCTGACTTCTTGGCCCGGTCGACGATGTTCTGGATCATCGCGCCCGAGTTGAAGTCCTTGAAGTACAGGATCTCCTTGTCGCCGTTGGCGTAGGTCACCTCGAGGAACTGGTTCTCCTCCGTCTCGGAGTACATCCGTTCGACGGTGCGCTGGATCATTTCTTCGACCGTGGCCTGCGCCGAGTCGTTGTTCAGCATCAGGTCGTCCTGATGCAGGGGCAGGCCAGAGGTCAGGTACTTGCTGAAGATGTCCCGCGCCGACTCCGCGTCCGGGCGCTGGACCTTGATCTTCACATCCAGCCGGCCGGGCCGCAGGATGGCCGGATCGATCATGTCCTCACGGTTGGAGGCGCCGATCACGATCACGTTCTCCAGCCGCTCGACGCCGTCGATCTCCGACAGTAGCTGCGGCACGATCGTGGTCTCCACGTCGCTGGACACCCCGGATCCGCGGGTCCGGAACAGCGAGTCCATCTCGTCGAAGAACACCACCACCGGTGTGCCCTCGCTGGCCTTCTCCCGCGCCCGGGCGAAGATCAGCCGGATGTGCCGCTCGGTCTCCCCGACATATTTGTTCAGCAGTTCGGGGCCCTTGACGTTGAGGAAGTAGCTCTTCGCCTCCTTCACTCCGCGCACCTCGGCCGCCTTGTCGGCCAGTGAGCGGGCCACCGCCTTGGCGATCAGGGTCTTGCCGCAACCGGGCGGGCCGTACAGCAGAATCCCCTTGGGTGGCTTCAGCCCGTGCTCGCGGTACAGATCAGGATGCAGGAAGGGCAGTTCGACGGCGTCCCGGATGGAGGCGATCTGCGGGCCCAGGCCGCCGATGTCGGTGTACCGGATGTCTGGCAACTCTTCGAGCACCAGTTCCTCGACCTCGGCCCGGGGCACCTTCTCATAGACGAAGCCGGCCCTGGGGTCCATGGTCAGCGCGTCGCCCACCCTGAGGTGGACCTCCTTGAGGTTGCCGGCCACGTGGACCACGCGCTCCTCGTCGGTGTTGCCCACCACCAGCGCGCGCTCGCCGTCGTCCATCAACTCCTTGAGCACGACGATCTCACCGATACGCTCGAACGCGCGGGCGGCAACAATGTTGAACGCCTCGTTCAGCATCACCTCCTGGCCTGGCCGCAGGTCCTCGACCACCACCGACGGACTGACCGCGACCCGCATCTTCCGGCCCGAGCTGACCACTTCGGCCGTGCCGTCCTCGGCCGGGCCGGTGAACACGCCGAACGTGTTGGGTGGCTGAGCCAGCCGATCCACCTCGGCTTTGAGCTGAACGATCTGCTCCCGGGCGTCGCGCAGGGTGCTGACCAGCCGCTCATTCTGGGAGCTCAGCTGAGCCAGTTGCGACCGGAGCCGATCTACTTCATCGCTGGCTCCGCCTGGGGCTCGGAGCGCGTTCAGCCGCGCGACCTCGTCCTGCAGACGGGCGATTTCGCGCCTCAGCGCGGCCTCGTCAAGTCCGTATCCGTGATGTGGGTCGGTCATGGCGGTCACCTCCCGTCCGGCGCAGGGTCATCTCTCTATGACCCTAACTCGCCACTTGCCGGCAACGCCTATAGGGGCGAAATCTATCCGCGAGAGGAATTCTCGTGGATCCCGCTGACCTCGTCGGCATCGGGGAGGCGACATCCCGACCCGTCAGATCAGGATCAGATCGGATCGACCGGACAGGACCTCACCTTGAGTGGATTAATGGTCACCGGACGAAGGATTTCGGGCAAGGGGGTTGAGACTATTCTCTCGAGTCCCGGACCACGCGCCGCACCTTGCGCTCAGAGACCGGTCGTTCGCCCAGATCCTGGGCCGACCATTCAGCCCAGGCCTCGCTCACTCCGGCCTCGCTCTCGGCGGCCGCCTTGGCCGGACGACGGCGCCGCTGCGGCGGCTCCACCCCATCGGCCAGCTTGCGGGTGGTCAGCAGGAACCCGGTGTGCCCGACCATCCGATGCTCCGGCCGCACCGCCAGGCCCTCCAGATGCCAGCCGCGGACCATCGATTCCCAGGCCTGCGGCTCGGTGAACCGGCCGTCGTCCCGGATCGCCTCGGCCACCCGGGACAGCTGGGTCGCGGTGGCCACGTAACAGATCAGGACGCCTCCGGGCAGCAATGCCCGAGCCACCGCTGGCAGCATGTCCCAGGGGTTGAGCAGGTCGAGCACCATCCGGTCGGCTCCGGTCTCGGTGACATCGGTGCCCACGTCGCCGACGGTGATCTGCCAGGCCGGATGGGGACCGCCGAAGAAGGCCTCGATGTTGGCCGCCGCGATCTCGGCGAAGTCCGCCCGCCGTTCGTAGGAATGCACCAGCCCGTGGTCGCCGACCGCCCGCAGCAGGGACATGGTGAGGGCGCCGGAACCGACGCCGGCCTCGATTACCCGGGCGCCCGGAAAGATGTCCGCCATGGCCACCACCTGGCCGGCGTCCTTGGGATAGACCACCGCGGCGCCGCGCGGCATCGACAGCACGTAGTCGGCCAGCAGCGGCCGCAGAGCCAGGTACTCGATGCCGGCCGTGTTCCGCACGACGACGCCCTCCGGCCGGCCGATCAGTTCGTCATGGCCGAACCGGCCATGATGGGTGTGGAACTCCCGGCCCGGGACGAGAGTGATGGTGTGCAGCCGGCCCTTGGGATCGGTGAGCTGAACCCGGTCACCGGCCCGGAACGGTCCTCGCCGGTGTTCGGCTCCGGCGGGGGCGCCGGGAACACTGGGCGGAGTACCCGTTGCGCCGTCCATGTCGCCGGAGTCTGTCACGACCCCCCGGGCAACTCCGAACGCCGGGCCCAGCAGGGGCGGCGGTGATCCTGACCGCAACGGGTCTCAGGTCCGGGCTTGGACGAAGCGGGCCACGTCCTCCCAGTCCAGCACTCCGACCACGTGTTCCTGCTGGTCCACCACCGCGTACCGGGCCGAGGGCGCACCCTGCAGCCAGCTGATCAGCTCATCCCCTCCCAGGCCGGCGGGAAGCACCGCGCCCAATGGCAGCGCCTGGGCCACCGCAGCCGCGGTCACGTCCCGGGTCCGGTGCAGCGGCACCTGGGAGGCCGTCTCCAGGTCGACGATCGAGGCCGGCCTGCCGTACACATCGAGCACCACCACGGCTCTGGCCCCCGCCTGCGCGGCCGCGGTCAGGGCACTGGCCACCGTGGCCGTGGACGGCACCGGCACTGCGGCTCGCAGCAGATCGCCCGACCTGAGCAGCGCGGCCCGTCGCTGCCAGCCGGCCAGCCCGATCGCCCGGCTGGACCCCTGCCAGAGCAGGCCCGCGATCAGCACCAGCCAGACGCCGGAGGTGACGTCATGCCCGCGCCGGACGATCAGCAGCACACCGGCCCCGGCTGTGGCCAGCGCGACGATCCGGCCGCACCAGCCAGCCACCAGGGTGCCGGTGACCCGGCTATGGGTGGCTCGCCAGATCAGGCCCTCCAGCACCCGCCCACCGTCCAGCGGCAGGCCGGGCAGGGCGTTGATGCCCGCCACCAGGAAGTTGGCGTAGGCCGTGGCCACCAGCAGCAGGCGGGGCACCATGCTGTACCCGGACAGGCCGGTTGCGGCCTGCGCGAGCAGCCCCAGGGTCAGGTTGGACACCGGTCCAGCGGCCGACACCGCGATACTGCGCCAGGGCGTGATCGAATCCTGTCCGAACGCGGTGTGACCACCCCACAGATCCAGCACGATGTGTGACGCCGGGGTGCCAGTCATCGCCGCGACTGCCGCATGTGCCAGTTCATGGATCAACACCGACAGCAACAGCAGGACGGCGAACAGGAAAGCGATGAGATAAGGGCCGGCGCCTGCCCGGCCGAGCACCGTGCGTACCGTCGGGGCGAACAGGATAGTGATCGCCAGCGCGATCAGGAACCACGACCAGCGCAGGTAGACCGGAACCGAGCCGATCCGCGCGGCTAACAGACCAGGCGGCCTGTCCGCGACGGCGTTTCGATCGGACGCCGGGTACTCATTGCTCTTGGCGCCGCTGACACCGCTGACACCGCTGCTGATGCCAGTCTCGCGGCTCACCGCGCTGCCGTGGCCGCCGCCGCTGGGACTCGGCCGGCCGGCCCGCGCGTTCACATCGCGATGTTAGGGGGCTATGGGCGCAGCCAGGCCCAATCAGACCGGATTGTCTCGGTTCGGTGTGCCGGCCAGATTGCCGCCCGGAAATGTCGGTGCGCACCCCTAGGGTCATCGGTATGGCTCCTGCAGCGCTCTCGCCGTCCCGCGCGGCCGACTTCATGCAGTGCCCGCTGCTGTACCGGTTCCGGGTGGTGGACAAGCTGCCCGAGGCGCCCAGTCCGGCCGCCGTTCGCGGCACCGTGGTGCATGCGGTGCTGGAGCACCTGTTCGATCTGCCCGCAGCTGAGCGAACCCCGGCGGCTGCAGCCCAGCTGCTGGTTCCGCAGTGGGACCGAGTGAGAGACGAAAGGCCTGAGCTGGCAGAACTTTTCGCTGGAGACGTGAACGCCGTTGGTTCCTGGCTGGCCACTGCCGCCAGTCTGCTGGAGCGCTGGTTCGGGCTGGAGGATCCGACCCGGCTGGAGCCGGCCGAGCGGGAACTGTACGTCGAGACCGTGCTCGACGACGGGCTGATGCTGCGGGGGTATGTCGATCGTCTCGACATCGCCGGGGACGGCCGGATGCGGGTGGTGGACTACAAGACCGGCCGGGCACCCCCCGAGGCGTTCGAGGCCAAGGCCCTGTTCCAGATGAAGTTCTATGCGCTGGTGCTGTGGCGTCTGCGCGGGCAGATGCCCAGCGTGCTGCAGCTGGTATATCTCGGCAGCGGTGAGGTGCTGCGCTACAGCCCCAGTGAGGCCGAACTGCTGGCCACCGAGCGGAAGGTGAAGGCGCTATGGCAGGCGATCATCCGCGCCGCCGAGACGGGCGACTGGCGGCCTTCTCCGAGCCGGCTCTGTGACTGGTGCGATCACCAGTTGTTCTGCCCGGCTAAGGGAGGGACTCTCCCGCCCCCGCCCAGCGACGCGCTCGAGCGGGTGGCCGGGGTGGCCGCCTCACAGCCGGTGACTCCTGGTCTGGACGAGGACGGCTGATCCGCCGGCTCGGCGTCAACCATAGTTGACACAGTGCAGGTCAACTATGGTTGACTGATCCGCAGTTCAGCGGCCGGCGGAGCGGGCCGCCACATCAGTAGCTGTCCGTCCCGGGGTTTGACGCCGCGATGATCAGGGGACTGTTCGGGGATGCCCCTGATGATGTGCGGCCATGATCCTGACGTAATGGGGAGATGACGCAGGTGAACACCGACCCGATCGCCCGGGCGCTGAATCTGAGCAAGGTCTACGGCAGCGGCGAAGCCGCCGTGCACGCCTTGAACGATGTCACGGTCGACTTCGCTCCGGAGCGGATGACCGCGATCATGGGCCCCTCAGGGTCAGGTAAGTCCACCCTGATGCATTGCATGGCTGCCCTGGACAAGCCGACGTCCGGGGAGGTGGTGATCGACGGCGTGGAGATCAGCGGGCTGAAGGACAAGCGCCTGACCCGGTTGCGCCGGGACAAACTCGGTTTCATCTTCCAGTCCTACAACCTGGTGCCGACCCTGACCGCCAAGGAGAACATCACTCTCCCGATCGACATCGCCGGCCGTGACGTGGACAAGGACTGGTTCGCCACCGTGGTCAGCACGGTCGGGCTGGCCGACCGGCTCAGTCACCGGCCCAGCCAGCTGTCCGGTGGCCAGCAGCAGCGGGTCGCCTGCGCCCGAGCCCTGGTCAGCCGCCCCGCGATCGTGTTCGCCGACGAGCCGACCGGGAACCTCGACTCCCGGGCCAGCGCGGAGATCCTCGCCTTCCTGCGCCGGTCGGTGGACGAATTCGGGCAGACCATCGTGATGGTCACCCACGATCCGCTGGCCGCCGGGTACGCCGACCGGGTGCTGTTCCTGGCCGACGGCGTGATCGTGGACGAGATGCAGCAGCCGACCGCCGACGGTGTGCTGGAACGGATGCGGGGATTCGACGCGGCCGGACGGCGGAGCTGATCATGATCCGCATCACTCTGCGGGGCGTGCGCGGCCATCTGCTCCGATTCCTGCTGACCGCCATCGCGGTCACCCTCGGGGTGGCTCTGGTCGCGGGCACCTACGTGCTCACCGACAGCATCAAGAAGACCTTCGACGATCTGGTCAGCCAGGGCAACAGCGCCGTCGACGTCAGTGTCCGCGGCAAGGCCAGCGGCACCACCCTCAACGACGGTTCCGATGCCCGGGCACCGCTGCCGCTCTCCCTGCAGAAGCGGCTGGCCACCGTGCCGGGCGTGGCCCACGTCTCCCCAGATCTGCAGGGCAGCGTGGTCCTGGTGGGGGCGTCCGGTACTGCCGTCCGCAACGGTGGCGCACCCACTTTGGGGCTGGCGTACGACGCCGGCGATCCCACCCTGAGGCTGGTGACCGGGCGAGGGCCGCAGGGCCCGGGCGAGGTCGCGGTGGAAAGCGCCACGCTGAAGCGCGCCCGGCTGAAAGTTGGCGATCAGACCAAGGCCCTGGTTGGCCGCCAGCCGCGCCAGGTAAGGATCGTCGGTGAGGTGTCGTTCAGCACCAGCCTGGCCGGAGCCACCATGGTGACGATCGACCCGCAAACCGCCCGGCAGCAGTTCGCGCCCGACAGCACCGTGCCCAGCTTCAGCTTGCGCGCCGATCCGGGCATCAGCCAGAAGCAGTTGCGGGACCGGGTGGCACCGGCCCTGCCCAGCAGTGCCGAGGCGGTTACCGGTGAGACCGTGTCGAAGGAGCTGAACGACCAGATCAGCCAGGCGCTCGGCTTCATCAACACGTTCCTGCTGGTGTTCGCCGGGATCAGCCTGTTCGTCGGCGCGTTCATCATCGCCAACACGTTCTCGATGCTGGTCGCTCAGCGGACCCGCGAGCTCGCGCTGCTGCGGGCGGTGGGTGCCTCCCGATGGCAGGTCCGCCGGGTGGTACTGGGCGAGGCGGCCGTTCTGGGCGTGTTCGGGTCGGTGCTCGGCATCGGCGCCGGAGTCGGTATCGCCGCCGGGCTCAAGGCGTTCTTCGCAGCGATCGGCCTGGACATCTCCGGCGGACTCCCGGTGCACGTCCGGACCATCGTGGTCAGCCTGATCGTCGGCCTGGCGGTGACCCTGGTGTCGGCGCTGCTGCCAGCCATCCGGGCCTCTCGGGTGGCCCCGGTGGCGGCGATGCGCGACGACGTGGCCACTCCGGTGGCCGGGGTGTTCCGGCGGGGGCTGATCGGCCTGATCGTGCTGGCGGCTGGCGTGGCTCTGGCGGTGCCCAGTGTGCTGGCCGACAAGGTGCCCTGGTTGCTGGTCGCGGCTGGCGCCGTCCTGGTCGTGCTGGGGGCTCTGGTCGCGGCGCCAGCGGCGACCCGGCCAGGGGGCCGGTTGATCGCCCTGCCCGCCTCGGTGATCG
>CAXUFS010000015.1:0-21714 GCA_964250315.1 uncultured Kineosporia sp. | reverse complement strand
CACCGTGACCTACGGCCGGGCTGGTTTCGGCGGCATGGTGACCGACACTCTGGATGCCACGGTGCCCGCCACCCCGGAGGCGGCAGGGGCGGTGCCCGCGGCTGCCGGTGACGTGCTGGCGCAGCGGCTGGCCGCGTTCGTCCGGCTAGCCTTCGACCTGGCCCGGCATCAGGGCGGCGGCCAGGACGACGACGCCTTCTTCGCCGGGCGCCGGTACCGCCTGACCTGGTCGGTGCCTGCCGCGGCTCCGCCCGGCGATCCGGCCAGCGGCGCCGGTGCTGACGAGCCGGGCCAGGTGCGGCTGGACCAGCTGGGCGGGCTGGCCGGCGTCGTCCAGCAGCTGCGGGATGTGGCCGACTCGTTCAAGCATCCCGAGGTGATGGCCCGCTGGGGAGCCCGGCGTCCGCAGGGGATCCTGATGTGGGGTCCGCCAGGAACTGGAAAGACCACTCTGGCAACCGCTTTGGCGAATGAGATCGGAGGCACCCTGCGAGAGGTGCGTACCCCGGACATCCTGTCCAAATGGGTCGGCTCGTCCGAGCGGAACATCAAGAAGATCTTCGCCGAGGCTCGCGGCTACCGGACTCCGACGATCCTGCTGTTCGACGAGTTCGACAGCATCATCAGCTACAACGGCTCTCCGCAGAGCGCCGCGGATCAGGTGTCCAATTCGGTGGCTGGGCTGTTCAAGCAGGAGATGAACGGCCTGGTCGACGCCAATCCGAACGTGATCGTGGTGGCCACCACCAATTTTCCCGGCCGGGTGGACGAAAGCCTGATCCGGTCAGGCCGTTTCGACGTCAAGATCTCGGTGCCGCTGCCGGATCAGGCCGGGCGGGCCGACATCCTGGCCAAGATGCTCGATGCGGTGTCGAAACGACACGATCGCAGCGACTTCCGGGTCTTCGCCGATGACGTGGACGCCGGGCAACTGGCCGCGGTCAGCCTGGGGATGAGCGGCGCGGACCTGAAGGAACTGCTCCGCCGGGCGCAGATGGCCAAGGCGATGCAGGAGGCCCGCACCGGCCAATCGGCCGGGCCGGTCACCCAGCAGCAGCTCGAGGGTGAGATCGCCGTCATGCTGGCGCGTTGATCGCGCTCAGGCGCGACGTCGCAGGGCGCGGGGCAGCAGCGGCAGGAACCGGCTGTCGCCCGAGCCTTTTCGCAGGGCGGTGACCAACTCGTCCAGTGCCTGCAGACTGGTGTGGGACGGAGTCCAGCCCAATGCGGTGATCCGGTCAGTGGACATGATCGGGCACTGTGCGGCCAGGTCGATCCAGCCCGGCTCGGTCGGCTGAAGCCGGGCCTGGAAAGTGACGGCCGCGACCGCCCGCAACACTGAGACCGGAACCGGGACCCGGCGCCAGGCCCGCACCGCCCGAGCCAGATCATCGGGAACCAGCACTGGAGCCGAGGCCAGATTGAAGGCACCAGAGGCCTTCTCGCGTAGAACCGTCCAGATTCCCCCGGCCACGTCATCGGCATGGATGGCCTGGAAGGTGAGAGCGTCCGGCAGCGGCAGAAACGGCAGCGGCACCCGGCCGAGCAATCCGAACGGCACCAGCGGGCCCAGGAACAGCCGTCCGATCTCGCTGGCCGCCGGGCCCTGGAACACCAGGCCGGGCCTGATCCGGCTGACCACCACCTCTGGATGCGCCGCCTCGAAAACGTCCAGCCGCCGCTCCACTTCAGCCTTGTGACGGCTGTAGGACGACGTCGCGACGCCCTTCACCGGCCAGCTCTCGTCCACCACCTGATCCTTGCTGGCTGGGGAGTAGGAACCGACCGACGTGATCACCACCAGGTGGCCGACGCCAGCCTGGGCCGCCGCCTCCAGCACGTGGCTGGCGCCCTCGACGTTGGTACGCCACAGGGTCTGCTCGTCGTGGCCCGGATGCAGCTGCCAAGCCAGGTGCACCACGGCGTCATGGCCGGCCAAAGCCTTGGCCAGCCTGGGAATCTGATCCGGATCGGAGACATCCGCCAGCAGCCAGTCGTCGGTCACCCGGGCGCTGGGCGGGCGCCGGGCGATGCCCAGCACCTTGGTGTCCGGCTCGGTGCCGAGCCGGCGCAGCAGCGCTGATCCCAGGTTTCCGCTGGCTCCGCTGACGGCGACCTTCATCCGCTCATCCTGCAGCGGTCTGGGGAATCAGCCAGTGCAGAACCGCGCTGGCCTTGCGACAGTGGGGCCATGACCGAGTTCGCAGGCGCCGCTGGGCTCCAGCACGTGGTGCTGGACGAGTCGGACGCTCGCGCCTACGCGTCTCTGAGCCAGCGCCCGACCCCGCGCCCGGAGCGCTACCGGCTGGGCCGGAGGATGCGGAACCGGGTGCCGCGATCCAGCCTGGGAACCTGGGATCCACCGATCGGCCGGCCGGATCCGGTGGTCCTGATCAACGAGTCGCACCAGGGCCGGCTGGACCGGCTGATTCCAGTCCGGGTGGCCCGGATGACCGCCAGCCCGTACGGCTTCCTCCGTGGCACCGCAGTGGTGATGGCTGAGGATCTGGCCCACCTGCCCGCCACCGGCATCCGCCCGGTGATCTGCGGCGACGCCCACCTCGGCAACTTCGGCTTCTACGCCTCGCCAGAACGGGACCTGGTGATCGACCTGAACGACTTCGACGAGGCCCACCCCGGCGGCTGGGAGTGGGACCTGCGCCGCCTGGGCGCCAGCATCTGGGTGGCCGGGCGGCAGAACAGCGCCACTGAGGAGACCTGCCAGGCCGCGGTCGCCTCGATGGCCCGCAGCTACCGCCGCCACATCCGCTACCTGGCCCAGCAGCCGCTGCTGGCCCGGTCGTTCGACCGGCTCGACGTCGATCGGCTCCAGCACACCGCCACCGACGAGCGGCTGCGGGCCGAGAGCGGCCGGGCCGCCAAGCGGGCCCGGAACCGGGTCAGTGACCGGGCGCTGCCGCGATTCACCACCGAACTGGCCGGCCAGCGCCGCATCGTCGAGGAGCCGCCGCTGATCACCCGGCTCAGCGATGCAGAGGCCGCCCAGGTAGCCCAGGCTCTGGACCAGTACCTCGCCACCCTTCCGCCGCATTGGCGGCGCCTGCTGTCCGGCTACACGATCGTGGACATCGCGCACAAAGTGGTGGGCGTCGGCAGCGTCGGGTTGCGCGCCTACGTCGTGCTGTGCGAGGGCAGCAGTGCCGACGATGTGGTGTTCCTGCAGCTCAAGCAGGCCCGGCGCTCGGTACTGGCGCCTTACGTGCACGGCGACTCGGCCTGGCACGCACATCAGGGGCAGCGGGTGGTCGAGTACCAGCAGGAACTCCAGACGGTCAGTGATCCGCTGCTCGGCTGGACCACCATCGACGGGCTGCAGTTCTACGTCCGGCAGTTCCGGAACATGAAGGGCACCATCCCGCTGGATGCGCTGGACGCCGCCGCACTCAGCGACTATGCCGGCATCGTCGGCCGCCTGCTGGCCAAGGGCCACGCCCGGACCAGCGGCGCCTCCATGATCGCGGGCTACGCCGGCCCTGGCGACGTCCTCGACCGGGCGCTGTGCCGGTTCGCCCGCGCCTACGCCGACCAGACCGAACGCGATCACCACAGCCTGGTCACGGCGGTGAAGCGCGGCCTGCTTCCGGCCGAGCCTTGATCAGCGGTAACGCAGAGATCGAGGTCAGGAAATATGGTGGGGCGACATTTGGAGGCTCCGGCCGGGGTTGAACGCTGAGCCGGCTCGAATACGAGCGAGGTGAGCACCGTGAGCTCTGACACTGGCCAGCCACCGGCCCGCACCCTGCCCCAGCAGGGAGCGCGGCCGACCGGCGGCGACCTGGTCAACCTGGGCGTCGAGGAAGAGCTGCACGTGGTCGACCTGACCACCCGCGAGCTGGTGGCCGAGGCGCCCAAGCTGCTCGACCAGCTACCGGATGACACGTTCTCCGATGAACTGCACCGCAGCATCGTGGAGACCAAGACCCCGGTCTGCTCGGACCTGGCCACCCTGCGCGAGGAGCTGATCCGGTCCCGGCGGCTGCTGCGCAGCGTGGCCACCTCGTCCGGGCTGGGAGTGGTCGCGGCCGGAACCCTGCCGCTGGTCGATCCACTCCGGCTGGCGGTGACCTCCAACCGCCGGTACGAGCGGATGCTGGACGACTATCAGCTGCTGGTCCGCGAGCAACTGATCTGCGGGGCTCAGGTGCACGTGCAGGTGTCGGACCGGGACGTCGCAGTGGCCATCGCCCAGCGGGTGACGCCGTATCTGCCGGTGCTGCTGGCACTGTCGGCCAGTTCGCCGTATTGGATGGGCGAGGACACCGGGTACGCCAGCATGCGCTCGCTGCTCTGGCAGCGCTGGCCGACCGCCGGGCTGAGCGGCGAGATCAGTTCGGCCAGCGCGTTCGATGCGCTGGTCAGCGACCTGATCGAGTCGCAGACCATCACCGACCCAGGCATGATCTACTTCGACGTCCGGCCGTCAGCGCATGTGCCCACGCTGGAGCTGCGGGTGGCCGACGCCTGCCCGGCGGTGGACGACGTGGTGATGCTGGCCGGGCTGTTCCGGGCCTTGGTCACCCGCGAGCACTCGGCTGTGCTGGCCGGGGCTCCCTCGATCTACCGGCCGGCTCCGCTGTTGCGCAGTGCGCTGTGGCGGGCGGCCCGCTCGGGCCTGGAGGGCAACCTGCTCGACCTGCCGCGTTCGCCGGTTCCGGTCCCGGCCCCCGACGCGGTGCTGAGCCTGCTCACCGACCTGCGCGAGCAGCTCGAGGGGACGGGTGACTGGGATCTGGTCAGCGGTCTGGTCGAGCGGGCGATCGGAGCCGGCAGCTCGGCCGCCCAGCAGCGGGCCGCCTGCCAGCGGCGCGGCCGGCTGTCCGACGTGGTCGATCTGCTGATCCAGCAGACCGATCCGGACCACGCGCCGCTCTCGCTGGGTTCGCCGGCCCCGGCGCACGAGCTCCGGATGCCGGTCTACGAGCTGACCGGTGACGAGGTGCTCCCGGCGGCGATGCCGGCGCCCGGGTACGCCGGGATGCTGCACGTGCTGGAGCGGCTCGGACCGGCCGGGCTGCGGTCCCGGCAGCTGGACCGGGACGAGGAGCAGCGATCCAACGGCGTCACCTTCGGCGTCGGCGGCCGGGCCAGCAACCGGTTGTTCCCGGTCGACCTGCTGCCCCGGCTGGTTAGCCCGGCGGAATGGGCCGCCCTGCGGGAGGGCCTCAAGCAGCGGGCCCGGGCCCTGGACGCGTTCCTGCACGACGTGTACGGCCAGCGGGCGGCGATCGCGGACGGGATCGTGCCGGAATGGGTGGTGCAGGCCGCACCCGGTTTCAACGGAATCGGCGCGCTGGTCAATTCGCAGCGGGTGCGGGCCACGGTCGCCGGGATGGACCTGGTCCGCAACCGGGACGGCGAGTGGTTCGTGCTGGAAGACAACCTGCGTGTGCCCTCCGGGCTGGGCTACGCGGTGCAGAACCGGCGGCTGTCCGACGCGGTGATGCCCGATCTGCCCCGGCCCTCGAACCTGGTGGACGTCGAGGGGGCCCCGGCGATGCTGCGGGCCGCGCTGGCCGGGTCGGCGCCCTGGGCGGCCTCCGGTTCGCCGTCGATCGCGCTGCTCAGTGAGGGTCAGACCAGCTCGGCCTGGTTCGAGCACCAGATGCTGGCCCGGGAGATGGATGTCCCGCTGGTGGTCTGCGCCGACCTGCTGGTGGACGACAAGACGTTGTACCTGGTCCGGGACGGCGCCCGGACCAGGATCGACGTGCTCTACCTGCGGATCGACGAGGACTCACTGCTGCATCTGCCCGGCGCCGATGGGCGTCCGCTGGGCGGGGGGGTTCTGTCGGCGGTGCACGCATCCAAGGTGGCCCTGGCCAACGCGCCGGGCAACGGGGTCGGGGACGACAAGGCGGTCTATGCCTTCGTGCCGCAGCTGACCGAGTACTTCCTGGGTGAGCGGCCGCTGCTGAACAGTGTGCCCACGTATCTGTGCGGACTGCCCGAGCAGCGGGACGCCGTGCTCGACCGCTTGGAGCAGCTGGTGGTGAAGCCGGTGGACGGGTACGGCGGCCAGGGTGTGCTGATTGGCCCGCTGGCTTCGGAACAGGAGCTGGAACAGGCCCGCCGGCAGGTGATCTCGGCCCCGCACCGCTGGATCGCCCAGGAGATGGTCGAGCTGTCGACGCTGCCGGCCTTCGACGGCAAGAAACTGGTGCCGCGGCATGTCGATCTGCGAGCCTTCGTGTTCCAGGGCGATGGGGTCCAGGTGGCGCCGGCCGCGCTGACCCGGGTGGCGCCCGCGGACAGCATGGTGGTGAACTCGTCTCGAGGCGGCGGCTCGAAGGACACCTGGCTGCTGTCCTGAACTCCGGCCCGCCGGGTTCGACTCTGATTGCTGGACAGCGACGTTCAGCCGATGAGCTGACGTTTCTTCTTCCGATCAGGAGAGTGGATGGCCGAGCCTGTCCTCGACGAGCGGCAAGCAGGGCACGAGAACCTGCCCGAAGACGTCTATGCCAGCTGGTCGCCGTCCTCATCGCCGGACGGTTCCCGGGTGGCTTTCGTCTCCGACCGGGGGGGCGAGCCGGCGGTGTGGATCCAGGCCGGGCCGGCCGTGCGTCCCCTGACCCAGCCGGGACAGCGGCTGGGGCGCGTGCGGACGGTGCACTGGTCGCCGGACGGAGAATGGCTGGCCTGTGAGATCGACGCCCTGGGCGCGTCCCGGACCGAGGTGTGGGTGGTCCGGCCCTCGGGGGAGGATGCCCGGCCGGTGGCCGGGGCCGCACCGGGCACGGCGGTCCTGGCCGGGTCAGGCGGATGGCACGGCTGGACCGCATCCGGCCAGCTGATGGTGTCGGAGTCGGACGGCGGCAGCGCTTCGGCCGTCCTGGTGAATCCCGTTGACGGGCAACGGAGTGTGCTCGCCTCTGATCCGCTGTTGCGGCTGCTGGATGTGCAGCCGATCGGATCCGGGCCGCGGGCGCTGATCCGGATCGGCTCGCGGGGCCGGTTCCGGCTGGCCGTGGTGGATGCGGCCGGACGGCGAATGGTGCCGCTCGGCGACGGGCCCGGCTTCGCGCAACGCGGATTTCTCTCTCCCGGTGGCGAAACCGTCTACGCGGTGAGCAATGTCGGACGTGAGTTCGCCGGTCTGGTCGCTGTCCCGCTGTCCGGCCCTGGCCCTCTGCGGGTGGTGGCGTCGCGGCCGGGGGCCGACCTGGAGAGTGCCGTGCCGTCGCGGGACGGGCGGCTCGTCGTGCTGGTCTGGAACGTGGACGGAGGCCGCAGCGCGGTCAGCCTGCTCGACCTGTCCAGCGGCGAAGATCATTCGGTGCCAACACTTCCCAGAGATGTGGTGGATGAGGGCCGGCTCCGCCCGGACGGCGCGGCGCTCCTGCTGACGGCCGAGGACTGGGCCGACCCGCGCGGGGTCTGGTCGGTCGACCTGGTCACGTTCGAGGCGACCTCACTGAGCCAGCCGGATGACGGGACTCTGCGCGCTTCCCGGGGTGCGACCGCGGAGAGGGTGGAGATCTCCGATCTGATCAGTCCGTCGTTGCGCCGGCTGCGGGCCCGGGACGGGCTGGAACTGAGTGGCTGGTTGTACCGCCTGGCCGGGGGCGGCCCGGGCCCGAGCGTGGTGTACCTGCACGGGGGCCCGGAGTCTCAGGAGCGGCCGATCTACAACTCGCTGTTCCAGTCGCTGGTCTCGGCCGGGATCGCGGTGTTCGCCTTGAACTATCGCGGGTCATCCGGCCTGGGCCGGTCGTTTCAGGCGGCGGACGATCTGGAGAAGCGGTTCGCGGCGATCACGGACGTCGCCGACGCCGCCGAACACCTGGTCGATACCGGGATCGCCGAGCCGGGGCGAATCGCCTGCATGGGCCGCTCCTACGGGGGGTATCTGACGCGGGCCGCGCTGGTCTGGCATCCGTCCCTGTTCGCGGCCGGGGTCGACGTCTGCGGGATGTCGAACTTCGACACCTTCTACCGGTACACCGAGCCGTGGATTAGCGCTGACGCGGTCTCCGAGTACGGTGATCCGGTCACGGATTCGGCTCTGCTGCAGGCCCTCTCGCCTATCCACCGGATGGACGCGCTGAAAGCTCCGCTGCTGGTCGTGCACGGCGCGCAGGACACCAACGTGCCGGTGCACGAAGCGGAGCAGGTGGTGTCGGTACTGGCCGAGCGGGGCGTCGAGCACCGGTTCCTGCTGTTCGAGGGCGAGGGACATGAGCTGCTGGCCACTCCCAACCGGGTCGCCTTCGTCCAGGCCGCGCTCGACTGGCTGACCCGGCACCTAGGCGCCGACCTCTGAACCCGCGATCTTCCGGCGACCAGCATCAGGACCATGATCGGCGTCTCAGCCGCAGATGAGGGCTGATGCGCCCACTTTCGCGGGCCGAGCTGGTGATCACGAGAGGCGGTGAGGACACACCCGGTGATGATGCCGCTTCAGTTGAACAGCGGCGGCAGTACGAACAACATGATCGTCGACCAGGTCACATGGGTGATGATCGGCGCCAGGATTCCCCCGGATGATCGCCGTTCCAGCGCCAGCACCAGGCCGAGGGTGAGTGCGGCGAACACCAGCATCAGATTCAGCGTGGCCACGGTGGCCAGCGCGTAGATTGCGGTCGAGATCACCACCGGATGCCCCCGGCCGATCGCGGCGAACAGGCCGCCGCGGAAGAAGATCTCCTCGGCCACCCCGTTGATCAGAGTCACCACGGTGATGATCGGCAACGAGCCGTAACGGGCATGGTCCAGTACGTTCTGGACGAAGTCCTCGAGGAACGGGATCTCCCGGACGAACAGCGCTCCGCCAACGAAGAGCAGGCCAGCGACCACTCCGATCGCCACCCCGCTGACCAGAGGACGCCGCAGCGTTCCCCGGAACGGCAGATAGCCCAGATGCAGCGGTCCGGAGAGGAAGCCACCCACCATCCAGACCACGGCCAGCCCGAAGGTGAGTGGGTAGAACGCGCCAACTCCCGGCCTGACCTGCAGGGAGATGCCCAGCAAGGTGGCGCCGATCACCAGCGTCACCGCGACCACGATCCGGCGGCGGCGGAACTCCGAGTCCGGCTGCAGATGGTCGCGCGGGACCTTCTCGACCAGTGACTCTTCGAGCGCGCGCTTGAGCTTGAGCTGCCAGGTGGCACTCATCGGCGCTTGGACTCCGGCTCGTGCAGGGTCTTTTCGCGCTCCTGCAGGGCCAGCCGCACCGACTCGTCGTAGCCGATCAGCTCGCCCGGCACGATCTGCTCGATCGAGTGGTCGGTCACCACCACCTCGTTGATCATCGAGTCGATCAGGTTGCGCGCGGTCTCCTTGTTCACGTCGGTGACCAGCGCCAGCCACAGCGACGACAGGTGCGGGGTGAGCAACGGCACACTCACACTGGGCAGCGACTTGCCCATGATCGCCGCCGCCCGTTCCATCATGTCGAGGTAGCGCAGCACCTCCGGCCCGCCGATCTCCAGCGTCCGGCCGATGGCCTGCGGGTTGTCCAGCACACCGGCCAGATAGCGCAGGACGTCAGGCAGCGCGATCGGCTGAGTGCGGGTGCGGACCCACTTGGGCGTGATCATGGCTGGGAGATGATCGACCAGCTGCCGGGTGATCTCCCAGGAGATCCCGCCGTGCCCGATCACCACCGCGGCCCGCAGCGAGGTGACCGGCACACCCGCCTCCGGCAGCAACTTCTCCACCAGGCGCCGGGAGCGCAGATGCGGTGACAGCTCTCCGTCGTCGCGGCCCAGGCCGCCCAGGTAGATGATCTGCTTGACACCCTGATCGGCGGCGGCCTGGCCGAAGTTGCGGGCCGCCTGGGCGTCCTTCTCCTCGAAGTTCTTCGATTCCAGCGAGTGCACCAGGTAATAGGCGGCGTCGGCGCCGTCCAGGGCGGCGTGCAGGCTGTCCGGATCGGCGACGTCGCCGAACACCGGCTCACCCGGCCCGTCGTAGGTGTCCGGATGCCTGGTCATGGCCCGGACCTGGTGGCCGTCGTCGCTGAGCCTCGACGCCAGATGGGATCCGATGAAACCCGACGCGCCGGTTACGAGCACAGTGCTGGCCATGGGTCCATTCTCACTGGCTGGCCACGTACCGCCAGCCAGCCCCGGCGCGCACCGGCCGCTGCGTAGGCTGCCGGCGTGGCTCTGGTGGCGAAGTACCCCGCATCCTGTGCCGTCTGTTCCCAGCGGATCCAGCCGGGCGAGCTGATCGCCAAGGCCGGTTCGGGCTGGGCGCATCAGAGCTGTGCGGGCGCGAATGGCCCAGCCAGCGCGAACGGCCCAGCCAGCGCGAATGGCCCAGCCAGCGCGAACGGCCCAGCCAGCGCGAACGGCCCAGCCAGCACGGCCGCCGCGACCGGAAGGGCGGCGAAACCGGCCATGACCTCAGCTCCCGGAGCGCTAGAGGTGTGGACGGACGGCGCCTGCTCCGGCAACCCAGGTCCGGGGGGCTGGGCCTGGGCCACCCAGGACGGGCGCCGGGGCAGCGGCGGCGAGCTGGCCACCACCAATCAGCGGATGGAGATCCGGGCCGCGCTGGAGGCGGTCACAGCGCTGGGCGGTCCGGTGGTCGTGGTCAGCGATTCAACCTACGTGGTCAACTGCTTCCGGGACGCCTGGTGGAAGGGCTGGCTGGCTCGTGGCTGGGTGAACAGTTCCAGGAAACCCGTGGCCAACCGGGATCTCTGGGAACCGCTGATCACCGAAGTCACCGAGCGCGGCGACATCTCGTTCCGCTGGGTGAAGGGACATTCCGGTGATCCCATGAATGATCTGGTGGATCGGCTGGCGGTCGAAGCAGGCCGGGCGATCGCGGCCGAATCCTTGTAGCAGCAACACGTTTCGACACTTCGGCCGATTGTCAGGCAATTGTCAGCCATCTGCTGAAACCTGGCTGGATGGTAGAGAGTTGTCAGGACATGAGGCGCTCACCAGGATGGGTCACCGCCAAGTGGAAGGTCCGGCGGGCGACACTCCTGGACGTTCCGGTGGTGGCCCGGCTGATCGAACCGCCGTCTCCCCGGGCTGAGCGGATGCCGGCGCCGGCGGTGCGGCTGGTGCTGGCTCACCTCGGTCTGGAAGCGGGTGAGTTCTGGGTCGCCTCCGGCGACGACGGCGAGGTGCGGGCGGCGATCGTCTGGTTGCCGCCCGGGCGGGACGCCGACGGGAACGAGACGGCGCAGGCGGCGGCCTTGGCCAGCACCGTGCGACTGCACCTGGGGGCGTTCCCGGTGACCCGGCTGGAGGTGCTGGCCCGGCAGCAGGACACCGCCAGCGGCTGGCTGGAACTCGCCGTAGCGGCTCCGGGCGCCGAGCCGGCCTTGGAAGAGCTGCGCCGGCGAGCGGGTCAGGAGGTGATGCCGGCCTTCTGGTCCAGCTCCTGAAGCAGGTCGTGCGCGGCCAGTTCGACCGCTTTGTGCCGCCACTCCGACGCCCGATACACGCAGGCGATCAGTCCGCTGCGGTGTACCCGCCGGAAGTCGCCCACCACGAAGGCGTACCGCGCCTTGGTCTCATCGTTGGATCCCTCGGTCAGGCCAAGATGCCACCGGGCGTACTCCGGCCAGGAGTGCTGGTCGAGAAACTCGTTCTGCGCGTCGGCTTTGGGCTGGCTGTCACCCCAGTCACTGTCCAGCACATACTGCTTGTTCTTGATCAGCTGCGAGATGAAGGCCACCGCTTGTTCGTTGACTGAATACCGCGCCATCCCGGCATTGTCCGTCCTTGATCACGGGCGCGCCCGGCCAACCGATGCCATCATCAGCTGTGGACATCACCGAAGAGATTCTCAGCGACCACCAGGAGCAGCGGCGCCGGTTCGCCCAGCTGGACGAGATCGATCCCAAGGACACCCAGGCCCTGGGTGCGCTGTGGAATCGGCTGGCCGTGCTGCTCGAAGTGCATGCCCAGGGCGAGGAGTTGTACTTCTACCCCGAACTGCTCAAGTTGGGTAAGCGCCTGCATGACGACGCCGAGGCCGAAGAGACCGAGGATGCCATCGGCGACCACAACGACATCCGGGACGGCATCACCGAGGCGGCCAAGCACGAGGCCGGCTCGGAGGGCTGGTGGGCCGGGGTGAACAAGGCCCGCGAAGCCAACGATGAGCACATGGGGGAGGAGGAGCACGAGGGGCTGGCCGAGTTCCGCCGCCACGCCGACTTCGAGACCCGGCACCGGATCGCGGTCCAGTTCCTGGCCTACGAGGCCGAGCACGCGGACGGCGTGCCGATCGTGGACAAGGATCCGAAGGAGTACATCAAGCAGAACTCCTGAAGGTCAGCGTGAGCATCGACGTCGAGGGCGTCCGCCGGCACTTCCCCGCCCTGGCCGCCGGCGCATACTTCGACGGGCCGGGCGGGACGCAGACTCCCGGGCCGGTCGCGGACGCGGTTCGAGACACTCTACTGGGCCCGTTGTCCAACCGGGGCCAGCTCAGCCCGGGGGAGCGCAACGCATCCGCTGCTGTCGGCGCCGCTCGGCAGGCGATGGCTGACCTGCTCGGAGCGGATCCGCGGGGAATCGTGTTCGGCCGCAGCATGACTCAGCTCACCTTTGACTTCTCCCGCACCCTGAGCCGCGACTGGCAGGCCGGTGACGACATCGTGGTCAGCCGTCTGGACCACGATGCCAACGTCCGGCCATGGGTGCTTGCAGCGCAGTCTCGCGGCGCCATTGTGCACTGGATCGATTTCGATCCTGGCCGCACTGAACTGGACCTGGCTGAGGTTGAGGCGGCGCTGACCCGGCGAACCCGGCTGGTCGCCCTGACCGGTGCGTCCAACCTGCTCGGAACCCGGCCGGATCTGCCTGGCATCGCCCGGCTGGTCCATCAGGCCGGGGCTCTGTTCTACGTGGACGGCGTCCATCTGACCCCGCACGCGTTCGTGGACGTCGTCGCGCTGGGCGCGGACTTCTACGTCTGCTCGCCGTACAAGTTCCTCGGCCCGCACTGCGGGGTGCTGGCGGCGGCGCCCGCTCTGCTCGAAACCCTGCGCCCGGACAAGCTGGTGCCGGCCACCGGCGAGGTGCCGGAGCGGTTCGAGCTGGGCACCCTGCCCTATGAACTGATGGCCGGAACCACCGCTGCCGTCGATTTCCTGGCCGGCTTGCTGCTGGAGCACCAGACCGATCGGCGGCAACGGCTACGCCGGTCGCTGGCCGCCTTGGAGCAGCACGAGCAGGATCTAAGGCTGGCACTCGAGCGGGGGGTCGCGGAACTGCCCGGGGTGCGGCTGCTGTCCCGGGCCCGGATAAGGACGCCGACGGTGCTGCTGGACTTCGATCGGCGCAGGCCGGCCGAGGTGTCTCAGTTCCTGGCCGGACGCAACGTTTTTGCGCCCTCGGGCACGTTCTACGCCTATGAGGCCGCTGCCCGGATGGGGCTGGACCCGCAGCGGGGCGCCCTGCGGGCCGGGATCGCCCCGTACACCTGCAGGCCGGATGTCGATCGGCTGGTCGAAGGCCTGCGGGAAGCGGTGTGAGCTCGTCTTGATGTGAAGTCAGGTTGAGGTTGCAGAGTGAACAGATGAGCACAGAGACGGATCTGAGGTCAGGCGACGTGGCGGATGGCACCGCAGTCAGGCAGCCGGTGGCCCCGGGGGTGTTCTCCGGACGGAACCGGACGACCAGCGTCGGCCTCCTGATCGTGGTCACCCTGGTCGCGTTCGAGGCGATGGCCGTGACCACGGCCATGCCGACGGCCGGACGCGAACTGCACGGCCTGGCCCATTACGCCTGGGCCTTCTCAGGTTTCACCATCGCCAACGTTGCTGGGATCGTCAGTGCGGGGGTTCTCAGCGGCCAGCGCGGCCCAAAACCTTCGCTGGTGCTCGGGCTGGTGGCCTTTCTGGCCGGGCTGTTGCTGGCGGGAACAGCGGTCACGATGACTCAGCTGATCGCCGGGCGTGCGGTTCAGGGTTTCGGCGCGGGCACCTTGGTCACCGTGCTCTATGTGATCATCGGTGAGGGCTACCCAGATGTACTGCGGCCCAGGATCTTTGCCCTGATGTCGTCCGCATGGGTGTTGCCGGGCCTGGCCGGGCCGCCGCTGTCCGGACTGATCACCCAGCACTTCGGCTGGCGCTGGGTGTTCCTGTCACTGGCTCCGATCACCCTGATCGGGGCGCTGCTGATGGTTCCTCAGCTGCGGCTGATGCCGGCCCGGCGCCGCCCGTCGGCCCCAGCCGGTGGGTATCGGCGCCTGTTCGCCGTGGTGGCGGTGGCCTTCGGCATCGCGACCCTGCTCCAGACCAGCCAGAATCCGGCGCCTGCGTGGGCGATCGCGGCAGTGGTGGCGGTGATCGCGATGGCCTGGGGCCTGCCCGTCCTGGTTCCGCGGGGAACGTTCCGGCTCCGGCCCGGGGTGCCAGCCACCGTGGCGATGCGCGGGCTCATGGCCGGGGCCATGTTCGGGGCCGACGCGTTCATTCCGCTGGTGATGACCGTGCAGCACCACTGGAGCCCGGCCGTGGCCGGGCTGCCGCTGGTCGGCGGGGCGGTCGCCTGGTCGTCCGGATCGTGGTGGCAGGGACGGGATGCGATGAACGGACGCCGTCCGGGGCTGGTGGCCGCCGGGTTCGGATGTATCACGCTGGCCTTGCTGGTGGCCGCGGTCGCGTCGGTGCCGCAGGTTCCGGGCGGCCTGATGTATCTGGCCTGGCTGATCGCCGGCACCGGCGCGGGCCTGGGCATGTCCAGCATCGGCGTGCTGATGCTGGCTCAGACCACCGAGGCGGACCGGGGCCGGGACTCCGCTGCCCTCCAGCTGTCGGACTCGGTGGTGACCGCGTTGACCACGGGATACGGCGGGGTGCTGATCGCCGCTGCGGTACACGGGAAGCTCAGCTACACAGCGGCTTTCGTCCTCCTTGACCTGAGCCTGATTCTGATCAGCGGCCTGGGCCTGATCACCGCGATCCGGATGGCCGGGCGGCCGGGCCAATCGCCCTCAGCGGGCTGAAGGCCCTATCCAGTTCCGGGGTTTCTGGATGCGAGCACGACAACCGACCAGGCGGTCCCGCCAGGTTCCGCCGACTCGATCCGGAACCGCGTCCGCAAGGTCTTGGGCATGCATCGCAGCGCGTGGGTGGCCGGGGTGTCTCCGGGGAGTTGCTCGCACCGTCCGGTCGCCTCCGCTCGCAGCAACAGGACCAGGCGGGGGGCCGGCCCCATGCGTTCGACCTCCGGCCAGATCATCGGCTGGTCGCGCTGCACGCGCAGACCGGTGAATCGTTTCTCGAACGACCGGCCGGTGTATGCGACGGTTTCCACCGCCGCGTTGGGCGAGTAGACGGCGACCGGAAGCGTCCGCAGGTCCGGCCGCTGCACCCGATCCAGGGCCGGGCGGATGTCCTCGTCGTGGCCGCCGGCCGACCGGATCTCGGTCAGGCTTCCGCTCTGCGCGGCGACGAGGGCCCCGATTACAGTCAGGCCAGCGACCAGTCCCGCCCAGGCGCCAGCTCTCCCGGCCAGTTCGGCAATGGTCAGTAGGCCCAATCCGCCGAGGATCGCCCAGGCCGGGAGAACCCCGATCAGGTAACGGTCCATGGCCAGGTTCGGGCGCAGCACGATCACGATCGCCATCAGGATCACCGGCACGATGGCCCAGATCCCCGCGAACCGCGCGATGGATCGATGACGGCCGGTCGCAGCCCGGCTCAACCCCAGAACAGCCAGCAGCAGGACGGCGCCGACGCCAAGAAAAGGGTTTGGGTCCGAGCTGAACAGATGGACGAACACGCTGCGCAGATAACTCACCGTGATATCTGGATTGCGGCGCGGGCCATGGCCTTCCCGGACGGCAACGACCAGAAAGGGTGACACCACGAGCAGGCCGGCTCCCGCTCCGATCATGGTCCGGACCAGGACCGCCCAGCGCCCGCTGCGCGGTATCACCAGGGCCGCCACCAGATGCGCCGCCACCAGCGACAGCGCCAGCAGATTGGTGCTGGCCAGCAGGGCCACCGCCACGCCGTACCCGGCGATCGAGCGCAGGCCCGGGTGATGGCACAGCCGCCACCAGGCGATCGCCGTCAGCACGGCGGCCAGCAGGACGAAGGCGTACGGCCTCACCTCCTGCCCATAACGTGACGTTCCAGAAGCGAGCAGCAGGACGGCGCCGGCGCACGCGGCCAGCCGGCTGGAGGCTTGCCGGGCCAGCCACCACGCCATTGCCCCGGCCGCGAGCACCGTGCTCACCACAGAGGGCCACCGGTACAGCAGCTCCGGATGCCCGCTCAGGCCGGGCGCCACGGCCAGTGCGGCCCAGCTCCACACCTTGAGCAGGGCGTAGTACGGCACCATGGGCGCGTCCCACCCCTGGAGCAGCGTCCAGAGATGTGCCCAGCTGCGCTGCTTGGCGACCACCGACGCCGATTCGTCCAGCCACAGCGCCGGGCGGGTGAGGTGCCAGCAGATCACGGCCGCCGTGCCAGCCATGACAGCGAGAGTCACTCCCGCAACGGGCCGCGATTCCCCGGCTGGAGCAGACTGCTGGTACTGGGTGGCCCCGGACGCTCGCTCAGGCGGAACGATCCCGGCTGGCCGGCTCATTGTGGAATCGGCCCGATCAAGACTGGGAAAGGCTTCCAGCTGGGGCCTGTTCATGCGGGCGAAGCATACCGACGGGCACACCGGGACGACGCGACCGCGCCCGGCCCTGATCTGCGCGCCCCGGCCGGGGCGGAATGGATCAGCTGGTCAGGCTGCTGAGATCAACTCCGGCCGGGCCGATCGGCGGGCGCAGGGCGGTGACGGTCACCCAGCCGTTGCGCAGCAGCGCCATTTCGGAATCGGGCTGCGCCCCGGCGACGTCCTGGGCGAATGTGATGGTGACGAAGCCCTCTCCGGATGCTCCGATCTCAGCCTGGACCGCTCCGAAGCCGTCGATCTGCGCGGCGGAGATGCCCCGCAACTGATCCGGCGGGATGTCCGGCACGTTCACGTTCAGCACGCAGGGCTCCGTGGCGTGTTCCGCGAACCAAGTCAGGACTTGCCGGGTGGCGCTCAGCGCGGTGTCCCACCGGCTGGGAGTGTCGCTGCCGAGCGACACGGCCATGGCCGGCCGGCCGTGCGACGCGGCGGTCAGCGCGGCGCCCACGGTCCCGGAGTGCAGCACAGCCTGACCGGTGTTCGGGCCGTGGTTCACCCCGGAGAGGACGACGTCAGGCGGCTCACCGAAGGCACCGCGCAACGCCACGAAGACGATCATGGCCGGCGAGGCGTGCACCGCCAGGGCCTCCATCCCGGCGACCGTGGCCTGGTTGACGAGCAGCCGCCCGCCCTCCTCCAGGGCGGACAGGGCCGCGCTGCTGCCGCTGCGCTCCTCGTCCGGAGCGGCGATCAGCGGCGTGAAACCCGCATCGGCGGCGGCCCGGGCCAGCACCTCGATGCCAGCGCTGGTCACCCCGTCGTCGTTGGTGATGAGAGCGCGCACGGATCTCCTCTGGTTCGGGCCGGATTCAGGCCGGGGCGGAGCGGTGACCGATGCGCTCGGCCTCAGCGAGGCATTCCTGCGCGGGCCGGATGCCACCGGAGGTACTGGCGCTGGCAATACCGGCTGCCGCCGAGGCGCTGCCCAGCCGGAGGCAGCGCTCGAGCGGCCAGCCCGCGTACCAGCCGAACAACACCCCGGCGGCGAAGGCGTCACCGGCTCCGGTGGTGCTGACGACCTGAGCCGGCCGCAGCCGCACCGACCCCTGCTGCCAGACCTGGCCGCCCGCAGCGGCGGCCACACAGCCGGCCGGGAAGTGCACCACAGCGAACTCGGATACACCCAGCCCGATCAGCGCGGATGCCATCCGGGTCAATGCTTTCCAGTCCACCGGCCGGTCAGCTGCCCCGCCCGGAGCGCTGATCCCGGTCAATTCACCGGCCTCCAGCTCGTTGATGATCACACTGCTGGCGTGGGCCAGGCAGGGCCGGGCGGCGTCCATCTGATCGGGACCGAGAGTGACCAGCTCGAGATTCGTGTGCATGCCCGCCTGCTGGGCCAGCTCGAGCAACGCCGACCAGCCGTTGCCACCGCCAGGCACAGGGGCGTCCATCGCCGGACTCAGGCCGGGCGATCCCACATGCAGGATCCGGGCATTCGAGGCCTTCACCTGCGCCGCCGAGGGCATCCAGCTCGCGTTGGCACCGGGGTGATGGAAGAAGGTGCGCCGCCCGCCGTCCCGTTCCACCATCGCATCGGTGAACGACGTCGCCCGGCTGGACAGGATCTGCAGGCCGCCGATCTCGATGCCCAGCCGCTCGCATTCAGTCGAGATGAACGCGCCGTTCTGGTCGTCTCCGACTGCCCCCAGCAGGGCGACCGGGAAATCGGCTCCAAGCTGGCGCAGGTTGACCGCCATGTTCAGAGCTGGTCCGCCGGTGCTGGCCGAGATCCCCTTGATCAAGGTCAGTCGTTCGGGAGCCGGGTAGACGTCGATCAACTTGCCCTGGTCCACCACGATCGACCCGGCACAGAGCACGCCGCTACGCGAGCCCTTCGAGGAAGCGGGCTGGTTCACTCGGCTCGCAGGATCGGGTCAGTGACGTCGAGGTCCTGGTCCAGCGGCCGGTGCGGGCGGATCTGCGCCTTGGCCAGCGCATCGTGATAGGCCCGGACCGCGTCCGCGGGGCTGAGCTCGGCGCGCAGCACTGGGCGCATCAGGGCGACGAGATCCAGCTGGGACTCGGCGTGCTGGATCTTGCGGCCGAAGAGCGCGACCCGGGCTCCGCTCTGCTCGGCTCGGCGGAGCAGTTCGAAGGTGTCCCGGGTGGTCCCGGCTGAACCGCCGAGAATGCCTGCCACCAGCGAGGAGTCGTGCTCGGTCAGCTCGCGCAGCGGGCCGGCCCCGTTGTAGGCCATCTTCAGGAAGATCGGCCTGTGTGAACTGGTCACCCCGGCCAGGCACCGGATGATCGAGTCATTGACGAATCCGCCGATCTGCTCCGGCGCCAGGCCCGATGGAGCGTTCGGATTGAACACCTCGAGGAAGTGCCGGATCCCGAGCGCGCTGGCCTCGAGGCGGAAGACCCGGTAGGCCTCCAGGGTGGCCAGATCGTGATCTAGGTCGTTGTTGAAGGTGACCGAGTACAGCACCAGATCGCAGAACGGCCGGATCGCGGCCAGATCCACGCTGCGGAACGGCCTGGACGGGCTGGCGGTGTAGCGGCTGGCCCGCTGATTCCAGACGTCGGTGCTGTCGTTGCCCCGGATGGCCAGCGTGACCGCCTCGTCCAGGGAACCGTCAGTCGCCAGCCGCTCACCGTTGGACGCCGAGGTGAGCAGGATGTCGAGCACGCCCTGAGCCATCAGCGCCCGCATGGCCTCCAGATAGGTCGCCCGGGTACGGAACCGCCCGGGGCAGGCTGCGTCCGGATCCGGGCTGGCCGGCTGGGCCGGATGGGCCGGTCCGGCGCCGGCCGCCGCCACACCGAACGCCATGTCGGCGTCCTTGGCATCCGCAATCACGAAATCGTCGGCAGTGTAACGATCTTCGCGGATCGCCCGGAGTTTGCGATCAAGCTTGCGTGCCGGCCATGACTGATCACCTGCTGGTACCGGTGCGCTCACATCGCCTCCAGGCCTGCTGGACAGGTCACCGGGCCGGAACCACGTCCAGGATGAATTCCTTGTCCGGAGTCTCTGGCAGCGGACGCGTGCGCGTCACCGTCCAGCCCATCCCGCTCAGTGCCTCGCTGGCGATGGTCACGCAGTTGTCGTCGACCGGCCACGGGGCCAGTGCGTGCTCGGTAGAGAGATCGGTGCCCTCGTCGTCCGGCCCGACGATGACCTGGATCGAACCTCGCCACGGATTCACGATCGCCTGGCTCACGCTCACGGCCGAAGCTTATCCGCCGGGCCTGCTGCTACCACCAGCGCCGGCCGCCTCCCGGCGAAACGTCCGTCATGAGTCCGGCACCGGATCGAGCCAGCCTGCGGTCGCCTGCAACGCGATCACCACGTCATCGCCCAGGTCGTCCTCGACGCTGCAGTGCAGTCCGAGGTCGGCGATCCGGCCATCCCGAGAGTGAAATTCCGGCTGGGCCGGCGACTGTCCCAGCAGCGGACCCAGCGCGTCCATCGTCGACCACCACAGGTCGAGCCAGTTGCGGGCGGGCCCGATCAGGTATCCGATCTCCAGGACCACCGGGCCATCCGGAAGCTGCTCCTGGCCCACCAGGTGGTCACGGATCTGCCGGCGGAAGTCAGCCTTGAACTCGTCTCGAGATCCGGCCGCGGTCACCGTGAACGTCTGGGCGTCGTCCAGGCCGGTCCGGGGTTTGGCCGTCTCGACCCGCAGTGTGGTGGTGTCGGCGTACCGCTTGCAGCCCCAGACCGAAACGATCGGTTGCGCGCTGCGGGCGGCCAGGTCGGCGGTGAGCGGCAGCAGATAGTTGTCGAGGTCGCGCTCCTCCAGCAGTCGGGTGGTGCGCGGCAGGCCGACGTCGAATCGCAATGCGACCGGACCGCCGGAGCTGGCCAGTGCGGGATCGATCTGAGCCTGCGAGTAGCTCATCGCCCGGGACAATCGCGCTCCGCCGGAATCGCCGCTGCGGTTCCAGTTCGACAGCCGGGGAGCGGTCCGCAGGGTGATGGCTGTGCCCTCGGGTCGCTGGAAGAAGACCGGCTGCATGTCCTCACCTGGCCTCTCGTGCCGTTTCGGCCAAGCGTGACACGCGGCCGGGCTGGACGCCTATCGGCCGCCGGAGACGGTGCTCACAGTTCACCGCGCCTGCGTGGCTGCCCTGAGCGTGCGGATCGGGAGGAGCAATGGGCTCCAGAAGCCGGAATCGGCGCCGAAGCCCCGATCGATCCTCCCGGCCGGATCATCCACCGGGCGAGCCAGCGCCGGCTCAGCTGATGGCGGTCAACTTGCCTCCCGGATGCCTGCGGGCAACCATCGGGCATGGCTGGAGTCGTGCGGCGGGGCCTGCTGGCCGGGGCAGCTGGCACGGCGGTGCTCAATCTGATCACCTATGCGGACATGGCGCTGCGTGGCCGTGAGGCCAGCCCCGTGCCCGCGCAGACCGTCGAGGCGCTGGCCGGTCGGCTGAACGTCACCATCCCCGGCTCCACGCCGGAACGGGAGAACCGGCTGAGCGCGCTGGGTGCGCTGAGCGGGATCGCGGCCGGTCTGGGGGTAGGTATCGGTGCGGCCGCGGCCAGAGCCACCGGCCTGCGACTGCCGGCTCCGCTGGGTGCCGCGCTGAGCGGCGCGGCCGCGATGGCGGTCACCGACGTCCCGGCCGCTCTGCTCGGAGTCACCGACCCGGCCTCCTGGTCTGGCGCCGAATGGGTTTCGGACGCCGTCCCGCATCTGGGCTACGGCTTGGGCGCGAGCGCGGCGCTGCGAATGCTGGAAACGGCTGAGCAGCCGGTGGTTCCGGCCAGCGCCGGGCTGATCGTGCGCAGTGCCCTGCTGGGTACGGCCGCCGGTTCACGCAGTTCGCTGGGCGCGGCCATGCCGGTGATCACATCCAGGCCGCTGCCGCACAAGCCGGATGCCGGAGCGTCTCTGGGCAGCCGGCTGGCGGCCGTGGTTGCGGTGGCCGCAGAACTGACCGGTGACAAGCTGCCCCGCACTCCGGATCGGGACTCGGGCCCTGGTGTGCTGATCCGGTTGGTCTCTGCTCTGGGCGGCGCAACTGCGCTAGCCCGGCGCGAGCAGTCCAACTCGGCGGTTCCGGCCGCGGCCGCCTCGGTGCTGGCAGTGCTGCACCCGGTCCTGCTGCCGCTGCT
>CAXUFS010000014.1:0-22221 GCA_964250315.1 uncultured Kineosporia sp. | reverse complement strand
CCGGGAGACCGCGACCATTCCGGCCACGGCCCCGGCCACGCTGGGCAGCACGGACAGGGCCGTGGCGTCCGGGCGAGTACCAGCCGCCAGAGCCGAAACCGCACCGAGCAACAGCACCAGATAGGTTCCCCAGGCCTGCCGGCCGCGGACCGCCAGCACCCCGGCCAGGGCAGACAAGACGATCGCGATCACCGACGCCGTACTCAGCAACACTGCCTTGTCGTGGGTGCCGAACCATTGCACGGCAAGGCTCTTCAGCCACAGCGGCACATGATCGATGACCACGTCGCCCAGGGCCACCAGTGGCGCTGACGACGGCGCGACGAAGGCGGCCACCACCTCGGCCACCCCCAGGCCCAGTACTCCGGCGGCGATACCGGCCAGCACCCCCCACAGCAGCAGGCCGGGACGGAGCCGGGTCATCGGGGCACGGACTGTCCGGCCAGAAGGGCCGGCAACCGTTCGGCGAGGGCCCGAAAGGCGTTGCCACGGTGACTGATCGCGTCCTTCTCGGCTGGATCCAGCTCGGCATTGGTCCGGGCCTGGCCGTCAGCGACGAAGATCGGGTCGTAGCCGAAACCTCCGGTTCCGCGCCGGGATCGGATCAGCCGCCCGGTCAGACGGCCCATCACCACCGGCCCGGCATCGGCCAGAGCACCGACGTGAGCACCCTCGGCAGCGACAAACGCGGCCGCACAAAGGAATTGGGCTTGGCGATGCTCGTCGGGCACGTCGGCCAGCTGGGCCAGGAGCAGGTCGAGATTGGCGTCGTCGTCACCATGCCGGCCCGACCAGCGCGCGCTGAACACGCCCGGCGCGCCGCCCAGCACGTCCACGGCCAGGCCCGAGTCGTCGGCGATCGCTGGAAGACCAGTGCTACCGGCGGTGAAACTGGCTTTCAGCAATGCGTTCTCGGCGAAGGTGACCCCGGTCTCGACCACGTCGGGCAGTTCCGGATAGGCGTCCAAGCCCACCAGGTCGATGCCCGGGGTCACGCCGTCCAGAATCCTCCGCAGCTCCTCGACCTTGTACGGATTGCGAGTGGCCAGGATCAGCCGGGCCGGCATGATCAAGCCTCCAGCGCAGCGTGCTGGCGCGCAGCCAGATCAGCGCAGCCGGCCACCGCCAGATCGAGCAGCGTGTTCAGCTCAGCCCGGCTGAACGGCGCGCCTTCGGCCGTCCCCTGTACTTCGATGAAGTCCCCGCTGCCCGCGCAAACCACGTTCATGTCGGTCCCGGCCGTGACGTCCTCGTCGTAACAGAGGTCGAGCACCGGGCGGCCATCGACGATTCCGACGCTGACTGCGGCCACCGAGTCCCTCAACGGCTGCGCGCCCGGCTTGATCAGCCCGTGGCCGCGGGCCCAGGTGATGGCGTCGGCCAGCGCCACGTAGGCGCCGGTGATGGCCGCGGTCCGGGTCCCCCCGTCAGCCTGCAGCACGTCGCAGTCCAGCACCACCGTGTTCTCACCGATCGCCGGCATGTCGATCACCGCGCGCAGGCTGCGGCCGATCAGCCGGGAGATCTCATGAGTGCGGCCGCCGATCCTGCCTTTCACCGACTCACGATCACCGCGGGTGTTGGTGGCCCGGGGCAGCATGGCGTACTCGGCGGTCACCCAGCCGGTTCCGCGCCCGCGCATCCAGCGCGGCACGCCTTCGGTGAAGGAGGCGGCGCACAGCACCCGGGTCCGCCCGAACTCGACCAGCACGCTGCCCTCCGCATGGTCCAGCCAGTTGCGGCTGAAACTGACCGGGCGAAGCTGCGCCACGTCCCGGCCATCGACCCGGGCGCCGGTCGCGGCGATGGTTATCGGCATAGCTTCACCCTAGGCCCGGCCCCTGCCCGGAGCCGCTTACAAGGTCATGACGTGGCGGCCGGAAATCCGGCCAGCAGATAGCTGGCCATCGGCTTGGCCACCTCGATCGGACCGGAGAAGACGCGCGCCGCCTCTGCCTGCACCACGTCCTTGTCCGTCCAGACCGGGATATGGGTGAGCACCAGCCGATGTACACCGGCCTCCGTCGCCGCCTGGCCGGCCCGCTGCCCAGTGAGGTGGACGCCGCGCACCTCGTCCCGTCCATCCTGGTACGACGCCTCGGCCAGCAACAGGTCGGCGCCCCGGGCCAGGTCGATCAGGCTGGCGCAGCTGTCGGTGTCACCGGAGTAGGTCAGCGTCCGGCCGTCGTGCTGCAGCCGCAGGCCGAACGCCTGAACCGGGTGACTGACCAGCCTGGGCATGATCGTGATCGGGCCGATCTGGAACTCAGTGCCGTCGGCCAGTTCCCGGATGTCGAAGATCTCGGGCAGTTCAGCCGCGCACTCCAGCCCATAGGACTGGGTGAACCGCGACTGGGTGTGCTGCGGACCGTAGATCGTCAGCGGCTGGGACGGCGGTCCGCCCGGCCGGTAACGGCGGGCCACGTAGAGGCCGCACAGGTCCATGAAGTGGTCGGGATGCAGATGCGAGATCACCACGGCATCGAGCTGGTCAAGCTCGGTGACCGCCTGCAGCGCCCCCACTGAACCGCTGCCGAGATCGAGCACGACCCGCCAGGTCCGCTCGTCGTCCTCCGCCTCGACCAAATAGGAGGAGGAGGGCGAGTCGGGGCCCGGGAAGGAACCTGAACATCCCACAATGGTGACCTTAATGATCTCTCCTGCGCCGACGTCGATGTCGCATCCCTGGCGGGCTCCTGATCTCGCGTCGAGAAGCGTAAGCGCGGAGCGCCGGATCCGTACTGCCGCGCGGACGTGACGTGCCCCTCGTTCGCCCTCCTGACCGCACTAGACTTGGCCGGTGGCCATCGCACCCGCCGAACTCGAGCGACCCAGCTCGGCGGAGCAGCTGCGGCCCGATGTTCCCTGGATCACGCTGGTCTGGAATGACCCGGTCAACACCATGTCGTACGTGGCTTTCGTGTTCCAGAACTACTTCGGCTACGACCGGAAGAAGGCCGAGCGGCTGATGCTGGACGTGCACCACGAGGGCCGGGCAGTGGTGTCCAGCGGCAGCCGCGAGGAGATGGAACGCGATACCGAGGCGATGCACGACTTCGGTTTGTGGGCCACCTTCCGTAAGGACGACTGACTCATCATGATCCTTTCGTGAAGGGGCCGTTCAAGGCCGGGCGCACCGGGATCCGGGTGCAGATCGAGCCGGCCGAGCGCGAGATCCTGGTGCAGTTGCTGACCCAGCTCGACCAGCTGCTGGACGACGGGAGCGAGGAGTCGCAGGACCCGCTGGCCCGGCTGATCGGGCTGAACGGCCTGGGCGGCTTCAGCGATGAGACGGCGCAGGCGCCGGACGATCCGGCCCTGGCCCGGTTGCTGCCGGAGGCCAACCGAGACGATCCGCAGATGGCCAGTGAGTTCCGGCGGCTGACCGAGCACGGCCTGCGCACCCGCAAGCGGGAAGGGGCCCGCTCGGCGGCCGCGGCGCTGGCCCGGCCGGACCCCGTGCATCTCGATCATGGCGAGGCACTGTCACTGCTCAAGGCGATGACCGACATCCGGCTGGTGATCGGCGAACGCCTGGAGCTGAAGACGGACGCGGACGCCGAGGCACTGCACGACCGGCTGTGGGGCGGCCAGGCCGACCCCGCCTGGCTGGCGATCGCCTCCACCTACGAACTGCTCACCGTCTGGCAGGAGCAGTTGGTCTCCGTCATGAGCAAGCGCTAGCGAAGGGCGGACCCGGATGACCGGCGCACAGAGCAGTGCCCTGCTGACCGATCGCTACGAGATCACCATGGTGCAGGCCGCGCTGCGCAGCGGAGCCGCAGCTCGCCGCTGCGTGTTCGAGGTGTTCGCCCGGCGGCTGCCGGATGGCCGCCGCTACGGCGTGGTCGGTGGGACCGGCCGGCTGCTGGAGGAACTGACCGGCTTCCGCTTCAGCGACGAGGACATCAGTGCGCTGGCAGCCGCTCATGTGGTGGACGACGAGATGCTGCGCTGGCTGGCCAATTACCGCTTCAGCGGGGACATCTGGGGTTACGGCGAAGGCGAGTGCTACCTGCCCGGCTCTCCCGTGCTCACCGTCGAGGGGACCTTCGCCGAGGCCGTCCTGCTGGAGACCCTGTCGCTGTCGGTGCTGAACCACGACAGCGCGGTCGCCGCGGGCGCCAGCCGGATGACGTCGGCGGCCGGAGATCGGCCCTGCGTGGAGATGGGGTCCCGGCGCACGCACGAGCAGGCCGCGGTGGCTGCGGCCCGGGCCGCCTACCTGGCGGGATTCGCCAGCACCAGCAATCTCGCCGCTGGAGCCAGGTACGCCATTCCCACCACCGGAACCGCCGCCCACGCCTTCACCCTCGTGCACGACGACGAAACCGCAGCCTTCGCAGCCCAGGTGGCGGCGATGGGTTCGGGTACCACGTTGCTGGTCGACACCTTCGACGTCACCGCCGCGGTCGCGGCGGCCGTCAAGGTGGCCGGCCCGCAACTGGGCGCGGTCCGGCTCGACTCCGGAGACCTGCTCGAACTGGCCACCACCGTCCGCGCCCAACTGGACAGACTGGGCGCCACCGGGACCCGGATCATCGTCACCAGTGACCTCGACGAGTTCGCTATCGCCGCGCTGGCGGTCGCTCCGGTGGACGCCTACGGAGTCGGCACCCAGCTGGTGATCGGATCGGGAGCGCCCACCGCCGGGATGGTCTACAAACTGGTGGCCCGGGAGGACTCGTCCGGGCAGCTGCAACCGGTGGCCAAACGCAGCGACGGCAAAGCCGGTGTGGGCGGCCGCAAATGGGCCACCCGGCAGCTGGGCCAGGACGGCGCCGCGGTGGCCGAGGTGATCGGCATCGGAGCCCAGGCGCCGCCAAGCCAGGCCGGCCGGGCGCTGCAGCGGCAGCTGGTGACCCGTGGAGAGGTGACCGGTGCCGAACCTCTGAGCACAGCCCGGGATCGGCACGCGGCATCCCGGGCTGAGCTGCCGGCCTCGGCCCGTCAGCTGTCGCGGGGAGAGCCAGCCATTCCCACCGTGTTCCGCACCGGCTCGAACCCAGTCCATGAACAAGCAAACTGAGGTGATCCCGATGACAACCGCTCTGATCGTGGTGGATGTGCAGAACGACTTCTGTGAGGGCGGGTCCCTGCCGGTGGCCGGGGGTGCGTCGGTGGCCTCGGCGATCAGCTCGGTGATGTCGGACGGCGCCTACCCGCTGATCGTGGCGACCCAGGACTGGCACATCGATCCCGGTTCTCACTTCGCCGCCGAGCCCGACTTCGTGAACAGCTGGCCGGTGCACTGCATCGCGGATTCCATTGGCGCCCAGCCGCATCCGGACCTGGAAACCGCACCGATCCAGGCTTGGTTCCGCAAGGGCCTGCACCAGGCGGCCTACTCCGGTTTCGAGGGCAGCGATCAGGACGGCATCCCGCTGGCTGGCTGGCTGCACGATCACGACGTGACCGCAGTGGACATTGCTGGGATCGCCACCGATCACTGTGTCCGGGCCACCGCCATCGATGCCGTTGAGGCCGGCTTCCAGACCCGGGTACTGCTCGGCCTGACCGCCGGGGTGGCCCCGGAAACTGTTGCGGCAGCGCTGGATCAGCTGCGTGCGGCCGGCGTCGAACTGGTCGGCTCAGTCCCATCAGAGTGAGAGCAGGGCGGTCCCGAGGAAGGCGGCGTAGCGTTCCGCCTGTCCCCTGAGCCGGGCGGCGGTGTCATCCCCGCCGGGTACGAACGGCTTCCGGGTGATGGAGACGCCTCGGGCGGTGACCGAGCGCCCCCAGGTTCCGGTGATCTGGCCGTCGATCACGATCATCGGCTTGAAAACACCATTGCCGCCGGGCACGACGGCATTCGCATGCTCGGCCGCCAGCATCGCGCTGCGATCGCGGTAGCCGATCAGGTACTCGTCGAATCCGGGCAGCAGCAGATCCGGCACGGCCACGCCGCGCTGGGGCCGGTCCCCGGCGTACAGGTAACTGACGTCGTCCACGGTCACCGGCTGGAGCGAGTCACCGGCCGCCGCGATGCCCCGGCGGGCCTCGGTCAACGTGATTCCGGCCCACTTGGCCAGATCCTGGGCGGTCACCGGCCCATGCCCGGTCACGTAGCGGACAGCCAGTTCAGCCAGCGCCTCCTCCCCGGAAAGGTCCCGGGAGGACGACGCGGGCGCCACCGACTCCAGTAGCACGAACGACTGCTGCTTGCCCTGGATCGGCCCGATGCAGATCAGCTGTTCATGGGCCAGCGACCACAGCAACGTGTAGCCCCGCTGGCCGTCGACCGCCAGTCCGCCGTCCAGGAACACCTGCATGCACTGGGCCCGGGTGAGCACCGCCCGCCGCCGGAGCTCGGGCTCGAGCAGTTCACCCGCCCGCTCGATGTCCTTGCTGGTCAGCCGCAACTGCTTCAGCCGGGTCGCGTGCCCGGCCAGCCGCCGGGAGCCGCAGAGCCGGATCAGCCAGCGGGCGTCCTGCGGCAACACCCAGTGGATGGTCCCGCGCATCGGCCAGGTCCGGATGATCGCTCCTGCGGCCACGGCCTTCTCGATCGAACTGACGGTGGCGGAACCGCTCCGCGCGCCGATCGCCCACAACGCCTGGCCGTAGTCCTGCGCCTGCATGGCCAGCAGGTTTCCGACCACCTCATCCGGGTTCAGCAGCGCCTGGCCGGACAGGTGCTGACTGCGCAATCGCCAGCGCGCCAGCTCGCCCGGCCCGGCGGCCACCGCGCGGAGGGCAGCAACGGGCATCAGGCGACGTCCGCGACGATCAGACCGGCCGCCTCCAGATCGCCGATCAGTGCCCGGATCGACCCGCACGACACCCGATCGAGCAGGCCGCGGATGGCGGCGGCATCGCGCGGGCCGATCCGGCGGGCCTGCTGGATGACGCCGGCGCCGGTATCAGCGAGCAGGCCGGACAGCCGGGCCTGCTCACCGCCGAGGCCGGCCTGAACGCTGGCCGCTGCGGGCTCGATAGCGGCTTCGATCGCACTGCCCACCGCACAGATCAGGTTGAGCAGGCCGAAGGCCGAGTCGTGCGTGATCAGATCGATGGCGGCGGCCCCTGGCGGCACCACGACGCAGAAGCCCCGGCCCCGGCTGACCAGGGCCTGGACCACGGCGGCCAGTCGATCGCAGTCAGCCGGGCCGGTGCTGGCCGGCAACTCCAGTGCGGCCCGCTCAGCGCCGTCCTCGGCGATCACCGCCACCGCGTCGATCCAGCTGGGATCCGGCGGGATCCGTAGCCAGGCGCCGGCGGCGATGTCCAGATCGGCCAGAGCCAGCCGGGCCGCCTCGGCCGGCGTGACCGCTGGCGGCATCGAGAGCTCGACGCCGGTGAGCTGAACCCGATCATCGTCCAGCAACTGAGCTCTCGGGCCGTGCATCGGCTCGGCCGGGCCGGTCGGCCAGGGCCCGAGCAGCACGATCGGGAGCCCGTGGTCGCTGGAACGCAGCGCATCCACCAGCGGCCCGGCGGCACTGGCCGGTACGCCGAGCGGGCCGATCAGGTCGCCGTACCAGGCCCGGGCGTGCTCGCGGTGCGCCTCCAGCGCGCGCGCCACGGCGTCCACGGGTCCCGGCGGCTCGGGGAGCACTGCGGACAGCAGGCCGTCCAGCAGGCCCTCGACCAGCGTGCCGTCATCGTGCACGCCGGAGCCCTCGCTCAGCGCGCCCGCAGCCGCCAGCCGCCGTGCTTCCCGCATGCCCTGATCATGCCCGATCGGCACAGCGCTGACCCGGCCTGGACAAGCGATCAGGTGAAGACCTTTCCCGGATTCATGATCCCGTGCGGATCGAGGGCGTTCTTGATCGCCCGGTGCACTTGCAGCGACACCGGCCCGACCTCGCGGGCCAGCCAGTCCCGCTTGAGCAGACCGACGCCGTGCTCGCCGGTGATGGTGCCGCCGAGTTCCAGGCCGAGCCGCATGATGTCGCTGAAGGACTGCTCGGCCCGGCGAGCCTGATCGGCGTCCGCGGCGTCGAAAACCACGGTCGGATGCATGTTTCCGTCTCCGGCGTGGCCAGGCAGCCCGATCGTCAGGCCCACCTCGGCAGCGATCTTCTCCACCCCGGTGATCAGGTCAGCCAGCCGGCTCCGGGGCACGCAGATGTCGTCGATCATGGTGGTGCCCAGGGCGTCGAGGGCGAGCAGGACACAGCGCCGGGCCGCCATCAACAGCTCTCCCTCGGCCGGATCGTCCGCCTGGATCACGTCGGTGGCACCAGCACTGCCGCAGTGCGCCGCGATGGCCGCGATCTCGTCCAGGCCGGCCTGGCCGCCCGCGTCCGACTGGGCCAGCAACATGGCCGCACAGTCAGTGGGCAGATCGCTGCGCAGGTAGGCGGCGGCCGCCCGGACGCTGGTCCGGTCCATGATCTCCAGCAGGCTGGGCCCGTGCCCGGCGGCCACGACGGCCGACACGGCCGCGGCGGCGTCCGCAGCCGAACTGAACAGCGCGGCCATGGTGTGCGGGCGGGCGGTCTCTGGTCGCAGTGACAAGGTGGCCTGGGTGATCACCCCCAACGTGCCCTCACTGCCCACGAACAGCCGGTTCAGGTCGTACCCAGCCACCCCCTTGACCGTCCGGCGGCCGGTCCGCAGAATCTGCCCGGTCGGCAGCACGACCTCCAGCCCGAGTACATAATCGCTGGTCACCCCGTACTTGACACAGCACAGGCCGCCGGAATTGGTGGCCAGGTTGCCACCGATCGAGCAGAACTCCCAGCTGGACGGGTCAGGCGGATAGAACAGGCCGTGCGCGGCCACCGCTTCGGACAGGCCGGCGTTGAACACCCCCGGCTCGGTCACCACCAGCCGGTTGGCCGGGTCGATCTCGAGCACCCGGTTCATCCGGTCGGTGGCCACGACGATGCAGCCCTCGATCGCGTTGGCCGCGCCGGACAGGCCACTGCGAGCCCCCTGCGGTACCACCGGGAGCCGCAACCGGCTGGCGACCTCCAGCGCCCTCTGCACGTGGGCCGTCTCCCGGGCCAGCACCACCGCGGCGGGCTGACCGGCCGGGCAGAACATGGCCCGGTCGTGACGGTAGCTCTCCAGCCGATCAGGGTCATCCAGGACGACGTCAGCCGGCAGCACCTCGCGCAGCGCCTGGGACACGGAACTCATGGCTCCAAGCTAAGTCGCGTCTGCCGCCGCGAACAGGCCCGGCAGTCCTCAGTGTTCAGCGGTGAACGTGGTCAGCTGCGCTGGAGCAGAGCACGCGTCTGGCCCAGGACGCCGATCAGATCTTCGAGATCCGGTTCATCCCGGACTGGTGCGACGCTCACCACGGTGACGCCGCGCCGGCCCAGTTCCAGCACCGATTCAGCGATCTGCTCCGGGCCGCCGCTCACGCCAAGACCAGCACCCGGCTGCTTGCCCCAGGCCGCGGCTTCAGCAGCCAGCCGTTGCTCCGCCCCGGGCCCGGTCGCCGCCAGCTGAGTTGTGGTGATGTCAGGCGCAGCAGCAGTTCTCCTCAGTTCACGCAGGCGCCGCCGGACGACGGCGACGTGCTCGCTGGCCTCCGCGTAGGTCTGGATACCGCTGAGCAGGACGCCGTCGCCTAGTTCAGCCGCGAGTTCCAGCGACTTGGGACCGGCCCCGCCGATCAACAGGGCGGGGGTTGATTCCGGCGGCCAATCCAGGGCCACATCCTCAAGCCGCACGTAGCGGCCCTGGCAACTGACCCGCTGGCCGGCCAGCAACCTGCGCAGGGCGGCGGTGTATTCGGCCAGCAAGGTCATCGGCGAGGCCACCCGCACGCCAGCCTGGCCCATCCAGTCCTGCACGCCATGCCCAATGCCAGGCCGGAACCGGCCCGGGAACAGCCGATCCAAGGTGGCGATCTCCATCGCGGTCAGGCAGACGTTGCGCAACGGCACCGGGAGCAGGCCGATGCCGACCCGGATTCGCGATGTCCAGCCAAGAACAGCTGCCGCGGATGAAATTCCAGCTTCCTTGAAGCAGTCCTCCCAGAGCCAGAACTCGTCCAGCCCGGCTGCCTCGGCGGCCAGGGCCGCACGCCTGAGCTGTTCGGGGGGCAGCGTGGGCGGGAAGGTGAAGCCGAGCCGCGGCGAGGTCATCGGGCCATGCTGGCGCATCACTGCTGTTCACGCAGAACGGCATTCGGCTTCTCGTGATCGGGATGAACCCGGCGAAACCGAATACGTCGAAACGTTTGCTATCACCTCGAATCCGGCTAACGTCACGCCTGAGGCGACGCCGCCGCTCCAGCCGGAGCCCCGGGCGCGCGCTGTGTCAACGACGACATGGAGGACGGATGCGATCACTCTTCGGGCGCCGCCGCACGGCGCTGCTTCTTGGCGCCGCTGTTGCCTCGATGGCCGTAATCCCGCTGGTCAGCGCGGGCTCGTCGACTGCCGCTTCCCGGGTGGGCGGCAAGAACGTCCTGGCCAACCTGTGGGAATGGAACTGGCCATCGGTGGCTCGGGAGTGCACTGATGTGCTGGGTCCCAACGGTTATGCCGGTGTCCAGGTCGCCCCGCCGCAGGACTCGGTCAAGCGGACCGAACTGGGCAACGGGTCGGACACGATCCTGCATCCGTGGTGGGAGGTGTACCAGCCGGTCGACTACCAACTGACCAGTCGGATGGGTAACGAGAACCAGTTCAAGGCGATGGTCAAGACCTGCCGGCAGGCGGGGGTCAAGGTCTATGTGGACGCCGTGATCAATCACATGACCGGGCAGGGCAGCGTCTCCTACGGCGGGGTCAGCTACTCGCACTTCAGCTACCCCGACTATTCGGATGCCAACTTCCATCAGAAGGGCACCGACTGCCCCTCGGCCAGTGGCGGAATCGAGGACTACAACAATCTGCTCCAGGTCCGTAAGTGTGAACTCGTGGGCCTGGCCGACCTGCGCACCGAGACCGATGCGGTCCAGGCGAAGCTCGCGGCCTATCTGAACAAGCTGATCGGCTACGGAGTTTCGGGTTTCCGCGTCGACGCGGCCAAGCACATCGGGCAGCCCGATCTGATCGCCTTGGAGAAGCGCCTGCACCGGACCGCGGATGGCACCCGGCCCTACATGGCGCTGGAGGTGTTCCCCGGCGGTCCGGGCATCCTGGCTCCGCAGGCTTTCCAGAGCGCGGGCAGCCTGCTGGGCCTGGACACCGACAAGCAGATCCATGATGCGTTCAAGAGCTATCCGGACCAGCACATCGGCAGCATCGCCACGCTCAAGGTCTTCGGTGAGGACTCGGGCCTGGTGCCCAGCGACCACGAGCTGGCCTTCGTGCAGAACCACGACACCGAGCGCAACGGGGACGCGCTGAACTACAAGGACGGCGCCCGCAACATCCTGGCCAACGAGTTCCTGCTGGCCTACGGCTACGGCACGCCGCAGGTGTACTCCAGCTTCACCTGGACCACCTCGGACGATTCTCCGCCGGCGGACGCAAACGGCTTGATCACCGACACGGACTGCGCGAGCACCGCCTGGGCCTGCGTGGACCGTGACCAGGGCATCCTGGGCCTGGTCGGCTGGCACAACTACGTGGGCAGCACCTCGGTCCGGAACTGGTGGGACGACGGCCAGAACGTGATCTCGTTCAGCCGCGGCAATCGAGGCTGGATCGCGATGAACAACAACCTGACCGACCCGAAGACGATAACGGTGCAGACCGGACTCGTAGCCGGTACCTACTGCAATGTGATCGACGGAAAGCGCACCGGCACAGCCTGTTCGGGTACCACGGTGACCGTGGACGGGACCGGCCAGGCGACGGTGACGCTCCCGCCGCTGTCGTCGGTGGCGACGTCGGGAGCCTCCAGGGTCTGACCCTTCGGGCAGTGAGCCGGGGCGGGCGCCCTGATCGCATCTGACCTGGCGCCCGGCCCAGCTCCCGCTGTCTGCCTGCGCCCAGGCCGGACAGTCAGTGGAGGCGGATAACGCCAGCTTGAATGACACCGCTGACTCGGCTCACGCGTTCACTTCGCCTTGACGAACCAGGTGCGCAGGGTATCGATGCGCTTCTGCAACTGGTCTGGACCGGCCTGCGGGACCTCGGGGCCGCCGCAGACCTGGCGCAGGCTGGAATGCACCACCCCATGCGGCTGGCCCGTCCGCCGCGCCCAAGCCCCGACCAGGCTGTGCAGTTCCTTGCGCAGAGCGCCGATCTGCCGGTGCCCGCTGACCGGCATCGGGTTCGCACCGCGCCGGGATCCCTTGGCTTGCTGGGCCGCCTGATGCTGGCGCAGCAGAGTGGTCACCTGATCAGGCTCGAGCAGTCCGGGAATGCCCAGGAAATCCTGCTCCTCCGCGCTGCCCACCTCGGCCTCGGTACCGAACTCCTGCTTGTCGAACAGCACCCGATCGAAGGTGGCCTGCGAATCCAGCGCCTCGAAGGGCACCTTCTCCAGCTCGGCACTGGCCCGCTCCTCGCGGTTCGCCGCAGCCAGCAGGCGCTCATCGAGTGCGCCGCCGGCATCGTCCCGCCCGGGCCGGTCCAGGGCATGCTCGCGCTCCACCTCCAGCTGGGCAGCCAGGTCGAGCAGCGAGGGCACACTGGGCAGGAAGATGGAGGCCGTCTCGCCGCGGCGGCGCACCCGGACGAACCGGCCCACCGCTTGCGCGAAGAACAGAGGGGTCGAGGCCGACGTGGCATAGACGCCGACCGCGAGCCGGGGGATGTCGACGCCCTCGGACACCATTCGGACGGCGACCATCCAGCGCTGGCGGCTGGCGGCGAAACCCTCGATCCGCTGAGACGACCCGGCGTCGTCCGACAGCACCACCACCGGCGCTTCTCCGGTGATCTCCCGCAGCGTCTTGGCATAGGCCCGGGCGCTCTCCTGATCCGTGGCGATGACCAGCCCTCCGGCGTCCGGCACACCTTGGCGGACCTGCGACAACCGGGTGTCGGCCGCGGTCAGGACGGCCGGTATCCACTCGCCGGTGGGGTTGAGGGCGGTCCGCCAGGCCTGGGCCATCAGATCCTTGGTCATCGGCTCACCCAGCCGGGCCGCCACCTCATCGCCCGCGCTGGAGCGCCATCGCATCGAACCGGAGTAGGCCAGGAACAACACCGGCCGGACCACCCCATCGCGCAGGGCGTCGCCGTAGCCGTAGGAGTGATCGGCCCGGGAGCGGCGGACGCCGTCCATCCCCAGCTCGTACCCGACGAACGGAATCGGGCTGGTATCGGAACGGAATGGCGTGCCGGTCAGGGCAAGTCGCCGGGTGGCCGGATCGAAGGCGTCGCGCACGGCGTCACCCCAGGACAGGGCGTCGCCACCGTGATGGATCTCGTCCAGGATCACCAGCGTCCGGGCGGCCTCGGTGCGGGCCCGGTGCAGGAGCGGCTTGCTGGCCACCTGGGCGTAGGTGATGGCCACGCCGTCGTAGTGCTGGCCGTGCTGTCCCTGCGCATTGGTGAAACCGGGATCGAGGTGGATTCCGACCCGGGCCGCGGCGTCAGCCCATTGCCGCTTGAGGTGCTCGGTCGGGCAGACCACGGTGATCCGGCGAACGGTCCCCCGTTCCAGCAGCTCGGTGGCGATCCGCAGGGCGAACGTGGTCTTGCCGGCGCCGGGTGTGGCGACGGCGAGGAAGTCGCGGGGGGTGGAACGCAGATAGACGTCGATCGCTTCCTGCTGCCAGGAACGCAGTTTCGACGCCGTCCCCCACGGCGCGCGAGCCGGAAAGGCGGGCGACAGATGGGAGGCGGCTGAACTGCTGACGTGGGCCGGACCTGGCCCGGAGGCCTCCGCGGCACCTGAAGCAGAACTACTCACGACGGCGAAACCTTAGTGACTTTCCATGATCGACATGCCGGGCCGGCAATGACGGCGATGGGCTCGAAGGTGTGTTACCGCGATCTGCCCTGACCATGGTGAGAGTTGCCGGGATGCGAGCGCTCAAGGCACCGATCAAGGCGGAACGTCAGGATCAGCGCAGAACAGAGAGCAGCTCAGTCACCCGGGTTGTCCTTGCCCGGGGGCAATCCCTCGTAGATCTCCTTGCAGGTTGGGCAGACCGGGAACCGGCTCGGGTCCCGTCCAGGCACCCAGACCTTGCCACACAGCGCCCTGACCGGCTCTCCGCTGAGCGCCGACTCGAGCACCTTCTCCTTGCGCACGTAGTGGGCGAAACGCTCATGATCACCTGGCTCGACCGGCTGCTCGACCCGCTCACGTTCAAGGACGGCGGTGCGTGACGGCTCGGGCGACGACAGGGGCTCGGTCTGCGGATCCGGATACGGCGTGCTCATGGCCGAGCAGTTTACCCGGGGGCCATCGGGCGGGCCGGCTCAGTTCATCGACGGATCGTCGGGGAAGGTCGAGATCATCGCCAACCGGCCGCGCTGGCGGCGCAGCACCTCTGGCCAGAGCCGCTCGGGCCGGTCGGTGAAGGCGTCTCGTGGCTCGGAGTCCACCACGTACCAGGCGCCCTGGCCGATCTCGCTCTCCAGTTGCCCAGCCGACCAGCCGGCGTACCCAGCGAAGATGCGCAGCCCGGCCAAGCCGGGTGCGATCACCTCCGGCGGAGCGTCCAGATCGACCAGCCCGACCGACCCGATCAGCAACCGCACGCCGATCGGCTGCGATCCGCTGCCGGGAACAGCCACCAGGCCCAGCGCGGAATCCAGCTGAACCGGGCCGCCCTGGAACAACCGCCCAGGCGCGGTGGTGTGCTGCTGCCAGGCCGGCAGCACGCTCGACACATCCACATCCATCGGCCGGTTCACGATCAGGCCAAGCGCGCCGTCCTGGCCGTGATCGAGCATCAGCACCACGGCCCGGCGGAAGTTCAGATCCACCAGAGCGGGGCTCGCGACCAGAAGCCGGCCGACCAGGCGCCGGGTCTGGATGGACATGAGCACATCATCACCTTGCACGGGGGCCGCCGTCAGCCGGGAACCGCGGCTCGGGCCGCCCGCAACCGCAGCAGTACTGTGACGATGAGCACACCGGTCAGGTCGGCGGCCGCGTCCCAGGCATTGCCATCGCGATGCGGCAGCAGAGCGCCCTGGATCAGTTCACTCAGCACCGCATGCACGCCGAGCAGCAGGATCAGCGGCCGGGCCGGGATCCGGGCCAGCACCCCCAGCCAGAGCACGCCGCCGAAGATCACGGCATGCACCAGCTTGTCGATCGGAAGACCGCCGGTGGACGGCGCCCGCGGCGCGTACAGCACCACCAGCTGGACGGCCACCGCAGCCGCGAACAGAGCCCGCTTGACTGTGAGCGCACGAGCCGGGTCGCGCAATCCTGGGACCGGCGGAGCGGAACTCACACCGCTCCGGCGGGGGTCTGAGCCGGTCTCTCCCGTTCGGACCCGGCCGCGTTCCGGCTCGGATCGGCGGCCTGCCGGACGGCGGCGGCCACCACGTGGGCAACGTCCGGATGGAACACACTGGGCACGATATAGGCCGCGTTGCGTTCTTCGTCGCTCACCACACCGGCCAGTGCCCGGGCGGCTGCGAGCAGCATCGAGGTGCTGATCGACCGCGACTGGGCGTCCAGCAGGCCGCGGAAGACGCCCGGGAAGGCCAGCACATTGTTGATCTGATTGGCGAAGTCGCTGCGGCCGGTGGCCACCACCGCGGCGTGCTGTGCCGCGGCCATCGGATCGACCTCGGGCACCGGATTGGCCAGCGCGAAAACGATCGCATCATCGGCCATGGTGGCGATGTCGTCACCGCTCAGAATGCCCGGCGCCGACAGTCCGACGAACACGTCGGCGCCGGCCAGCGCATCCTGCAGGGTGCCGGACAACTGCGCCGGATTGGTATGCGCCGCAGTCCAATCCAGATTCCCGGCCAGGCCCGGCCGGTCGCGGTAGATGATTCCGCCCAGATCGGTGACGACCACGTGCTGGAGACCGGCCGCCATCAGCAGCCGCAGCACCGCGGTGCCGGCCGCACCGGCCCCGGACATCACCAGCCGCACCTGGGACAGGTCCTTGCCCACCACCTTCAAGGCGTTGGTCAAGGCGGCCAGGGTGACGATCGCGGTGCCGTGCTGGTCATCGTGGAAGACCGGGATGTCCAGCGCCTCTCGCAGCCGGGCTTCGATCTCGAAGCAGCGGGGGGCGGATATGTCCTCCAGGTTGATCCCGGCGAACACTGGCGCGATGCCCTTCACGATGGTCACGATCTCGTCGACGTCCTGGGTGTCGAGGCAGATCGGGAACGCGTCGATCTCCGCGAACCGCTTGAACAGCGCAGCCTTGCCCTCCATCACCGGAAGCGCGGCCAGCGGGCCGAGGTTTCCCAGCCCGAGCACCGCCGAGCCGTCGCTGACCACCGCGACGGTGTTCCGCTTGATCGTCAGCCTGCGGGCGTCGGCCGGGTTGGCCGCGATCGCCTCGCACACCCGGGCCACCCCCGGGGTGTAGACCAGGGACAGATCGTCGCGATTGCGGATCGGCACCTTCGAATCGATCCGCAGCTTGCCGCCGAGGTGCATCAGGAACACCCGGTCGGACACTTTCCCGATCCGCACCCCCGGCAGCTTGCGCAGGGCCGCGATGATCGCTTCAGGGTGATCGCCACCGCCGGTGGCGCAGGTGACGTCGACCTGGATCCGGTCCATGCCGGAGGCGGTCACGTCGAGCGCGGTGACCAGGCCGCCCTCGGCTTCGATGGTGTGGGTCAGGTCGCTCACGCCGGTGGGCCGGGCAGGCATGTCCAGACGCACCGTGATCGAGGACGAGATACTGGGAACCGGAGGCATGGGCCCATCTTCGGTATTACCGGCCAGTAGGAACGTCCGGCTCGGCCGGACGCAGGACCGCCGCGAGCGGGCCCGGACGTCCATCGATGAAGCCCTGGTACTCGTCGCACCCCATGTCCCGCAGCATGCTGAGGTGATCGTGGTTCTCCACTCCTTCGGCGACCACGACCAGCCCCATGCCATGCCCCAGTTGCAGCACGGCCGCGACCACGGCGCAGGCGTCCAGGTCGGTGGGCAGGTCGGCGACGAAGCTGCGGTCGATCTTCAGCACGTCCACTGGCAAGGTCCGCAGGTACTGCAGCGATGACCAGCCGGTGCCGAAGTCGTCCAGCGCGATCGAGACGCCCAGATCCTGCAGGTCGGTCAGTACGTCGCGGGCCACCTTAGGATCGTCGACGAAGGCGTTCTCAGTGATCTCCAGGGTGAGCCGGGACGGATCGACCCCGGTCGTGGCCAGGTGCTGAGCCACCGTCCGGGCCAGCCGGCCCGCGGCTAGCTGCCGGGGTGACACGTTCACCGCCAGGGTGATCCGCTGATCATCCAGGGCGGCCAGCTCGGCCAGCGAGTGCTGCAGGACCCAGTCGCCCAGCTCCACGATCTTGCCGGTACGTTCGGCGATCGGGATGAACGTGTCCGGGCCGAGCAGGCCGAGAGTGGGATGCCGCCAGCGAAGCATGGCCTCGACGCCGGCCACCTTCCGGTCACCACACTGGCGGCGGCTCTGATAAACGATCTCCAGCTGATCGTCGGCCACTGCCCGGTGCAGCGCCGCGGCCAGTTCCAGTCGCTCCTCGATGTTCTCGCGCAGGCTGGCATCGAACACCTCGTAACGCCCGCGGCCTCGGCCCTTGGCGTGGTACATCGCGGTGTCGGCATCCCGGAGCAGGGTGCCGACCGGATTCTCCTCATCGGGGGGCGCATCCACCACGGTGATGCCGACGCTGACGCCGGGCGCCACCTCAGCCGAACCGACCACGATCGGTTCGGCCAGCACTTCGACGATCCGGTCGGCCATCGCGATCGCCTGGGCGGCGTCGTTGATGGACAACACCACGACGAACTCGTCACCGCCGAATCTGGCCACCACATCGGCCGAGCGGCAACGCTGCCGCAGCCGCTTGGCCACCGCGATCAGCACCTGATCACCGACATCGTGACCGAGGCCGTCATTGATGTCCTTGAACCCGTCGAGGTCGCAGAACAGCACCGCCAGCTTGCTGCTGCCATCCAGCCGGTTCAGCGACGAGGACAGATCGTCCATCAGCTTGCCCCGGTTCGGCAGGCCGGTCAGTTCATCGTGAGTGGCCCGGTGGGTCAGGTCACCGGGGCCTGCTTCAGCGCCGTCCGGTGGCTGAATGATCACCAGAGCATCGGCCCCAGTACTTACCACACTGATCATGCTGGGCACGTGATCGGCTGCGGCACAATAACATTCCGTGGTCAGCGTGCCGGTACCGGCCGCCAGCAGGGATTCCACGCTGGCGGCCAGCGAGCCGGATTCGAGAGCCGGAGATGACCGCAACATGGCGGTCCAGCTGGCCCCCAGCGGAACCGGGCCACATCCATCCCGCGGCGCCTGGACGACGGCAGCCAGCCAGCCCGCGTTCGCCTCGAGCACCCGGCCGCTGGTATCGATCAGGGCGGCGGGGCTGTGCAGAGCCTCGATCAGTCCCCGGCTGAACGAATCCTCCGTGGCGGATGGTCCTGCCGGGTGGATGGAGGCCGTCGCCCGGTCCGGGCTGGAGGACCGGACGGGGCGGGATGCCGTTACCCGCCGATGAACGCCCACCCAGCCGCCAGCCGGGAGCGAGACCATCCGGACGTCGCATTCAAGTTCTGGTCCGGCCCGGGACCGCTGCCTGCCCCGCCCTTCCCACGACCCGTGCATCCGCAGCCGGGAATCCGCCAATGCCGTCCCGATGCCGCCAAGGACGGTGCGAACCAGATCATGCAGCCGGGCACCGATCGCGTCGCTGGCGCTGATCCGATAGAACTCCTCGGCCGCTGAATTCCACTGGGTCACCAGGCCGGCCTCGTCCACCGCGATCACAGCATCGGTCAGGGCGCCCATCAGCGCACTGGCCCGTGCGGAGTCAGCGGCCAGACGGGCCAGTTCCAGCAGCCGGCCGTACTCCTGGCCCAGATCGACCAGAGCATCGGCCTGATCCGGGCTGAACGGCAGGCCAGGCCGGCTCAGCACCAGCACTCCGAGCGGCCCGATCGCTCCGGCCACCGGCACGACCAGAACGCCGGAGTAGTCGCCGGTCCGGTCCGGTTGTTCCTCGGTCAGCACGCAGCGAACCGGTTCCGGCAGTTCCCGCGCTCCGGCCGGGAGCACCAGTTCGCCGGGCTGAGGAAGGCCGCGGAGCTCGGCGGTCAGCCGGGCCTGCAGAACTTCGGCCCGCCGATCGTCGCGATGGCGCACCTGTTGGGCCCGGAGGCCTCCGGTGGATGGATCGAACAGCAGCAGCACGATCAGCTGGTCGCAGATCTTGGCTGCGGCACTGACCAGTTCCACGCCGAGAGAAGCCTGATCAGCGGCGGCGCTGCGGCCGAAGCCCAGGTGGCTGAGCCGGTCGGAGCCGTTCCGGAGCAGCGTTCCGCCGCTGGGCGAGGTTGTGCTCCTCGGATGGGTCATTATGAAACCACAGAGTACTGCTTCTGTTGCTATCTGTAACCAATTGGGGCCGCCCAGGAATTTACCGGTGTCACGGGGCTCGGGCCGGGTCGTTACGCGCCCGTAAGCACGAGGCTCTGACCGTCCCCCTAGAGTGCGGACAGCAGACCTTCAGGAGGCAGTTCATGCCCGAGTTCGATGTGATCGTGATCGGTGCCGGACCCACCGGCGAGAACGCCGCTGGCCGGTGCGCCGCAGGCGGGTTGAGCACCGCAATCGTCGAGCGGGAGCTGATCGGGGGTGAGTGCTCGTACTGGGGCTGCATCCCGAGCAAGACCCTGATCCGGCCCGGTGATGTGATCGCGGCGGCCAAGCGCGCGCCCGGAGCGGCCGAAGCGGTCACCGGGCCGATCGACGTCGAGAAAGCGCTCGCACAGCGGGATTACATGACCTCAGACTGGAACGACTCAGGGCAGGTACCGTGGCTGGACGATAACCACATCACTCTCTTCCGGGGCATCGGCCGGCTTACCGGCACCAAGAGTGTGGCGGTCGAAAAGCAGGATGGCACAACCGAAACGCTCACTGCCCGCAAAGCAGTGGTGCTGGCCACCGGGACCCGGGCGCTGATCCCGCCGATCCCGGGCCTGGCCGGCGTGCGGCCCTGGGACAACCGCAGCGTGACCGGGATGAAGGCGGTTCCCGAGCACCTCGCCGTGATCGGCGGGGGTGCGGTCGGAGCCGAGATGGCCCAGGCGGTGAAGCGTCTGGGAGCCAGCCAGGTCACGGTGATCGAAGGGGCCGACCGGCTGATGGCCCGGGAGGAGCCGTTCGCCAGTGACCAGGTGAAGAAGGCCTTCGAGGCCGAGGGCATCGTCGTCCACACCAGCGTGAAGGTCACCGCCGCCAGGCGCGACGACGACGGCAAGGTCCGGTTGTCGTTGTCGCAGGGCGATGACGTGGTGGCCGACGAGGTGCTGGTGGCGGCTGGGCGCCGGGTCTCAACCGGAGATCTGGGCGTGGAAACGGTGGGCCTGGCAGCGGGCAAGCCGGTGCAGGTGGATGACCGGCTGGTCGCCGTCGACGTGCCGGGCAACTCCGGGGAGGGCGAATGGCTCTACGCGGTGGGCGACTGCAACGGCCTGGTGCTGCTGACTCACATGGGTAAGTACCAGGCACGCATCGCCGGCGACGTGATCCTGGGCAAGCCCGCGCGGGATCGCGCCAGCAAGGACGTCGTGCCGAGAGTCACGTTCACCGATCCACAGGTCGCTGCGGTCGGCCTGACCGAGCAACAGGTCCGGGAACGTAAGATCCACTATCGGGCCGTGACCACCTCGACCGGTGGAGTGTCGGGCGCCTACGTCCAGGGCAACGGGATCGAAGGAACCTGCCAGCTCCTGGTCGACGAGGATCGCGCAGTGATCGTCGGTGCCACCTTCACCGGCCCGGACATCGCCGAACTCCTGCACAGCGCAACCATCGCGATCATCGGCGAGGTGCCGCTGACCGACCTGTGGCACGCCGTTCCCTCTTTCCCCACCGTCAGTGAGGTGTGGCTACGGCTGCTCGAGGCCTACGGGTTGTAGCCGCCTCTACCGGCCGTGGCTGCGACGCGGCTGAGCGATCCGGGCCCCCGCTCCGGCTGGGCGGTCTGGCCGGTTCCCGTGAGGACGACGCGATCGTGCTGGCCGGGCGGCTTCCCGGTGGGCGGGGCTTGGCAACGGCTTGACCACGATCGGCTCTCCCGAGGCCGCCAGTGCGGTGACCGCTCCGTGACCGGCGTGCACCGAATCCGTCGTCGCGGTGACGGCCGCTTCGCGGTGCAACCGGGTGACCTCGCGGGTCTGGAACGGCTCCACGAAAGCCACGACCGTGCCGCGGTTTCCGGCTCGAGCCGTCCGGCCGGAGCGATGCAAATAGTCCTTGTGATCGTTCGGTAGGTCATAGTGCACGACCAGGTCGACGTCGTCCACGTGGATCCCCCGCGCCGCCACATCGGTGGCGACCAGCACCCGCGGCCGCCCAGCGGCGAACGCGTCCAGAGCCCGCTGGCGCTGGTTCTGGTTCAGGTTGCCGTGGATGGCCGCTGCCTCGGCTCCGGCCCGGGACAGCTGCTTGGCCAGGCGGTCGGCGCCGTGCTTGGTCCGGACGAAGAACAGCGTCCGGGCTGGGCGGGAAGCGATCTCGCTGGCCACGGCCACCTTGTCGTCGTGCCGGAGGGTGAACACCTTGTGGTCCATGTCCGCAGCCGTCGTGAACGTGCTCGCGACGGCGTGGTAGGCGGGGTCGGTCAGGTAGTCGCGGACCAGTTGCCCCACGCCGCCGTCCAGAGTGGCTGACAGCAGTAGGCGCTGCGCCTTGGCCGGTGTGGCGTCCAGGATCCGCTTGACCGCGGGCATGAACCCGAGGTCGGCCATGTGGTCGGCCTCGTCCAGCACCGTGATCGAGAGCGCGGACAGGTCGGCCGCCTCCCGCTCCATCAGGTCGATGAGCCGCCCAGGAGTGGCGACCACGACGTCCACGCCGCGGCGCAGGGCGTCCACCTGGCGCTGGATGGAGAGGCCCCCAACGACGGTGGTGATTCGGAGGCCGAGCGGATCAGCCAGCGGCTGGAGCGCATCGGCGACCTGGCGAGCCAGTTCCCGGGTCGGAACCAGCACCAGAGCCTGCGGCTGCTTGGGCGCGCGGCGGTGCCGGGCCCCATTGCTGGCCAGGCGAGTCAGGAGCGGCAGCCCGAAGGCCAGTGTCTTGCCCGAGCCGGTCTGGGCGCGGCCGAGCACGTCCCGCCCAGCCAGCGCGTCGGGCATGATCCGGGTCTGGATCGCGAACGGGGCCTTCATCCCATTGCGCTCGAGCACGGTGAGCACAGCCGGAGGCAGGCCGAGTTCTGCGAAGCTGTCGACGCTGGGGGCGGGGGCATTCGCCGCGGCATCGAGCCG
>CAXUFS010000013.1:21964-23797 GCA_964250315.1 uncultured Kineosporia sp. | reverse complement strand
TCACGTTCGACAGGGTCATGTCGATGTTCGGAGCGTCCCAGACCAGCAGGTCGAGTTCCGGTAGCTCAGTGCCGAAGCCGGAGGACGGGCTTTCTGTATCTACTTCACTATCGTTCGTCATCGTTCATACCTGGTTCCCAGAGATCTTCCACCTTGCCAGCATCGTCATCGGGGGGATCTTGTCCCCGAAGCATGGCCAGCATGGCAGGAAGCTCGTCCGGCTTCACCAGGACCTCTCGGGCCTTACTCCCCTCACTGGGACCAACGACGGCCCGGGACTCCAGCAGATCCATCAATCGGCCGGCCTTGGCGAACCCGACCCGCAGCTTGCGCTGCAGCATGGAGGTGGAGCCGAACTGGGTGGTGACGATCAGCTCGGCCGCCTGAACCAGCAGCTCCAGGTCGTCGCCGATGTCGTCGTCGACCTGTCTGCGGGTGACCGGAGCGGCTACGTCCTCGCGGTAGACCGGCCGCAGTTGCTCGGTGACGTGAGTGACCACTTTGCTGACCTCGGACTCAGTGACCCAGGCGCCCTGCACACGCAGCGGCTTGGACGAGCCCATCGGGAGGAACAGCCCGTCGCCCTGGCCGATCAGCTTCTCGGCACCAGGCTGGTCCAGCACCACCCGGGAATCGGTGATCGACGAGGTGGCGAACGCCATCCGGGATGGGACGTTGGCCTTGATCAGGCCGGTCACCACGTCGACGGAGGGCCGCTGCGTGGCCAGCACCAGGTGGATCCCGGCCGCCCGGGCCAGCTGGGTAATCCGGACGATCGCATCCTCGACGTCGCGGGGCGCCACCATCATCAGGTCGGCCAGCTCGTCCACGATCACCAGCAGGTAGGGGTAGGCCTGCAGGACCCGCTGGCTGCCTTCGGGGAGTTTGATTCCCTTGGCCGCCACGGCCCGGTTGAAGTCGTCGATGTGCTTGAAACCGAAGGCCGCGAGGTCGTCGTAACGGGCGTCCATCTCCTTGACCACCCAGGCCAGCGCCTCGGCCGCCTTCTTCGGATTGGTGATGATCGGCGTGATCAGATGCGGGATGCCCTCGTAAGCGGTCAGCTCGACCCGCTTGGGATCGACCAGCACCATCCGGACCTCGTCCGGGGTGGCCCGCATCAGAATCGAGGTGATCATGGAGTTGATGAAGCTGGACTTGCCGGCCCCGGTCGCGCCGGCCACCAGCAGGTGCGGCATCTTGGCCAGGTTGGCGATCACGTAACCGCCCTCGACGTCCTTCCCGACGCCCATCACCATCGGATGCTCACTGCGCCGGGCGGTCTGGCTGCGCAGCACGTCCCCCAGCGACACGGTCTCCCGATCGGTGTTGGGAATCTCGATCCCAATCGCGGACTTGCCCGGGATCGGGGACAGGATGCGGACGTCCGCGCTGGCCACCGCATAGGCGATGTTCTTGCTCAGGGCGGTGACCCGCTCGACCTTGACCGCATGACCGACCTCGACCTCGTACCGGGTCACCGTCGGGCCGCGGGTGAATCCGGTGACCTGAGCATCGATCTCGAACTGGTCGAACACTCTGGTCAGAGCCTCGAGCACCTTGTCATTGGCGGCGCTGCGCTGCTTCGGCGCAGTGCCCGGGGGCAGCAGCGACGACGGCGGCAGGGTGTACGTGATGTCGCCACCCATGCTCAGCTGCTCGACCCGCGGCGGCAGCTGATTGGTCTCCGGCGCCTCCAGTGGTGGCCGGGCCACCACCCCGGCTCCAGCGGGCTGCTGGGCCGGCAGCGCCGGATCCGCTGAGACAGCGGCGGCCGCGCGCCCGGGCTCGCTCTCCGGTGCCTTCGGCGCCCGCAAGGGGTCCGCGTTCTTG
>CAXUFS010000013.1:18956-21912 GCA_964250315.1 uncultured Kineosporia sp. | reverse complement strand
GCTCATAGGCCTCGTCCCCGTTGATGCCCGGTTCGCCCGAGCTGCCGCGAGCGGGGCCGCTGCCACCACGGCGCGGCAGGCCGGTGGCGAATCCGCCGCCGGATCCCAGCAGGGTGTCCGCCTCGTCCTCGGCTGGCCCGAGATCCACCTGGACGCCGGTGAGCAGCTGATAAGCGTTCCGGATCCGCTCCGGAATGGCGTGCACCGGAGTGGCGGTCACCACCAGCAGTCCGAACAAGGCCAGCAGGCTCAGCAGCGGCACCGCGATCCAGCCGGTCAGCGCCGCCGCCAGTGGAGCGGAGACCACATAGCCGGCCATTCCCCCGGCCGCCCGGACCGCTGCGGATCCCCGGCCGGGAACGGGGGTTCCGGCCGACAGGCTGACCAGTCCGGTGGCGGCCACGATCATCGCGCTCAGCCCGATCCCGATCCGGTTGATCGAGCTGATCTCGCCCGGGCTTCGCAGCATCAGCAGGCCCAGGCTGAGCAGGACCACCGGAAGCACCAGCCCGACCCGGCCCAGCGTGCCCGCCACCACCGCGTGCACGCCGTCACCGAAGGCGCCGGCCAGTCCCCACCACTCCCGGCCCGCCACCACCAGGGACAGGCCGATCAGGAGCAGGCCCATTCCGTCCCGGCGATGCGCTGGATCCAGTTCCCGGGCACCGTCCCCGATCCGCCGCGCCGCCCCACCGGCCAGATGGGCAACGCCCATCCAGAGCGGCTGCACCACCCGGAGCGGCCAGGGCAACCCGCCACGGGGCCGGGACGTCGTGCGAGCCTTCGTCCGGGCGCCCGGCTTACGGGAGCTGGACCGGGCCGCCTTGGTCCGGGTGCTGGCCGGGCCGCCCCTGGTCCGCTGAGGCTGGCGGGGCTGGCGAGCGGCCCGCGACGGCGAATCCGCCGGTGCGTTCCGCGCCGCAGCGCTGCCCCCGCGCGATCGGCCACGCGAGGTCGTACGGGTGGCCATGGTGCCCGACGCTACGGGATTGACGTGCTCAGGCCGGGCAGCACACGCCGAGCCCGATTCCGATATGACCAGATCCGGCCGAGCCGCGGCTGTGCCAGCCGGGGTCAGGCGGTGCCGAGCACAGCGGCTGGGCCCCGATTGAGCAGCTGCTTACCGATGATCAGCCGCTGCACTTCGCTGGCTCCCTCCCAGATCCGCTCCACCCGAAGCTCGCGGAACATCCGTTCGGCCACGTTCTCCCGCATGTAGCCGCGCCCGCCGAACACCTGCACAGCTCGGTCCGCGATCCGCCCGGCGGTCTCGGAGCAGAACAGCTTGACCATCGAGGCGCGGGCGTGCAGCACCTTGCGGTCCTGGCCGGCGTCGACGCTGCGGGCGACGTCGTAGAGCAGGGCGCGGGCTGCTGCCAGTTCGGTTGCCGAGTCGGCCAGCATGGCGCAGACCAGCTGCCGGTCACCCAGCCGCTCGCCGCCCACGATCCGGTCACCGGCGAACTGGGTCATCTCCTCAACCAGCCGCTGGCCCGCGCCCACGCACCGGGCCGCCACCATGATCCGTTCGAATCGGAACCACTCGTAGGCGAAGGTCATCCCATCCCCTTCGGCGCCGATCAGCTGGTTCGCCGGAATCCGTACCTGCGAGAACCGCACGATCGGATGGTGGTCGGGGATGTTGTGCATGTAGGCCGGGGTGCGCACCACCTCGACGCCGGGGCAGGGCAGGTCGATGACGAACATGGCATGCTGCCCGGCCTGCGGGCCGCCGGTCAGGACCGCCTGGACGAAGCAGTAATCGGCCAGGTTGAACGACGTGACGTGCCACTTGTCGCCGTCCACCACGTAATGATCGCCGTCCCGTTCGGCGGTTGCGGTCAGAGCGGAGACGTCGGTGCCAGCGAACTCCTCGGTGATCGCGTAGCACTCGTGCCGCTCGCCCCGAACCGCCGGGCTGAGCCAGCGTTCCCGTTGCTGGTCCGTGGCCACCTCGGCCCACCAGGCGGGCGGGGTGTGCATGACCCAGGCCAGCCCATTGGTCACCCGGCCGGCCTGCTCCTGGACCAGCACCTGCTGCAGCATGGGCAGTCCAGGACCCCCGGCCGAGGCGGGCATGTTGGTGGCGTACAGGCCCAGCTCGATGGCCCGGTCATGGTTCGCGGCGGCCACATCGGGGGCCAGCTGGCCACCGGCCAGTTCGGTCTGCACCTCGTACTGGATCAGCGAGTTCGCGAATCGCCCTGCCCGATCGCGAATCTCGCGCTCTTCATCGGTGAGGTTGTGCACCCGGGGCCGCCCTCTCATTCTCCTTGACTGACTGTTCAGTCTGTGCCACGGTCAGGACCTCTGCCAGCTGTAGTGAGGATGCCGTGATGTCCGTGCCCGTGCTCACCCCGTACCTGAACGACGCCGCCACAACCGTTCTGGAGGACTGGGGCCCGCTGGAGGAAGCCACCGGCGAACCGATGCAGACCGGCGGCGCCGAACTGTGGGTGGACGGCGAGATGTCGGCCGGAATCTGGGAATGCACGCCGGGCCCCTCGCACTGGACCCTGGAGACGAACGAGGTGATCCACCTGGTGGCGGGCCGGATGACGGTCACGCCGGACGGCGGCCAGCCGGCCGAGATCACACCCGGCTCGGTCGCCGTCTTCCCCAAGGGCTGGACCGGCAGCTGGCAGATCCACGAGACCGTGCGCAAGGTCTACGCCATCTTCTGAGCAGATATCCGCTCAGAGAGCTGGACCAGCACGTCCACGGCGACCGGGCCGGCCGGCGAGGCGATCACCGGGTTCACATCGAGACCGTCGAGAAGATCGCCGAGGTCGGCCGCCAGCACCGAGACGGCGGCGACCGTGGCCCTCAGCGCGTTCCGATCGGCCGCCGGTGCGCCCCGAAAGCCGTTCAGCAGCGCGGAGATCCGCAGCCGGGCGAGCAGTTCTCCGGCACGATCAGGCGACACAGGTGGCAGGGTGACCACCCGGTCGGCAAT
>CAXUFS010000013.1:0-18946 GCA_964250315.1 uncultured Kineosporia sp. | reverse complement strand
GGCCGCCCGCGGCCAGCACCAGCATCGGGCCCAGATGCGGATCGCGGGTCATCCCGATCGAAAGCTCAGGCCCCGGTTCAGCGGCCGAGCAGATCAGCACGGCCGGGCCCAGCCGGGCGGAGAGGTCCTGGTACGCCGACCGCAGCTGAGCCTCCTCGCCGATGCCCAGCAGCACTCCGCTTGCCTCGCTCTTGTGCTCGATGCCGGGCTGATCGGTCTTCAGCACCACCGGATAACCCAGAGCCGCCGCCGCTTTCACCGCCTGATCCAGATCCCTGGCGGGGAGCACCGAGCTGGTCGGCACACCGTAATCCCGCAACAGCTGAAAGGATTCGGCTCCGTCCAGCGGGACGCCGCAGCTCAGCCGGGTCCGCCACCGGGCCCGGCGCCCCGGCTGCGCCGATTCGGGCCCGGAGCCGGGCGACCGAAGGCTCTGCTGCAGCTGGAGCAGGTTGCGCAGCGCGATCAGCCCGCTGCGGGTGCCCTCCAGCACGGCTACTCCGTTGCGGCGCAGCCGGGCGGCCGCCTCCTGGTCGATCGCCGAGGGAAGCCCCGTCAGCACCGCGATCGGTCCGGCGCCGTGGCCGGCCAGCTCGGTCGCGGCCAGCACAGCGTCGGGGTAGGCGGTGTCCCCGTCGTACTCGGGCACCAGATCGACCGCCAGCACGGTGGCGCCGGTATCTGGATCGCCGGCCATCGCCACCAGGCACCGGGTGAACAGCTCCCGGGTGCCCGCGCCGGTGCCCCAGACGTCCAGCGGGTTCTCGGCGGTCAGCCCCTCGTCCAGCACGGCCCGCAGCGATTCCTTGGTCGCCGAACTGATCCGCGCGAACCGGACGCCCAGCCGATCGGCCAGATCAGCGGTCAGCGCCCGCTCGGCCCCCGAGTCGTGCACGAGCGCAATCCCTTGTGGCGCGGCGGTTCCAGAACCAGCCCGGGGCCGCCGGCGGCGTCCCAGCGCGACCAGTTCGAGGGTATCGGTCAGTTCGGCCAGGTCGGTCACCGGCAACGCGCCGGTGTCCTCGCACAGCGCCTCCCACATCGCACCGTCCCCGGCCAGCGCACCGGAATGGGCCTTGACCAGGCGCGATCCGGCTGCTGAACCACCCACCGGCAGCAGGATCACCGGCACGTCCAGTTCGGCGGCCCGGCGCAACTGCAGGCGCAATTGCGCCGCGTCCCGGACGGTCTCCAGCACCAGGGCGATCACCGCATCGCCGGGGCGCTGATCCAGCGCGTACCCCAGGTACTGGGCCGCGGTGGTAACCAGTTCCTGGCCCGACGACACGGCCAGTGAATAGCCGATCGCCCGCCGGGTCCGCAGCATCGCCGAGAACACCGATCCGGAATGGGTGATCAGGGTGACCGGGCCGGCCGGAAGCGGATCCCGCTCGAGGTAGCCGACGGCGCGCAGGCCGGTCGCCACATTGACGAAGCCCATGCATCCCCCGCCGCACAGCGCCATTCCCGCCTCGGCGGCGATCTCCGCCAGCCGTTCGCGCAGTCCGGGCGCGGGCACACTGCCGAATACGACCGCCGAGCGGGCGCCGATCCCGGCAGCGTCCAGCAGTTGCTGCTCGACCGCGCGATCGCCCACCCCGAGCAGGACCAGGTCGGGCGCTTCGCCCAGCTCAGCCAGGGACGCCGCGCAGGCCCGGCCCTCGATCCGCGGATAGCGGGGGTTGACCGGATGCACCGTGGCCGGTCCTCGCAGTGCCTCGATCACCATCCGATGGCCGAAGCTGCCCGGCCGCGGGCTGGCGCCGACCACGGCGACCGAGGCGGCGTCCAGCATCGCCGTCACCGGGTCACCGGCCGGGAGGTCCACCGCCGACCTCACCCGCGACTGCGGACCAGCCGGCCGGCGCTCCGGCGATTGTCCGCGATCGCCGCCCGGGCCGCCTGCCAGCCGGGAATGCCGCAGACGCCGCCACCGGCGTGGGTGGCCGAACTGCCGTAGTACAGGCCGGAGATCGGCGTCCGGTAGTCGGCGTAGCCAGGAGCGGGCCGCAGGTGGAACAGCTGCTCCAGCGACAGCTCACCGTGGAAGATGTTGCCGCCGATCAGCCCGTACTCGGTCTCCATCTGGTGCGGCCCGACCACGTCCCGGTGCAGGATCGAGCCCTTGAATCCGGGGGCCACCTCGTCGTAGAGGTCGATCAGGCGGTCGGCGTAGGCATCGAGTTCTCCGGTGTGCGGCTCGTTCACCCAGTCGGCCGGGACCCACTGGGTGAACAGCGAGAAGATGTGCGTGCCATCGGGATTCAGGGTGCGATCCAGAGTGGTCGGGATCACCCCATCGCTGAACGGGAACTGGGCGGGCCGGCCCTCGCGGGCGTCGCTGAACGCCCGCTCGATGTACTCCATGCTGGGGGCCATCTCCACCGAGCCGGTCAGGTGCTCGGGGATGTCGGAGTCGTTCGGGTCGGCGGTGAAACTCGGCAGCTCAGCCAGGGCCAGATTGATCTTCACCACGCCGCTGCGGGTCTTCCAGTGTTCGATGTCCGCGACGAAGTCGCTGGGTAGTTCCTGACGGGGAATCTGTTCCAGGAAAGCAGTTTTCGGATGCAACGTGGTCACTACGGTGGCCGCCCGCAGTTCCTCACCCGATTGCAGGACCACACCCTGGACCCGGCCGTTGCTGACCAGCAGCCGATCAACCGGGGTGTCGCAGCGGATCTGCGCGCCGAAACTTCGCGCCGACGCGGCGATCGCGGCTGATACCGCGCCCATCCCGCCTTCCGGGTAGCCCCAGCTGCCGAGCTGACCGTCCCCGACGTCGCCGATGGAGTGGTGGGCCATCACATAGGCGGTCCCCGGCTCGAACGGCCCGGCCCAGGTACCGATCACGCCGTTGACCGCCAGCGCGGCCTTGATCTGCGGAGATTCGAACCAGTCATCGAGCAGGTCGGCGATGCTCATGGTGAGCAGCCGGGTCACGTCCGCGGTGGTGCGGACGTTCAGCCCGCGCTGGCTCCAGGCCAGCTTGGCCAGCTCGAGCAGGTCGGCGGGCCGCTTGGAGCCGATATTGGGCGGCACCCGGGTCAGCATCGGGCCGAGCACGCCGGCCAGGCCCTCCAGCCAGGCGTTCCAGCGCGGCCAGGCGTCTGCATCGCGTTTGGACCAGCGGGCGATCTGGTCATGGGTCCGGGCCGGGTCGTCCTCGTAGATGGTCAGCGACCCGCCCTCGGGAAACGCCTGGTAGTACGGGCCCATTGGGTGCACCACGTAGCCGTGCCGCTCCAGGTTCAGGTCGCGCACGATGGTCGGCGGCATCAGGCTCATCACGTAGGACAGCCGGGTGACCCGCAGCTGCGGTGCGTCGTCCCACGGCGCTTCGGTGGTCGCCGCTCCCCCGGGCTGACGCCGGGATTCCAGCACCACCGTGCGCGCCCCGGCCCGGGCCAGGTACGCGGCCGCGACCAGCCCGTTGTGCCCTCCACCGACGACAATCGCGTCGTAGCTGCCCGGCATAATGAGGCCTTTCCGCTATTTGGCCATTGTTTGACTGACTGTTCAATCTAAGCCGGTGATAGAATTCCGGCAAGGGTCGAGCAGCGGCACCTCCACGACATTCGCCGGATCCGCCCGGCGATCGAACAAGGCGGTACAGGTATGGCTGAGGTGGCACCGCCGACCCAGCAGAATGAACGACGCCGACTCCAGATCCTTACTGCGGCAGCGGAACTCATCGTCGAGAACGGCATCTCCGAGGCCCGGATCGCTGACGTGGCCAAGCGGGCCGAGGTCAGTTCGGCGCTGGTGATCTATTACTTCGGCACCCGGGATCGGCTGCTGGTCGATGCCCTGCGTTTCTCCGAGCAGAACTTCTATGACGCGGCCGAGAAGATGCTGGCCACCGTCCGGCCGATCCGGGAGCGGCTCTCGCTGCTGGTCCGGGCCACCTGCGTACCCCAGGCGGACGGCGAGATCCCCGGCGCCTGGGGTCTGTGGTTCGACCTGTGGGCTCAGGCCTTCCGGCATCCCGAGGTCGCCCAGGATCGGATCGACCTGGACAACCGGTGGCGCTCGATGATCACCGGCGTAGTCGAAGCCGGGATCAGGGACGGTGAGGCCAGCTGCGCCGATCCGCACCGCTTCGCGCTCACCTTCGCCTGCCTGCTGGACGGGCTCTCCATCCAGGTCGCACTGGAGGATCCGGAGATCGACCCCGAGCTGGCGTGCGAGATCGCGATGGAGGATGCCGAGCGCGAACTCAGCCTGGCCCCGGTGCCCGCTTCCGCACGGACCGGCCGTCGTCCGTCCCGGCGATCGGGCAACTCAGCTGGCTCCGTCAGCTCACCATCGAAACAGGCTGCACCGCAGACCGTTTGAGAACGCGGACGGCATCTGGAGCGCAGGAGCAGACCACTGCGTCACCCGGCCTCAAGTCCACCGAGGACGGCCCGTGGTGGTTGGGCACCTCGACGGTGAGCGGCGCCTCACCGTCGTCGGTGTCGACGTCCACCAGCACCTGGGTGTTCGAACCCAGATACACCACATCGCGGACGGTGCCCCGCATCTGATTGCTGCCGCTGGACCCGCGGCTGGACGGCGATTCCACCGCATCGTGGCGGAGCATCACGATCCGCTCGGGCCGGATCACGATCGCGGCGGGCCCCGGATCCAGCGAGGAGTCCAGCATCGCCTCGACCGGGCCGCCCAGCGCCCGGCACCGGGCCTCGCCAGTGGGGCTGGACGAGAGCAGTTCGGCGTCGAAGATGTTGGCCGAACCCAGGAAGCCGGCCACATACGTGGTGGCCGGGCAGGAGTAGATCTCCTGCGGCGCGCCGACCTGCTCGATCCGCCCGCCGGCCAGCACCGCGATCCGGTCGCTCATCGTCAGTGCCTCCTCCTGGTCATGGGTCACGTAGACGAACGTGATCCCGACCTCCCGCTGCAACGCACGCAGCTCCAGTTGAAGCTGACGGCGAAGCTGGGCGTCCAGCGCACCCAGCGGCTCGTCCAGCAGCAGCACCTTGGGGTTCAGCACCAGGGCCCGGGCCAGAGCCACCCGCTGCTGCTGGCCGCCGGACAACTGACCGGGCCTGCGCTTGGCGTAACTGCCCATCCGGGTCAGCTCCAGCGCCGAGCCGACCCGGCGGCTGATCTCAGCTTTGCTGGCCTTCTGGTAGCTCAGCCCGAAGCCAACATTCTCGGCCACCGACAGATGCGGGAACAGGGCATAGTTCTGAAAGACCGTGTTCACCGGCCGCTGGTGTGGCGGGTCCTGCGCCACATCCCGCCCGTCCAGCAGGATCCGCCCGGCATCCGGCTGTTCGAAACCAGCAATCATCCTCAGCGTGGTGGTCTTGCCGCAGCCCGAGGCCCCGAGCAGGGAGAAGAACTCACCGCCGGCGATGTCCAGGTCGATGCCGGTGACCGCAGGCACCCCGTCGAAGGCCTTGGCCAGATCGTTCAGCTCGATCTGGCCGCCCTTTGCCGTCACCGATGCGTCATCCTTCACCCTCGCTCTGAGCAGGCTGTCCGCCGATGGTTCTGTTCGCCCAGCGGTTCACTGTGCCGTCTGAATCACCCGATCCACCAGGGTGGCGAAGTTAGCAGTCAATCGCTCAATATCACCCGGCTGATGCTGGACCGAGATCAGCCACTGCTCGACCTTGCCCCACGGCGGCAGGAACACCCCACCGTTGTGCTGGATCAGCCAATGCGCCTGACCCAGCCGATCATCGATGGTGAGGAAGTCGCGGTACTCCCTGACCGGCCCGCGGGTGAAAGTGACGCAACCCTTGGCCCCGGCCGTGACCACCTGCCATTCGGCGCCGGCGCGGGCGATGGTCGCCTCCAGCGACGTCCGCAGCTGAGCGGCCAGCCGGTCCAGGTGGGCGTATCCGTCGTCGTTCAGCACCTCGCCCAGGGTGGCCCGGGCGGCGGCCATCGCCAGCGGGTTGCCGTTGAAGGTTCCGACCTGCTCGTAGGTGCCGTCGGCGATCGCGGACATCACCGACGTGGTGCCGCCGATGGCCGCCACCGAGATGCCGCCGCCCAGCGCCTTGGCCAGGCAGACCAGATCAGGGACGACCCCGGAACTGGCCGTGACGCCACCGGGCCCGGTGGTGAAACCGGTCTTGACCTCGTCGAAGGTGAGCAGGGCCCCGGCCGCGTGCAGGCGCTCGCGCAGGCCGGCCAGATAGCCGGGCTCCGGCTTGATGATCCCGGCGTTCATCATGATCGGCTCGAGGATCATCCCGGCGACCCGGTCCGGATATTGGGCCAGCATCCGGTCGACGGCGTCCAGGTCATTGAACGGGACCACCAGCACCAGGTCACGGATGGCCGACGGTATCCCCGAGTTGCCCGGCACCCGGGCCGGATGATCGCGGGGGCCGATCTCGTCCGCCTCGGGCAGCACCGAGACCTGGACCGAGTCGTGGTGGCCGTGATAGCAGCCCTCCACTTTGATGATCAGATCCCGGCCGGTGACCGCGCGCATCAGGTGCACCGCGTCCATGGTTGCCTCGGTGCCCGAGTTGGCGAACCGCCACAGCGGCAGGCCGAAGCGGCGGCCCAGCTCGGTGGCGACCCAGATCGCATCCTGCGTCGGTTGCGCGAAGTGGGTACCGCGGCGGACCCGCTCACTGACCGCGGCCACGATGGCCGGGTGAGCGTGCCCGGCGATGGACGCGCCGTAGCCGCCGTGCATGTCGACGTACTCGGTGCCGTCAACGTCGTACAGCTTCGATCCGGCGCCGTGACTCAGCCAGACCGCCTGCGGCAGCGCGATCTGCCAGTTGGAGGTCGCCCCTCCGGCCAGAACGGCCCCGGCCTCGCGGATCAGCTCGGCACTGCGCGGCTGCCGGGCCAGGAAGATGCGCTCCTGCTCCTCGATCAGTTGCTCGACCGGGTCCGCACTGGGGAGTGGACCGGCCCCCGGCTGAACCCCGCGGCCCTTCGCCGCCCCGGTCGCAGGGTCGATTGCTGGGCCGGCTGCTGGGCCGATCGAAGGGCCCTGATCCGAACCGGGCGCCCGGGCTGGCTCAGTCGCGGCGTCCTGAGTGATCGAAGCCATCTGCGCCAACCTCCATGCTGGCGCACTAAAGGCACCAAAATCGTTACATTGACTGAGTATTCAGTCTATGTCAGAGACGCTACCCTCACAACGCACACCCGAAGCTGGTGCCACAATCGCACCAGTCGCCTCGTGAGCCTGAGGGAGACCGATGCCTCCGCGTAGCTTCGATCACGGCGGGCCCAGCCGCCGGCAGTTCCTGACCAGGGCAGGACTGGTGGCGCTCGGCGGCCCAGCACTGGTCGCTGCCTGCACCCGCCAGTCCGGCGGCGGCACCACCAGTACCCAGAAGGGCACGCAGCCACTCGAGCTGGCCTCGCCGGCCAACCCCGTCAAGTGGCCGATCAATCCGGGCAACGAGCCGATCAAGGACGGCTTGACGCCGGAGAAGGGCGCCACCCTGCAGGTCTACAACTACGCCGACTACGTCGATCGCGGCGTCGTGACGGCTTTCGAGAAGAAGTACGCCTGCAAGGTTTCGATCTCCACCTTCAACGACATAGATGAGGCGCTGACCAAGATCCGGCAGGGATCGGTGCCCTACGACGTCTGGCTCGGCTCGGGTTACGACATCACCTCCCGGCTGGTGACCACGTCGCTGATCCGGCCGCTGAACCACAGCTACATTCCGAACATCAGCAACGTCTGGCCATACTTCACCAACCCCTGGTACGACCAGGGCTGGCAATACACCGTGCCGTTCACCGTGTACAGCACCGGAATCGGCTGGCGCACGGACAAGATCAAGACCGACATCCCGGCGCTGGAGAACCCTTACAACACACTGTGGGACGCGCAGTACCGGGGCCAGACCGCCGTCCTGGACGACTACCGGTCCGCCATCGAGATGTGCTTGTTGCGGTCCGGCATCACCGACGTGAACACGGCCAAGGCGGCTGACCTGGACAAGGCCTCGGCCGCTCTGACCGAGTTGACCAAGAACGTGAAGCCCAGGGTCACGATCAACATGTACGACGACCTGCCCGCCGGGGCGTACGGCCAGGCGGAGATGTGGTCCGGAGATGTGGTCAACGCCGCCGCCAACGGCGCCGCCAAGCCGGAGCTGTTCCGCTACTGGTTTCCGCCGGACGGCAAAGGCATGGTCGACAATGACGTGATCGTGATGCCCGCCAGTGGGAAGAACCCGGTGCTGGCCCACCTGTTCCTGAACCACATGCTCGATTCCAGCTCGGCCACCGCCAACTTCACCTTCACCGGCTACCAGCCGCCTCAGGTGACACTGGTTCCGGACACGCTGGTGAGTAAGGGCATCATCCCGGCCAACCTGGCCAGCGTGGTGGTCAAGGAGACCGATCTCAAGAACGGTTACCCGGCGCTGGAGCTGAGTACCGAAGCCAACAGCGCCTGGCACAGCATCTGGCTGGCCTTCAAGGCCGGGAACTGACCGTCCGGTGATGACCCGGTGGTGCTGACCCAGGAGCGTCCGGAGGCGCCCGCGTCGTCATCACCCACCAGCAGCCGAAAGCCATCGGCCGGCCCCTGGCGGCTGCTGGCACTGCCGGGAATCGCCTGGCTGTGCATCTTCTTCGTGGTTCCGCTGTATCTGGTGCTGGCCATCGTCTTCGGACGGGTGGATCCGGTCTTCCGCACGCCCTTGCCGGTATGGAACCCGTTGCAGTGGGATTTCACCGAGTTCGGCCACGTGATCCGCCAGACCGTCGGCCCGGGAGCGATCTTCGGTGCCGCGCTGATCCGGACCCTGGTGTTCGTGCTGCTGGCCAGTGCGCTGTGCGTGCTGATCGCCTTCCCGGTGGCCTACTACGTGGCCCGGCTGGCCGGGCGCTGGCGCGGAATGCTGCTCGGCCTGCTGATCGCCCCCTTCTGGATCAGCTACATGATGCGGATGCTGGCCTGGGTCAACCTGTTGCGGGACGATGGCCTGGTCAACCGGGTGCTCAGCCTGGGCGGCCTGCTCGACGTCCATCTGAACTGGCTGAACGGCAACGCGCTGGTGGTGGTGCTGGGGCTGGTCTACGGGTATGTGCCATACATGATCCTGCCGCTGTACGCCGGGCTGGACCGGCTGCCCCAATCGGTGCTCGAAGCCGCGCGGGACCTGGGCGCCACCCGGTCCTCGGCGTTCTGGCGGGTCACCCTGCCGATGGGCCGGCCCACCATCGTCGCCAGTGTGCTGCTGACCTGCCTGCCCATGCTGGGCGACTACTTCACCAACGACCTGCTCTCGGCCTCTCCCACCACCTCGATGGTTGGCAACCTGATCAACAACACCGTGCTGATCCCCGGCCAGACCAGCGCCGCCGGGGCGTATGTGCTGATCGTGCTGGTGATTTCGCTGATCCCGATGCTGTACTACGTGCGCAGCGTGGCTCGCGGCGACGAGGCGCGAACATGAGCCGCGTGATCGCCTCATGATCCGCTGGTGGAACAACCCCTGGCGCAAGCCCCGCATGCTGGCCACGGTGACCGTCGTCTACCTGCTCTGGTCCCTGGTTCCGGTCCTGATCGCGGTGCTCTTCTCGTTCAACAGCGCCCGGTCCCGGACCTCCTTCCAGGGCTTCTCGATGCGCTGGTACTGGGGCGACGCCACCCGATCGGTATGGCATGACGCCTCGTTGCATGCGGCGCTGCTGCAGACGGTCAAGCTGGGCCTGATCACCACGGTGATCACGGTTCCGCTGGGGGTGGCATTCGCGATCGGCATGGATCGCTGGCGCGGCAGGCTGCCGGAGACGGCCAATGTGGTGATGCTGCTGTCCTTCGTGATCCCCGAGACGCTGCTCGCGGTGGCCCTGCTGTTCCTGGTCACCACCATTGTGCTGCCCTTCTCGCTCGGTACCGCCGCCCAGGTCGCGGGCCTGGTCACCTTTCAGATCTCTTATCCGGCGGTGATCGTGCGGGCCCGGCTGGCGACCATCGGCAAGCACTACGAAGAAGCAGCCATGGATCTGGGCGCTTCTCCGATGGGGGCGCTGCGCCGGGTGATTCTGCCGATGCTGACTCCGGCCATCCTGGCCAGCACGGTGCTGGTGTTCGCCGACGTGATCGACGATTTCGTGCTGGTGCGCTACCTGTCCGGGTCGGCGTCCACCGAACCGGTGTCGGTCAAGATCTACAACACCGCCCGGGCCGCCCCGACTCCGGCGATCAATGCGATGGCCACCCTGTTGCTGCTCGCCTCAATGATCGCGGTGCTGGCCGGGTTCCTGATCTTCCGGTGGATGACCCGCGGCGACAGCACGCAGGACGACCGCGGAATCGGCGCCTTCGCCGGAGAACTGTGAGCCCGTTCCTGGTCTGGCCAGGTATGGACCCGGCGGGTTGTTCCGTTTTATCCTGACTGTATGTTCAATCAGCTCCGGGGAATGCCCGCTCCGCTGGACACCGCTGGCCTGGCCGCCGCCCTGGCCCCGTTCGGCAACTCCCGCATGCTGCCCCCAGCCGCCTACACCGATCCGGCCGTCTTCGGCTGGGAACAGGCCAACATCCTGTCCGGCTGGGTCTGCGCCGGGCATGCGGGTGAGCTGGCTGAGCCGGGGTCGCAGCGGGCCATCGACACCGGAGCCGGCAGCGTGCTGCTGACCCGGGACGAGGACGGCGGCCTGCATGCCTTCGCCAACACCTGCCGGCACCGCGGCCACGAACTGGTGCCCTGCGGAGCGAGCCGGCAGGCGAACAGCATCATCTGCCCCTATCACTCCTGGACCTACAAGCTCGACGGTTCGCTGCGGCACGCGCCCGGGTTCCGCGGGGCCGCGGGTTTCGAGGCGGGCCAGTTCGGCCTGGTGCCGGTGCCGGCGGTGGAGTGGCAGGGTTATCTGTTCGCCGATCCGTCCGGCCAGGCCGGCGATTTCGCCCATCACCTGCCGGGGCTGGACGACGTGGTGGGCCCCTACCGCCCGCAGGATCTGGTGGTGGTGGCCAGGCACTCCTACGAGCTGGCCACCAACTGGAAGGTGATCGTCGAGAACTATCAGGAGTGTTACCACTGCGCCACCATCCATCCGGAGCTGAGCCGGATCAGCCCGCCGAAGAGCGGGGAGAACCTGGAGGGCGCGGGGGAATGGATGGCCGGCTGGATGGACCTGATCCCGCAGGCGCAGACCATGTCGCTGGACGGCCACAGCGACGGCAGGCCGATCATCGGCCTGTCCGAGCACGAACTGCGCACGGTGATGTATGTGGTCGCCTACCCGAACCTGCTGATCAGCCTGCACCCGGACTACGTGATGACGCACGTGCTGACGCCGCTGGCGGCGGGCCGTACCCACGTCGAGTGCGCCTGGGCCTTTCCGTCCGATGTGGCCTCGGCCGAAGGCTTCGACCCCAGCTACGCGGTCGACTTCTGGGACCTGACCAACCGGCAGGACTGGGCCGCTTGCGAATCCGTGCAGCGCGGGCTCGCCTCACCGCACGCGGTGGCCGGGCCGATGGCGCCCGAGGAGGACGGCGTGTACCAGTTCGTCACCCGGGTCGCTCAGGCCTATCTCGGATCGGGAAGGTGAGCGCAGCCATGAGCTTCGACGTCTCGGCAATGAACTCGATCGCCGCCCGGCTGGGCAAGGTCGGCCTGCCCGCGCCCATCAGCGAACTGGCCGCGCGAACGTGGGACGTGATCGTGGTTGGCGGCGGGCACAACGGGCTGACCTGTGCGGCCTACCTGGCCCGGGCCGGGCAGCGGGTGCTGGTCCTGGAAGCCCGCGAAAGACTGGGCGGGGCCTGCACTCTGGACCAGCCGTTCGACGACGAGAACTACGTGATCAGCCCCTGCGCCTACGTGGTCGGGTTGCTCGACGACGACGTCATCCGGGACCTTGATCTGCGCCACCGGGGCCTCGAGGTGTACGTCGCCGATCCGCAGCTGTGGGTGCCATTCGAGGATGGGACGGCGTTCGCGCAGTGGATGAGCCACGAGCGCACGGTGCGCGGATTACAGGAGCTGGGGCTGGCGCAGAAGGAGATTGACGGCTATCTGGCCTACGAGGACTTCTTCGACCAGATGCGGCTGCGGCTGCGCAAGGGCACCCGGGACACCTGGGTGGGCGATTCGCCATCCCGGGCCGAACTGGAGGAACTGCTCGGCGACCAGATGATGATCGACGCGCTGTTCGAGGCATCGATCTCCGACGTCCTGGACCACTTCGTCACCGATCAGCGGCTCAAGGACGCGCTTTTCGGCCAAGGCGTGATCGGAACCTTCGCCGGGCCACGGGATCCGGGTACAGCATCGGTGAAACTGATGCACTTCCAGGGTGATCTGGAGGGCGAAGGCCCGGTCTGGGGCTACGTGAAGGGCGGCATGGGCATGATCAGTTTCGCGATCGCCGACGCCGCCGAGGAGGCGGGGGCGGTGCTGGCGGCCGGCGTTCCGGTAGGTGAGATCGTGCCCGGCGAAGGAGTCCGGCTGGACGACGGCACCTTCATCGCCGCGCCGGTGGTGGTCAGCAACGCCGATCCCAAGCGAGTGCTGAACATGGTTGCGGGACAAGCGATACCGGCGTCCTACCGGCAGCGGCTGGAGTCGTGGGACATCCGCTCGCCGGTGGTCAAGTTCAACGCGGCGCTGAACCGGCTGCCGTCCTGGACGGCCGCCCCGGGAGAGACCTTCATGGCCCTGGGCACGGTGGACGTGACCAGCGGACTGGACGCCGCCCAGGCTGCGTTCGAACGCTGCGCGGCAGGCGAGCCCGCCGTCGGCTTCGGTGAGATCTACGTGCAGACCCTGCACGACCCGACACCGGCGCCGGCCGGGAAGCACCTGATGAGCGTGTTCGGCCAGTACGCGTCCTACGACCTGAACGGTGGCTGGGATGCCCGGCGTCCCGAGGTGGCCCGTCAGTTCATCGACCTGATCGGGCGCTATGCGCCGGACTTCGAGGACTGCCTGGAGTCCTACGAGGTGCTGGGGGCGCCCGACATCGAAGCCAAGGTCGGGCTGACCGGCGGCCACATCTTCCAGGGCGAAGTCCGCCCGGATCAGATGTGGGAGCACCGGCTGAGCCCGCGCACCCCCATACCAGGCGTCTATCTCTGCGGAGCGGCCACCCATCCAGCCGGCAGTGTGATCGCGACCAACGGCCGCAACGCCGCCAGCGCCGTGCTGGCCGATCTCAAGCAGCTGTAGCTCAGGCCTCGATCACCAGGGGGATGATCATGGGGCGGCGGCGGTAGGACTCGCTCACCCAGCGGCCGACCACCCGGCGCACCACCTGCTGCAACTGGAAGGTGTCGGCCGGCCCGGCGTTGGCAGCGTCCCGCAGGGCATCCACGATCCGCGGCCGGACCCGGTCGAACACCGACTCGTCCTCGGCGAAGCCGCGAGCATGGATCTCCGGCCCGGCCACCACCTTCCCGCTGGCGGAGTCCACCACCACGATGATCGAGATGAAGCCCTCCTCACCCAGGATCCGCCGGTCCTTGAGATCGGCCTCGGTGATCTCGCCGACGCTGGCGCCGTCCACGTACACGTATCCGCAGGGCACCTGGCCCACGATCGCCGCCCGGCCCCCGGCCAGATCGACCACGATGCCGTCGTCGGCGAACATCACCCGCTCGGGCGGCACCCCGGTCCGGACGGCCAGATCACCGTTCGCCTTCAGATGCCGGGCCTCTCCGTGCACGGGCATCACGTTGCGCGGCCGCACGATGTTGTAGCAGTACAGCAACTCCCCCGCGCTGGCATGGCCGGACACGTGCACCCGGGCGTTGCCCTGATGGATCACCCGGGCCCCCAGCCGGGTCAGGCCATTGATCACCCGGTAGACCGAGTTCTCATTGCCCGGGATCAGGGATGACGCCAGCACAACGGTGTCGCCGGGCCCGACCTGGATCCGATGATCCCGGTTGGCCATCCGGGACAGCGCGGCCATCGGTTCACCCTGGGAGCCGGTGCACATCAGCACCACCCGCTCGTCCGGCAGATCGTCCACCGCTTTCACGTCCACCAGTACGTCCGGCGGCACGGTCAGGTATCCCAGATCCTTGGCGATGCCCATGTTGCGGACCATCGACCGGCCGACCAGCGCCACTTTCCGGCCGTGCGCATGCGCGGTGTCCAGCACCTGCTGGACCCGGTGCACATGGGAGGCGAACGACGCCACGATGATTCGCCGGTCGGCGCGGTCGAACACCGCATCCAGGACCGGGGTGATCTCTCGTTCCGAGACCGTGAAACCGGGTACCTCGGCGTTGGTCGAGTCGACCATGAACAGGTCGACCCCGGCCTCCCCCAGCCGAGCAAAGGCGCGCAGATCGGTGATCCGCCCGTCCAGCGGCAGCTGGTCCATCTTGAAGTCCCCGGTGTGCAACACCGTTCCGGCCGGGGTGCTCACCGCCACCGCCAGCGCGTCCGGGATCGAGTGGTTGACCGCGACGAACTCGCACTGGAACGGACCCAGCCGTTCGGTCTGCCCCTCCTTCACGGTCAGCGTGAGCGGGGTGATCTGGTGTTCCTTCAGCTTCGCCTCGACCAGGGCCAGAGTCAGCTGGGAGCCCAGCAGCGGGATGTCGGGCTTGAGCCGGAGCAGGTACGGCACCGCCCCGATGTGGTCCTCGTGCCCGTGGGTGAGGATCACCGCGACCACGTCGGACAACCGGTCGGCGATGTAGGAGAAGTCGGGCAGGATCAGGTCCACCCCGGGCTGATGGTCCTCCGGGAACAGCACGCCGCAGTCGATCACCAGCAGCTGGCGGCCGAACTCCAGCACGGCCATGTTCCGTCCCACCTCACCCAGGCCACCGAGTGGAACGATTCGCAGGGTGCCCGCGGGCAGCGGGGCCGGCAGCCCGAGCTCAGGGTGGGACTGACTCATAGAAGCTGTGCCTCCTCGAGGTCGGCGCGCAGCACCGTGACCTGTTCGTCGGTGGCCGCGATCAGCGGCAGTCTCATCGTCCGGCTGGGCAGCCGGCCGGACAGTTCCAGTGCGGCCTTGGCCATGATGGCGCCCTGGGTCCGCATCATCATGCCGCGCACGGCGGGAAGCAGCTGGTTGTGCGTGGCCTGGGCGGTGATCAGGTCTCCGGCTTCGACCGCGGCCAGCATCCGCCGGTAGTGTCCAGCGGCCAGGTGGCCGACCACGCTGACCACCCCCGATGCGCCGAGCGCCAGCCAGGCCAGGTTCAGCTCATCGCTGCCGGAGTAATAGGCCAGATCGGTGCGGGACAACACCCAGGTTCCTTCGAACAGGTCGTTCTTGGCGTCCTTGACCGCGACGATCTGCGGGTGCGCGCTGAGCGTGATCAGGCTTTCGGCACTGATCGGGACACCGGAACGGCTTGGGATGTCGTAGAGCATCACCGGCAGGTCGGTGGCGCTGGCCACGGCCTGGAAGTGGGCGACCAAGCCCGGCTGCGGCGGCTTGGAGTAGTACGGCGTGACCACCAGCAGGCCATCCGCTCCGGCCTTGGCTGCCTGCTGAGCCAGCTCCACCGTGTGAGCCGTGTCGTTGCTGCCGACTCCGGCCAGGACGGTGGCCCGGTGCCCGGCGGCGTCCACCACGGCCCGCAGCAGGGCGTCCTTCTCGGCGTCCGACGTGGTCGGCGATTCACCCGTCGTCCCGGACACGACCAGTCCGTCACACCCGTCCTCGACCAGCTGGCTGGCCAGTTGCCCGGCCGCCTCGCAGTCGAGTCCGCCGGCTGCGGTGAAGGGGGTGATCATGGCCACGAGCACGGACCCGAACGGGCGCAGAACGGGTTCAGTGGGCATGAGCCCCACCGTACCGGGCGGACCCGGCAACCCCACGCGGGCGAACAGCCCGGGAGCCGAATTGGAAGAATTCCGGTGCCGCTCGCTCGGGGGTTCGAGCGACACCGGAATTCAGGTCTCTCATCGGCAGGACCTGGCCGGATGTTACGAGTCCGGGGTCTCGGCCTGCTTCTGGCCGTTCCACTGGCCGGTCACTCATCGCAGGCCCTCCGGATGTCGCAAACCGCGTATCGCAGGCCATTCCGGGAACTGAGCCACCCCTCGGGCGGCCGGCGATCCACGCATCTCCACTCATTTCCCAGCTGCGGGGCGAACGTGTCGCCGTGCACACTCAGATCAATCAGGGTGCAGATCACCCGCCCGGCGTAGGGCAGCAGGGCCGCATAGATCGAGGCGCCACCGATCACCCAGGCGTCCGGGTAGGCCTGCCGGGCTTGCTCCGGTGAGTTCACGACGCGCGCACCGGGCGCCATCCAGCCCGGATCGCGGGTGATGACCACGTTGGCCCGATCCGGAAGCGGCTGCAACGGCGGCGGCAGCGAGTCCCAGGTCGCCCGGCCCATGATCACCGGGTGCCCGGTGGTGATCCGCTTGAACATGGCCAGGTCCTCGGGCAGCCGCCAGGGCAGGGCACCGTCGATACCGATCACCCGGCGGCGGGCCTGGGCCCAGATCATGCTGAGCGGCACGGCTGGAGGCTGGCCTCAGACCGCGACGGGGGCCGAGATGGCCGGATGATGCTGATAGTTCAGCAGGTGGAAGTGCTCGTAGCCGTAGCCGAACAGGGACGGCGCCGGATCGAGGGCGAGCTGCGGGAACGGCAGCACCGGGCGGGACAGCTGTTCGCGCACCTGCTCGGCATGGTTGTCGTAGATGTGGCAGTCGCCGCCGACCCAGATGAAGTCGCCCGGCTCCAGCCCGGTCTGGGCGGCGGTCATCCGGGTCAGCAGCGCATAGCTGGCGATGTTGAACGGCACGCCGAGGAACAGGTCGGCGCTGCGCTGGTAGAGCTGGCAGGAGAGCCGGCCGCCGGCCACGTAGAACTGGAACAGCGCGTGGCAGGGCTGCAGCGCCATCTTCGGCAGGTCGGCCACGTTCCAGGCCGACACGATCATCCGCCGGGAATCCGGATCGAGGCGCAGGGTCTCCAGCACTGCGGCCAGCTGGTCGATGGTGCCGCCGTCCGGCGCCGGCCACGACCGCCACTGCGCGCCGTAGACCGGCCCCAGATCCCCGTCCGGAGCGGCCCACTCGTCCCAGATGGTGACCCGGTGCTCCTGCAGCCAGCGCACGTTCCGTTCCCCGCGCAGGAACCAGAGCAGTTCGTAGGCGAGGGAGCGGAAGTGCACCCGCTTGGTGGTGATCAGCGGAAAGCTGCGACTCAGGTCATAGCGCAGCCGTTCCCCGAAGCTGCTGCGGGTACCGGTGCCGGTGCGGTCGTCCTTGTGCACACCATGATCGAGTACTCGCTGGAGCAGGTCCTCGTACTGGGTGTCGACCCCGGCATCCGCGGCTTGGTCCAGATCGAGCGTCACGCTGCTTGACGTCACAGGCGCAGGCTATCGCCCGCCGGGCTCGCGGCGTGAAGCACCACACCATCCGGCCCCGACTCGAAACTGACTGCGCTCAGATCGGTCACGATGGCACTGGCCACCAGCTGGCCACGTTCGTGAGTGGTGATCACAGCGAGGCTGGTCATGCCCGCCGCCGCGGCGGCACTCAGCCCGGCCGGGGCATCCTCCACCACCAGGCAGCGGTGAGGATCCACACCCAGTCGCTGCGCGGCCAGCAGGAACGGCTCCGGGTCCGGCTTGCCGTTGCTCACCTGATCAGCGGTGACCAGGACCGCCGGGGCGTGGAACCCCACGGCACCCAGCCGGGCCTTGGCCAGCGGCATGCTGCAGGATGTGACGATCGAGGCCCGATCGCCGCATCCAGCCAGCGCCTGCGCCGCCCCCGGCAACGCCACCAGATCATCGACGTCGGAGATCTCGATCTGCTGGATCCGGGCCAGGCCCATCGCTTGCTGCTCGGGCGGCAGGAGAGTAGCTACCACCGAGGCGGCCGGACGGCCGTGCCAGCTGTGCCCGTCCAGATCCAGGTTGAACTCCCGGCCCCAGCGGCGCCATGAGCGCAGGACCACCGCGGTGGAGTCGATCAGGGTGCCGTCGAGATCGAACAGCACAGCAGCGAACGCGCGATCATCGAATGGGCCGGACACTTCCCCTAGGCTACTGAAGGATCACTCCGATCCTGCTCCAGCCAGCTGGTCCCCGGCGGTGTGGTGTCGCGGAAGCGCTGATAGTCGGCCATCACCAGCCACGGCTCGATCGAGGCCCCGACCGCTCGGACTGAACCGTCCTCGCGATCTATCACCAGGTTGACTCCGCCGAAAGTCAGTCCCAGCTGCCGGGGCAGCACGTACACCATCCACCCGCCGGCAAATTCCTCGGCCTCAAGCCGTACATGGTCAGTGCTCCCGTCGTGAGCGCTGATCACCCTGGCCGCTGCAGCCAATGCAGCCTCGGTGTCCATGTCCCGTCCTCATCCCCGCGGATCTTTACCCCAGTTCTGTCGTAGCCGAACCGTCTTTGACGCCCAAAGTTTACCGTCCCCTGGCCGGGGCGGGCACCCCGTGACCCGGTAGCAGCCGATGAAAGGATGGCGGGATGGCTACCGCAAACGCCTTCGTCCGGCCCGCGCGCGGCGGCGATCCGGCCGCGATCGGCGCCATTCAGGCCCGCGCCTGGCGGATGGCCTACGCCAGCCTGCTGCCCGAACAGGCTCTGGCCGCCCTGGTCCCGCAGACGCTGGCTCCGGCCTGGGAGCGCGCGGTCGCAGCGCCGCCCTCGCCGCGCCACCAGGTCCTGGTCGCGGTGGCTGACGACATCGTGGTGGGGTTCGTCTCGGCTGGACCCAGCCCAGACCGCGACGCCGCCGAGCGCGACGGGCAGATCGGTGTGCTGGTGGTGGATCCGGCTCATCAGCGCTCCGGGCACGGATCGCGCCTGCTGTCGGCGGCGGCGGATCACCTGCGCGAACAGGGGATGACCGCGGTGACCAGCTGGCTGCCGGAGGGTGACCTGGCTCGCAGCGCGTTCCTGACCTCAGCGGGAATGGTCACCGACGGCGCCCGCCGGACGTTCATCGGGCCAGGTGACCTGCCGGTGGCCGAGGTTCGCTACGCCGCCCGGCTCGGTTCCGATCTCCCACTCACCCCGGCGGCCGCC
>CAXUFS010000012.1:0-24041 GCA_964250315.1 uncultured Kineosporia sp. | reverse complement strand
GGGGATGGCTCGCCGGCCTCGCTGGCCTCCAGGAAGGCCGCCAATGGTGCCTTGGCGTCGACGATCAGGTGCTTGCCGCCAGGCAGATGCACAACCAGGTCCGGGCGCACGCCGGCGCCGTCCGGGGTGGCCCCGGTGACCTGCGTGCTGAAGTCCACCCGGGCCAGCATCCCGGCGTGCTCGACCACCCGGCGCAGCTGGATCTCACCCCAGGCGCCGCGTGCGGTGGGCGAGCGCAGAGCTCCGGCCAGGGAGGCGGTCTGGACTCGGAGCGCCTCTTCGGAATTGCGGACGGCGGACAGCTGCTCGTCCAGCCGGGAGAACTGCTCGATCCGGTCGCGCTCCAAGGCCTGAACCTGCCGCTCCACCCGCTGCAGGGTGGAGGACAGCGGTGCCATCGTCGCGGCCAGTTCCTGGTCCTGCCCGATGGCCACCTCGAGGTCGGTCACCCGTTCGCGGAGCAAGTCCCGTTCGGCGATCAGCCCGGCCAGCTTCGCCCGGGCCACCGCGGTCGCCAGGAGCCAGGTCAGCAGGCCGCTGAGCAGGGCTGCGGCGGTGGCTCCGGCGATCAACGAGGTCATGCCGACAGGGTTGCAGCAGCCACCGACAAGTCCGGCGCAGCTGGAATCGCAGCGGCGATAGCCTTGGTGGTGTGGCACTCACGATCGGAATCGCCGGGCTCCCCAACGTCGGAAAGTCGACTCTGTTCAATGCCCTGACCAAGGCTGAGGTGCTCGCGGCCAACTATCCGTTCGCGACCATCGAGCCGAACGTGGGCGTTGTGCCGCTGCCCGACCCACGTCTGGCCGTGCTGGCCGGGCTGTTCCACAGCGAACGACAGGTGCCGGCCACCGTCTCGTTCGTCGACATCGCCGGCATCGTGAAGGGGGCCAGCGAGGGCGAAGGGCTGGGCAACAAGTTCCTGGCCAACATGCGGGCGGCGGACGCTATCTGCCCGGTGGGGCGCGCGTGCGCCGACGACGATGTGGTGCACGTCGCCGGGCGGGTGGACCCGGCCGACGACATCGACGTCATCCATACCGAGCTGATGCTGGCCGACCTGCAGACGCTGGAGAAGGCGATCCCGCGGCTGGACAAGGAGGTCAAGGGCAAGAAGACCGACCGGGCAGTGCTGGATGCCGCGGCCGGCGCCCAGAAGGTGCTGGAACAGGGGACCACGCTGCACGCAGGGGCGGGCGCGGCCGGAGTGGAACTGGGGCAGCTGCGGGATCTGACGCTGATGACCTCGAAGCCGTTCATCTACGTGTTCAACGTGGACGAGGACGGGCTGACCGACGAGACGCTGCAGCAGAAGCTGCGCGATCTGGTCGCTCCGGCCGACGCGATCTTCCTGGACGCCAAGCTCGAATCGGAATTGGCCGAGCTGGACACCGAAGAGGCAGCCGAGCTGCTGACCAGTGTGGGCCAGACCGAGTCGGGCCTGAATCAGCTGGCGCGGATCGGGTTTCACACTCTGGGCCTGCAGACGTTCCTGACCGCTGGACCAAAAGAATCTCGGGCGTGGACAATTCGGCAGGGCTGGACGGCACCGCAGGCGGCCGGAGTGATCCATACCGACTTCCAGCGCGGTTTCATCAAGGCCGAGATCGTAGGTTTCGACGAACTGGTTGCCGCGGGGACGATGGCCGAAGCCAAGGCCCGGGGCCAGGTTCGGATGGAGGGCAAGGACTACGTGATGCGCGACGGCGACGTGGTCGAGTTCCGGTTCAACGTCTGATCGAGCGCTCGACGTCTGGCCAGGTGACCACTCCGGCGAGAAGTGGGTGAGGCGCGGTGCCCGAAGGTGTGGCCGGTGACGAGAGCGATCGGCAACTGGGGGCCATCGCCGAGGTGCTGGACGTTGCCCGTGGGCTGGACGTAGCTGTCTGGCTGCGCGGTGGCTGGGCGATGGACTTCTTCCTCGGCGAGATCACTCGTCCGCACCAGGACGTCGACTGGTTCGTCTGGTCAGAAGAGCTGCCACAACTGAAGCGAGCGCTGGCCGGCCGAGGCTGGGCGGATCGCGCTGAACATCCGCCCGGCCAGCAGATCGATCTGGAACGGCAGGGCGTGGAACTCAGCTTTGCGCCACTGGCGCGCAATTCCCACGGGGGAGTGGTCGTTGGCGGCGGCCCTTGGGCTGGGTCAGCTTGGCCGGCCGGGATGATCGAGCATGCTGTGAACGCGAGCCTGGCCGGCATCTCCTGCCAGATCATCAGTCCCGCAGCCCAGATAGAGATCAAGCGCATGATGCCGGTCTGGGTACCTGGCCGGCCGCGCCGGAAGAAGGACGCCGACGACATTGCCCGCCTGCGCACCGCCATTGCCAGTTCGTTCGCTGATCATGGCGGAACTTGACCTGATGGGGTTATTTTCGGCGCTGAGCTCGCAAGTACTTTCATGATCAGCTGAAAGCAGGGGTCGTGCTGTCTGATCACTGGCCCGATGTCGCAGCTGCATACGACCTCGGGCCGGTTCGCGGGGAGCCCGTGTTCGCGGCCAGAGGCGCCCAGGGACGGGTCTGGCGGCTGCAGACCGGGCGCGGGTCGTACGCGGTCAAGGAACTGATCGTGCGGCAGTGCGAAAGTGACGCGGCACAAGACTTTTCGTATCAGGAAGCGGTGCTCGCGGCCGGTTCTGTGCTGCTTCCGGATCCGATCCGGACCAGGCAGGGCCGGGTATTGATCGAACTGGGATCGCACCAGCTTCGGGTGTACCGGTGGATGGACATGCTTCCGGCCGACGACGGGCAGGATCCAGGACTGATCGGAGGCACTTTTGCCGCCATTCACAGGGTGCGCCACCACACGACGCGCCCGCTGGTCGGCTGGTACACCGACGCGGTCGGGCTCGATCGCTGGAACGCGCTGCTGGACGCGTCGCGGGCGGCCTCGGCTCCCTTCACGCCGGACCTCGCCGCGGAGATCCCGTTTCTGGTCCAGCTGGAAGGCTGGCTCGAACCGCCGGCGCACCTGCAGACCTGTCATCGAGACCTCTGGTCGGCCAACCTGCTGCCGGTCTCCCCGGCCGGAGTGTGCGTCATCGACTGGGAGAACTGCGGTCTGGCCGAGCCGGTGCAGGAGCTGCCGCTGGCATTGTTCGACTTCTGCCTGGGAGATCAGGGCCGGACGGAGGCGTTCTACGGCGCATACCTCGATGCGGGCGGCCCCGCCCGGATCCGGCGGCGCGGCGATTTCACCATGATGATCGCCCAGTTCGGTCACTTCTGGGAGCAGGCGCTGGAGAATTACCTTGCTCCCGGAGCGTCAGAGGAGACCAAGGCGCACAGCATCGCCCGCATCACTGAGGCCATGGTCACTCCGCTGCGGCCAGAGCACATCGAGGCCGTGCTGGACTGGACATCGGCCGTGCATTAGAACGCGGGGCCGCAAGTCACGACGAGTCCGGATACGGGTCTTCGATGACTGGCACGAGGGCGAGAGAAACGGATCCCGGGCGGTTGTGACTTCTCCGCGAACCATCCGGAACACCTGAAACTCGTTGTTCAGGCCGTTCTGGTCCTCATCGTCGTAGCAGTGGAGCAGCCCGTAGGAACCGGGAGCCAGCTCGCCGATCCGGCCGAAGAGCTCAATGATCCGATCGCCTTGCGACCGGCGGTGATTGGGATGACCGGCCATGTGCAGGTAGAGCCCCACGTTCATCGCCCGCAGGTCCATCAGGCCATAGCCGGCCAGCGGTTCGATCAGGTCGCGGACCGCCGCCTCGACGGGAGCCAGGAGATCGGCGTCGTCCGAAGGGTCGTCCGGCCACCGGGACGACGCCCGGATGGCCGCCCATCCGTGATACTCGAAAACTATTGCCTCCTCAGCGTTCGAGCCGGGAGCGGATCGACCGATGCCCGATGTGCCAGCCCTTGGACTCCTCGCAGTAGTACCAGGTCATTGCGCCGGGTTCGTGACCATTGGCCGACTCGACCGCCTGGGCAGCCGAGATCGCGGCCCCTTCGCTGCGATGGATCGCCTTGTGATGGATCGGGCAGCGATCAGCTCCGCTGGCTGGCGTCCATCTTCTGGGCATTACCCAATTCTGGCCCAGCATTCTGATGGGACCGATGCGGCCCGTCCCCCCAGCTGCGGTCGGGCTGATCCCGGCCGACAAGAGCGATCCGGCAATGAGCAGGCGCGATTGAGCCGCCTCGATGCCGGTGAACCGTTGCATCTCGATAACGCAGCGGCAGCGAACTTGCACAGGCTGCCAGAGCGGGATTGTCTGGCAGACAAGCAGCCCGTGCCACTGAGCCAATGTGGGCGAGATGGCAAGGAGGGCCATGATCGGACGGCGGATCGCGGCGATCCTGTCGGCGGTCGTCCTGGCCGCCGGGCTGAGCAGCTGCGACGGCTCGGACAAGCTGGCGCAGCCACAGGTGGTGACCGCACCGGTCACGATCACTTACGCCCATGAGCAGCAGTTCAGCTCCTACAACGACAACACCTCGACCCAGGCCCTGGTCCGCAACACCGTTGTGCTGAATCAGGTCCTGCGCGGGTTCTGGAACTACGGCATCAACGGTGCGGTGGTGGCCGACCATGAGTACGGCAGCTACACCAAGGTCTCGGACAATCCGCTGACCATCCGGTACACGTTCAACCCGAAAGCCATGTGGTCGGACGGCGAACCGATCGACTGCGACGACGCCGTCCTGGCCTGGGCCGCCAACAGCGGGCGCTGGCCGACCGGCGGCACCGACCCGGCGACCGGCCGCGGGCTGACCGCCTTCAACTCCGCGAACACCGCAGGCTGGGAAGACGCGAACATGCCGGCCTGCAAGGACGGCGACCGCACCTTCACCTTGACCTACCGGACCATGTACGCGGACTGGAACGCGCTGTTCGGTGCCGGTCAGATCCTGCCCGCGCACATCATCGAGCACGAGTCCGGGGTTCCGGATCTGATCGCCGCGGTCAAGCGGGGTGATCCGCAGACGATGGCCAAGATCGGCGACGTCTACAACAGCCTCTGGGTGTTCCGGCCCGGGCAGTACAAGACCGAACTGGCGCCCTCGGCCGGGCCGTATCAGGTCTCCGGCTGGAAGGCCGGAATGTCCATCACCCTGACGCCGAACCCGAAGTGGTGGGGGACGCCGCCCCGTTCGCACACCATCGTGATCCGCTTCATCCCGCAGGACCAGCAGGCCGCGGCCCTGCAGCGCGGCGAGATCCAGGTGATGGATCCGCAACCGAACCCGGAACTGTTAACCCAGCTCAAACGGCTCGGATCGACGATCCAGCTCTCCACCCATGACGAATTCTCCTGGGAGCACATCGATTTCAACATGCTCTCCGGATTCAAGGACCGCGCGCTGCGAGTCGCGTTCGCCAAGTGCTTGCCCCGGCAGCAGATCGTGGACAACCTGATCAAGCCACAGAATCCGCGATCGCAGGTGCTGGAGTCGAGGTTCCGGTTGCCGTTCCAGCCGGGCTACCAGCGGCTGCGACTGGTCGGCGGGCAAGGCTACGACGCGCTGGACCTGGCTGGGGCCCGGCAGATCCTCGAACAACAGCATCGAGTCGGGATGGAGGTCCGGATCGCCTACCAGACCCCGAATCCGCGGCGGAAGGCGGAGGTGGATCTACTCCGGGAGTTCTGCGGCCAAGCCGGGTTCAACATCCAGGACGCCGGCAGCCCGGCGTTCTTCGACCATGGCCTGAACACCGGTGACTTCGACGTCGCCCTGTACGCCTGGTCCGGTTCGCCGATGGTGTCCCAGAACTACGCCACCTACGTGACCGGGGGTGGGCGCAATCACGGCGGCTACAGCAACGCGGACGTCGACATCCTGCTGAAGCGGCTCAACTCCGAGCTGGATCCAGAACTCCAGTTGCAACTGCAGGCTCAGCTGGACGTGATCCTGTGGCGGGACCTGCCCACCATTCCGCTGTTCGCGTTCCCCGCCGTTCTGGCCACCGCGCCCGACGTGGGCGGCGTGGATTACAACGCGAGCCAAGCCGAGGTCACCTACAACATGAACGAGTGGTACCTGCGCTGAATCACTGATCCGGTTCTGCTGCCGCCACGTTGCCCCGGTCGTGCGGTGCAGGCCGCGGTCGTACGGTGCAGCATCCGCGAACGGGGCTGGCGTGTGTGCCAGGCTCAGCGTTGTGCAGCCTGGGCCGGTGCAGCTCGTGGTGGGCGGAGCCATCGTCGACGATCTGAACGCGCCATCCACGCTGCTGGCCGCCCGCCGGACCGAGCCGCCCCGGCTGGCCGGTGGCTGGGAGTTGCCCGGCGGAAAGGTGGAACCGGGTGAGGATCCGGTCGATGCCCTGCACCGCGAGCTGGCCGAGGAACTCGGCGTCGAGGTGGAGCTGGGCGATGAACTGGCATCACCGGGCGGCCAGGGCTTCGAGCTTCCGCCGTCCTACCGGATGCGGGTCTGGCTGGTCCGGGTGACCTCCGGCGTGCCCGCTCCGATCGAGGATCACGACGCCATCCGGGTGCTCGGCCCAGGGGAGTGGCTGGACGTCGCCTGGCTGCCTGCCGACGTCCCCATCGTGACCGCCCTGATCAAGCGAGCCAGCGGGTCCTGACCAGCGCGTACACTCATAGATCAACCCCCTCCATCGGAACGAGTGCTCACGCATGCCCACGCTCACCCGCGACGACCTGCGCAACATCGCCATCGTCGCGCACGTCGACCACGGCAAGACCACCCTGGTCGACGCCATGCTCTGGCAGACCGGCTCGTTCGGTGAGCACCAGCACGTCGACGAGCGGGCGATGGACTCCGGCGACCTGGAGCGGGAGAAGGGCATCACCATCCTGGCTAAGAACACCGCCGTGCGCTGGCGCGGACCGGGGGCGCCCGACGGCGGGGTGACGTTCAACATCATCGACACCCCGGGGCACGCCGACTTCGGCGGCGAGGTGGAGCGCGGGCTGAGCATGGTGGACGGAATCGCCCTGCTGGTCGACGCATCCGAAGGCCCGCTCCCGCAGACCCGGTTCGTGCTGCGCAAGGCCCTGCAAGCCCACCTTCCGGTGATCCTGGTGGTGAACAAGGTCGACCGGCCGGACGCCCGGATCGAAGAGGTCGTGGACGAGACCTACGAGCTGTTCATGGATCTGATCGACGGCACCGGCGTGGATCCGGATACCGCCCTGGACTTCCCGATCGTCTACGCCTCGGCGCGGGCAGGCCGGGCCTCGCTGAACCGGCCGGCCAACGGCGGCATGCCGGACAGCGAGAACCTGGAGCCGCTGTTCGCCACCATGCTGCAGACCGTCCCGGCGCCGTCGTACGACGACAAGATGCCGCTCCAGGCGCACGTCACCAACCTGGACGCCTCGCCGTTCCTGGGCCGGCTCGCGCTCTGCCGGGTGCATTCGGGCACCATCCGCCGGGGCCAGCAGGCCGCCTGGTGCCGCAGCGACGGCACCGTGAGCCGGGTCAAGATCACCGAACTGCTGATGACCCAGGCGCTGGAACGGGTTCCGGCTCAGGAGGCTGGCCCGGGCGACATCATCGCGGTGGCGGGCATTCCCGAGATCACCATCGGCGAGACCCTGGCCGACCCGGACGACCCGCACCCGCTGCCACTGATCACGGTGGACGAACCCGCCATCTCGATGACGATCGGGGCCAACTCGTCACCGCTGGCCGGGCGGACCACGAAGAGCACCAAGGTCACGGCCCGCCTGATCAAGGACCGGCTGGACCGGGAACTGGTGGGAAATGTGTCCATCCGGGTGCTGCCCACCGAGCGGCCGGATGCCTGGGAAGTGCAGGGCCGGGGTGAGCTGGCGCTGGCCATCCTGGTCGAGACCATGCGGCGGGAGGGCTTCGAGCTCACCGTGGGCAAGCCGCAGGTGGTGACCAAGGAGATCGGCGGGAAGCTGCACGAGCCGTTCGAGCGGCTGACCATCGATGCCCCGGAGGACTACCTGGGTGCGATCACCCAGTTGCTCGCGGTTCGCAAGGGCCGGATGGAGCAGATGAGCAATCACGGCACCGGCTGGGTCCGGATGGAGTTCCTGGTGCCGTCCCGGGGCCTGATCGGCTTCCGCACCGAGTTCCTCACCGACACCCGGGGCACCGGCATCGCCCACCACGTCTTCGAGGGTTACGAGCCCTGGGTGGGCGAGCTGCGCACCCGGGCTTCCGGATCGCTGGTGGCCGACCGAGCCGGATCGACGACGTCGTTCGCGATCGCCAACCTGCAGGAGCGCGGCAGCCTGTTCGTCGAGCCCGGCGATGTGGTCTACGAGGGCATGGTGGTGGGGGAGAACTCCCGGGCGGACGATATCGACGTGAACATCACCAAGGAGAAGAAGCTGACGAACATGCGGTCCTCGACCGCGGACGAGTTCGAGCGGCTGGTGCCGGCCCGCAAGCTGTCGCTTGAGCAGTGCCTGGAGTTCTGCCGGGACGACGAATGCGTCGAGGTCACCCCAGAGGCGGCTCGAATCCGCAAATCAGTGCTGGACCAGACCGCGCGGGCCCGGATCACCGCGCGCGCCAAGCGGGGCTGAGCCGGCGACCGGATCGCTGGTCGATTCAGCATGTCGTCCGGCGTGATTGCAGAATTAGCACTTTAAGTAACCAACTCGATCCGCACAGTCATGAAGTGGGTCGTCCACCATTGTTTCCGGACAATGTCCGGCGCTGGACCCGGTTCGCTGGCACTTTCACGGTGTGAGATGGTCAGCGCTGAAGCATCCTTGTCCGGATCGTAATTCAGCCGGGCTCGTCCGGGGCCATACATATCGGGTACGAAGAGACGACGACGTTGTTCGTCCTTTACCGATGCCTGTCGGCCAGCGCAGAAGGAGACACGAGTGAAGCAGCGAAGGCTCATCATGGCGGGAGCCGCTGTGATAGCGGGGGCCATGACATTGACGGCCTGCGGTGGTGGAAGCGACGACTCGGGTAGCGGCGGCAACGGCTCGTCGACCCCGCTCACCATCTTCGGGACCAAGCCGGAGAATCCTCTGATCCCGGGCAGCACCAACGAGGTGGGTGGCGGCAACATCCTGGATGCGGTGTTCCGCGGTCTGGTGCGCTACAACCCCGACACTGCGGCCCCGGAGAACTCCATGGCCGAGTCGATCCAGTCCAGCGACAACCTCGTCTGGGACGTCAAGCTGAAGCCGGGCAACACCTTCCAGGATGGATCGCCGGTCAACTCGGACAGCTTCATCAACGCCTGGAACTGGACGGCCTACGCGCCCAACGGCGCGCTGAACAATTACTTCTTCGCCCCGATCAAGGGCTATAACGACCTGAACCCGGCCGACCCGGATGCGGACGGTCCGCAGAAGGCGCCAACACCGACCGTCAAGACGATGAGCGGCCTGGAGAAGGTCAGCGACACCGAGTTCAAGGTGACGTTGTCGACGCCCCAGTCGTTCTTCCCGGTCGAGGTCGGTTACACGGGCTTCGCCCCGCTGCCGCCCGCGTTCTTCAAGGACCCCACCGCCTTCGGCAAGAAGCCGATCGGCAATGGGCCGTTCCAGCTGGTGTCCGGCGACGGCGACACCGGCTTCACGTTGAAGAAGTGGGACGGTTATAAGGGCCCGGATCAGCCCAAGGTCACCAATGTCCAGTTCAAGACCTACAGCGACCCTTCGGCCGCGTATGCCGACCTGCTGGCCGGCAACCTGGACTTCATGGACCAGGTGCCACCCTCGGCCCTGGTCGGTGACCAGTACACCAAGGACCTGCCGGGCCGGACGCTCAACAAGCCGGTGGGGCTGATCGGCACGATCACCATCCCCACCTACGACAAGAACTACAACGACCCGAACCTGGGCAAGGCGCTGTCGCTGGCGATCGACCGGGACACCATCACTAAGTCCGTGTACAGCGGCGGCCGCACTCCGGCCACTGGCTGGGTGTCACCAGTGGTGAATGGCTACAAGGCGGGCGCCTGTGGGGAGTTCTGCACCTACGACCCGGCCAAGGCCAAGACCTACCTGGCTCAGGCCAAGTTCAAGGGACCGTTCGTGCTGAGCACGAACACCGATGGCCCCGGAAACAAAGAGGCCTTCGAGGCGATCTGCAACAGCATCAAGAACGCGCTCGGCGTCCAGTGCACGGTGAAGAGCTACGTCGATCAGGCCACCTCCCGCAAGGACATCAACGCGCACAAGATGACTCAGCCGTTCCGGACCGGATGGCAGATGGACTACCCGTCGATCCAGGACTTCCTGGAGCCGCTGTACGCCACCGGAGCCAGTTCGAACGATGGCCTGTACTCCAACAAGCAGTTCGACGCGCTGATCAAGAAGGCTGACGGTCAGAGCGGCGACGCCGCCCTGACCACCTATCAGCAGGCCGAGTCACTGCTGTCGCAGAGCATGGCGATCATCCCGACCTGGTACTACGCCCAGCAGTCCGGCTGGTCGGATCGGCTCAGCAACGTCAAGGTCACGCCATTCAGCACGCTGGACCTGTCCAGCGTCACGGTCAAGTAACGAGCGGGGCCGTGACCACCATGGCTGATCTGGGTCAGGTCAGTTAAGTGGGGCGGTACGTCGCCCGGCGCGTCCTGCAGATGATCCCTGTGGTCATCGGGACTACGTTCCTCATCTTCATGATGGTGTGGGCGCTGCCGGGCGATCCGTTCGCCGGGCGGTGCGGCCAGCGGCCCTGCTCGGCCGCGTTCGTCCAGGCCGAAACCGCCCGGCTGCACCTGGACCGGCCGATCTTCGTCCAGTACGGCTACTTCGTGGCTGGGATGCTGCACGGCGACTTCGGCACCACCTCCAGTGGTGACAGCGTGCTGCACGAGATCCTCCGGGCCTACCCGATCACGATCAGGCTCACGATCGTGGCCATCCTGTACGAGATCGTGCTGGGGATCGGCGTCGGGATCATCTCGGCGCTGCGGCGTGGCGGTGTGATCGACAACGTCTCGCTGGTGCTGTCGCTGATGGCCCTGTCGCTGCCAGTGTTCGTGATCGGCTTTCTGGTCCAGTACATCCTGGGGGTCCGGCTGGGCCTGTTCCGGGTCACGGTCAGACCCGGCGCTCCCTGGCCGGACCTGATCATGCCGGGTTTCGTGCTGGCGGTCCTGTCGCTTGCTTTTGTGTTGCGACTGACCAGGGCTGGGGTGCTCGAGACCCTGCGGACCGACCACGTTCGCACGGCGGTGGCCAAGGGCTTGCCCCGGGGACTGGTGATCCGGCGCCACGTCGTCCGAAACTCGCTGATCCCGGTAGTGACCTACATCGGGGCGGATGTCGGCGTTCTGCTGGGCGGCGCCATCGTGACCGAGGGAATCTTCAACATCCAAGGCGTCGGTGGACTGCTGTTCCACGCGGTCCGATTGCGGGAGAATGCAACCGTCGTCAGCGTGACGACGGTGCTGGTGCTGATCGTGCTCTTGGTCAACCTCGGCATCGACCTGTGCTACGCGGCGCTGGACCCGAGGATCAGATATGAGTAATCCAGATGCGCTCTCCTCGCTCGAATCGGTGGAGGACGCCGCGCAGGTCGCCGCTGTGGGCTCCCCGGTGTCCCAGCAGGCCGCCCGGTCACTACGCCGCGACGCCTGGCTGAGCCTGCGCGGCAACTGGGTGTTCTGGGCCTCGGCGGTGCTGATCGTCGTCTTCGTGGCGATGGCGATCGCACCCCAGTTGTTCACCCATCACAATCCGAACGACCCGGGAGCATGTCAGGCGTCCCGCTCGCGGGGCGAGCCGTCGGCGTCGGCCTGGTTCGGTTACGACGTACAGGGCTGCGACGTGTATGCGCTGACCATGTACGGCGCCCGGGCCTCGATCACGGTGGGCTTCATGGCCACCGCGCTGGCACTGATCATCGGCGCCGGAATCGGTATCTACGCGGGGTTCTACGGCGGAATCGTTGATGCCTTGCTGTCCCGGCTGACCGACATCTTCTTCGCCATCCCGATCCTGCTGGGCAGCATCATCATCCTGGTCGCGCTGCCCGCTCCGCAGAACAGCGCGTTCGGGTCGATCCTCAAGGTGTCGGTGGCGATCGCGGCGCTGGGCTGGACCGCAACCGCCCGGGTGGCCCGATCGTCGGTGATCCAGGTCAAACAGGCCGACTTCGTCAGCGCGGCGCGCTCCCTGGGAGCAAGCCGCTCCTGGATCATCCGCAAGCACATCATCCCGAATGCGGCCAGCCCGGTGATCGTGATCACCACCCTGAGTCTGGGCAGCTACATCGGTGCGGAGGCCACCCTGTCGTTCCTCGGCATCGGTCTCCAGCCGCCGGCCATCTCCTGGGGTATCGCGATCGATGAGGCATCCACCTACGTCCGGTCCACCCCGCACATGTTGTTCTTCCCGGCGATCTTCCTGTCCCTGGCCGTCCTGGCCTTCATCGCCCTCGGTGAAGCGATGCAGGAGGCGCTGGACCCGAAGGCGGCCGGCAAGTTGAGCGACGACGACGGCGGTGTGGCGCTGGCTGGGGCCAACGCCGCGGTCGCCATCGATCCCGCCATTCCCGTCGATCAGGACGCTCCGATCACCGAGCCGGCTCCCGACGGCAGCCTGGGAGCCAGCCGGTGAGCCAGGAGGTCGCCAGCGATCAGAGCGAACTGTCCGATCAGGACCTGGGGCTCAGCGCCACCGCGCCGTTGCTGCGGGTCCGGGGCCTGGATGTGGTGTTCCGCACCCGGGACGGTGTCGCGCACGCCGTGAACGGTGTCGATCTTGATCTGAACGCGGGCCAGACCCTGGCCATCCTCGGCGAGTCGGGATCGGGCAAGTCGGTGACCGCTCAGGCGATCATGGGCATCCTGGACGTTCCGCCGGCCCGGATCACCGGCGGTTCGGTCCAGTTCCGGGGCCGGGAACTGCTGACCATGGCTGAGAAAGAACGCCGGATCATTCGGGGCGAGCGGATATCGATCATCTTCCAAGATGCCCTGTCGGCGCTGAACCCGGTGTACAGCGTGGGATATCAGATCGGTGAGATGTTCACCGTGCATCGCGGAATGTCCCGCCGGGATGCCAAGAAGAAGGCCATTGAGCTGATGGAGCGGGTGAAGATCCCCGCCGCGGCCTCCCGGGTCGGTGATTACCCGCACCAGTTCTCCGGCGGTATGCGCCAGCGGATCATGATCGCGATGTCGATCGCCCTGGATCCGGACGTGATCATCGCCGATGAACCCACCACCGCACTGGACGTCACCGTGCAGGCCCAGGTGATGGAGCTGCTGGCCGAACTGCGGCGGGAGAGTGGAAGCGGCCTGATCCTGATCACCCATGACCTGGGTGTGGTGGCTGAGGAGGCCGACAACATCTGCGTGATGTACGCCGGGCGGGTGATCGAGCACGGCAGCACCCACAACGTGTTCGCTTCTCCCGGGCACCCCTACACCCGGGCCCTGCTGGACTCGATGCCCAAGCTGACCGGTGAGGGCTCCCGGCTCTACGCCATCCCTGGCCTGCCGCCCAGCCTGACCGCCATTCCACCGGGCTGTCCCTTCGCGCCCCGGTGCGTCCGGGCCGAGGACATCTGCCGCACCGATCCGCCCCCGCCGCAGGTGGAGCTGGGACCGCACTGGTCGGCCGCCTGCCATTTCGCTGAGGAGGTGCGCGCGCATGGCATCCACTGAGATGGTCAAGCCGGTGACCACCGAGGAGCCGGTGCTGCGGGTCAATGCTCTGGTCAAGCACTTCCCGCTGCGCCAGGGAGTTGTGATCAAGCGTTCGATCGGGGCGGTCCAGGCGGTGGACGGCGTCGATTTCGTCGTCTACCCCGGGGAGACCCTGGGTGTGGTCGGCGAATCCGGTTGCGGCAAGTCGACTCTGGCCCGGCTCCTGGTCGGCCTGGAGAAGTCGTCGAGCGGCGCGGTGACCGTGGTCGGGCGCAGCCTGACCGAGTCGCACGGTAAGGCGCTGAAGGCCTACCGGCGCGACGTCCAGATGATCTTCCAGGATCCCTACACCTCACTCAACCCGAGAATGACGGTCGGCGAGATCATCGCCGAGCCGTTCAGCATCCATCCCGGCGTGGTGGCGAAATCCGGCCGCCGGGACCGGGTTCGGGAGCTGATGGCGCTGGTTGGTCTCAGCCCCGAGCACTACGAGCGATATCCGCACCAGTTCTCCGGCGGCCAGCGCCAGCGGATCGGGATCGCCCGCGGCCTGGCCCTGAACCCCAAGCTGCTGATCTGCGACGAGCCGGTCTCGGCCCTCGACGTCTCGGTGCAGGCCCAGGTGATCAACCTGCTGCAGGACCTGCAGAATCAGCTGGGCATCTCGATGATCTTCATCGCACACGACCTGTCGGTCGTGCGGCACATCTCGAACCGGGTCGCGGTGATGTACCTGGGCCGGATCGTGGAGATCGGCGAGCAGGAGCAGGTGTACCAGAACCCGCAGCATCCCTACACCCAGGCATTGCTGTCGGCCGTCCCGGTGCCCGACCCCACCATGCGCGACCGCGGCACCCAGATCGTGCTGCAGGGCGATCCGCCCAGCCCGGCCAACCCGCCGTCCGGGTGCCGGTTCCGAACCCGGTGCTGGAAGGCGCAGACCAAGTGCGAGCAGGAGGATCCGGCGCTGCACCTCGAGGAAGGGCGTCAGGTCGCCTGCCACTTCCCGGGCCAGAGCGGTGAGGTGACCCACCCCGAGAAGGTCGCTGGTTGACCGATTCTGAGCGGCCCGGCGACGCGGCGGATCGCCGGTTGCTGCTGGTGCATGCCCATCCCGACGACGAGACGATCACTACCGGCGCCACCATGGCCCGCTATGCGTCCCAGGGGGCGCAGGTCACCCTGATCACCTGCACCCGGGGCGAGCAGGGCGAGATCATCCCGCCCACCCTCAGCTACCTGACCACCGGTCCGGACGGCACTCTCGGGCCGTTCCGGGAGCGGGAGCTGGCTGCGGCGATGGCAGCGCTCGGGGTCACGGACCACCGGTTTCTGGGCGCCCCGGCGAAACGGTTCGTCGACTCGGGGATGGCGCTGGACCACGAGGGGGTGGTGATCCCGGCGCCGGACCCGCCGGTGGGGGCTTTCGCGGTGGCGGACGCCGAGGCGGAGGCCGAACTGCTGGCCGAGGTGATCCGTTCAGCCCGGCCGCAGGTAGTGGTGACCTACGAGCCGGGTGGTGGATATGGCCATCCGGATCATGTGCGCGCGCATCTGATCACCATGCGGGCGGCCGAGCTGGCAGCGATCTGCGGACCTGCCGGTGAAACCGCCTGGCGGGTGAAGAAGCTGTACTGGATCGTTATGCCACGGTCGCTGGCCCGGGAGTCCCTGGCCCGGGTAGCCGCACAGCCGCAGTTGCGGGCCGGGCTGGACCCGGATGGCCGGCTGCCCAGCATGGTGGTCCCAGACGCGCAGGTCACCACGGCCATCGACGCGCAGGTCCACCGAGCCGCCAAGGTTGAGGCACTACGAGCCCATCGGACCCAGATCATGGTCACCGGCGACGACGAATACTTCGGCCTGAGCAACGGCTTCTTCCAGCCGGTTCTGGGCTCCGAGTTCTTCCACCTGGTCCGGGGTGAACCGGCCGGCCCATTTGATCATCAGGGCCGGGAGACCGACATCTTCGCTGGAATCTGACGCTCGCTGACAAAGACCAGACCGTAGAACGGAATGACCGGATGCCCCAGGCACGTCAGTTCGAGGTGCATGTCGCCGCCGGGACCCTGGACGATCTGCGGCACCGGCTGGGCCGCACTCGCTTCGTGGGCGACTCGCCCCGGCGCCCGCCGTCGGGGATGTCGGATGCCTACCTGCGTGAACTGCTCACCTCGTGGCTCGAGTGGGACTGGCGCGCACGGGAACGCTGGCTCAACCAGCACCCGCAGTTCGTGGCGGACGTCGATGACACGCGGCTGCACTTCGTCCATCAGCGATCCGCCCAGGCCGATGCTCCTGCCCTGCTGATCATGCACGGCTGGCCGCACACGTTCGCGCTGCAACTCGAGTTCGCCGATCTGCTGCCGGACTTCCACGTGGTGGTTCCGAGTTTTCCCGGCTTCGCCTTCTCCACCCCGTACGCCACCGGAGCCATGACCGAAACGCGCCTGGCCGCCTCGATGCACGCCCTGATGAGCGACGTGCTCGGCTACCGGCGCTATCTCAGTTACGGCGAAGATGTCTCGGCCAACGTCAGCGATCTGATCGCGGCGACCCATCCGGAGGCGGTCGCGGGCATCCTTGTCGCCCATGCCCACTTCCCGTCGAAGGCCGAGCGGCAGGAGCTGACCGAGCCGGAGGAGGTCGCCTTCTTCGCCCGCATCGCCGCCTTCCACGAGAGCGACGGCGCCTACGGGCACGTCCAGGCGACCCGGCCCGACACTCTCGCTCTGGCCCTGAACGACTCGCCCGCCGGTCTGCTCGGGTGGCTCACCGAGAAGCTGGCCGAGTGGAGCGACACTCCGGCGGAGCGCCCGGCCGACCTGGAGCGCCGCATCTCCCGTGACCGGATCCTCACCGAGGCGATGATCTACTGGTCTACCCAGACCATCGCCTCGTCGTTCCGGCCCTACTACGAAGGCGCCGACCAGGCCGGTCCGATGCCGCCGGTCGAGGTGCCGGCATCAGTCCACATCCAGCGGCACGAGAGCGACTATCCCGAGTCGCTGGCGCGTGGTTTCTACCGAGATCTCCGGACTTTCGAGCGCCTGGACGAGGGCGGCCACTTCACGGTGGCCGAGGTTCCCGCGGCCATGGCCGCCCGGCTTCGCGGCTTCGCCGGAAGCCTGGGGCTGCTCTGAGCGAACCAGCAGGGCCCGGCGCCCGATGCCGATGGTGACTGCTCGTAGTCAATGCGTGCTCAGAGTTCCACTCCGGCATCCGGGTGACTGCCGGAAGAGTCACAGCCGAGCGTTCGGCCGCCCTCGGCGTCTGCTGTGGCCTGTGCTGGGTCCATCGACGATGGAGGACAGGTGCCCAGTCCAGAACAGGCCACCCCGCAGGAGCAGGTCCAGCACTGGCTCGGCGGCCGGGATGTGGCCCGGGCCCGAGAACGCCGGCGCCTCAAGCGGCTGAGCGTGATCGGGGTCGCCGGGGCCCTGATCAACGTCGTGCTCTGGCAGCGCCTGCTGGCCGGGAACCCGGTCGGCTGGCCCCATCTGCCCTCCGTCGACCCGCTGTACCTGATGAGCGGTGCGTTCTTCGTGGTTCTGATCGGGGTCATGTTCGGCACCACGGTGGTGGCCGGCCGCTCACCGCACATCACCTTCCGGCCGGAACAGATCGACGTCCGGATGACGGACGTCAAGGGCATCGGGCCGGTTACCGACGAAGCCCGCCGCAGCCTCGACCTGTTCCTGGCCGGTGCCACGTTCCGCCGTCAAATGGGCGGAACTCCGCGCCGGGGACTGCTTTTCGAAGGCGCGCCCGGCACCGGTAAAACCCACCTGGCCAAGGCCATGGCGGCCGAGGCCGGCGTCCCGTTCCTGTTCGTCTCGGCGACGTCGTTCCAGTCCATGTACTACGGCGCAACCGCGCGCAAGATCCGTTCGTACTTCACGGCACTGCGCAAGGCGGCCCGGCGCGAGGGTGGCGCGATCGGTTTCATCGAGGAGATCGACGCCATCGCCACCGTGCGCGGCGGCATGAACGGCATGAGCCCGGCGCCGGCCGCTCACAGCAGCGTGCTCGGCTGTGGCGGGCTCGAGGGCCTGCCCATGCTCGCCGCGGTGCAGCCAGCGCAGCCGGTGCAGAACCACAATGTCGTCTCCGAAGGCGTCGGCGGGGTGGTGAACGAACTGCTGGTGCAGATGCAGTCGTTCGACATCCCGACCGGCTGGCAGCGGGCCCAGGCCAAGGTGGCGGACGCTGTCAACCTGCTCCTGCCCGCGCACCGGCAGATTCCCCGGCCCCGGCCGAAGCCGGTGGAGGTGCTGGTGATCGCGGCCACCAACCGGGCCAGCGCGCTCGATCCCGCCCTGCTGCGGCCTGGCCGGTTCGACCGCCGCCTGGTCTTCGAACTGCCCGACCAGTCCGGGCGGCGTGAGCTGATCGACCACTTCCTGGCCCGCAAGGCCCACGTCCCGGAACTCGACCGGCCCGAACGCCGGGACGCCCTGGCCGGCGTCACCCAGGGGCTGAGCCCGGTGCAGATCGAGAACCTCTTCGACGAGGCGCTGGTCTGTGCGGTGCGGCGAGGCTCACCTCAGATGTCCTGGGCCGATCTGGAACGAGCACGGATGCTCACCCAGATCGGCCTGGGTCAGCCGGTCGGCTACACCGAGCACGAGCGCGCACTGATCGCCACCCACGAGGCCGGTCATGCGGTGGTGGCTCATCTGGTCGCCCCGCACCGGCGGCTGGAGATCCTGACCATCATCAAGCGAGCCGGATCACTCGGCCTGCTGGCGCACGGTGACCGGGAGGATGTCTACACCAGGTCCCGGCGAGAGCTCGAGGGACTGATCCAGATCGCCTTCGGTGGCCAGGTGGCCGAGCAGCTGTTCTTCGGTGACATCTCGACCGGGCCAGGCGGAGACCTGGCCTACGCCACCACGGTGGCGGCCCAGATGGTCGGCGCCTCGGGAATGGACGACACGTTGATCTCGTTCGCGGCCGCCCGGCCCGGCGCCCTGGGCGGTGATCTCACCTCCACCGTGCTGGGCGATGCGCAGGCCCGGACCATGGTCGAGGCCCTGCTGGAGCGGCAGCGCCGGCAGGCCGGTGACCTGCTGGCGGCCAACCGGCATCTGGTGGCGGCGCTGCGGGACGCGCTGATCGCACGGCACGAGCTGATCGGTGACGAGATCGACCAAGTACTGCGGGACGCCGCGGCGGCGGCCGCCTGATCCTCCGGACTGAACAGCTCACGGCCGCCTGGGCCGAGCCAGCGAGAGCCCCGTAGGCTGAACCGGTGAGCCACGGTGCGCGACAGGAGGTCGCGGGCGGGTCTGCGGTCCCGGTCGATCCGTTTCTCTTCCGCCGGGCGGCGGGGCGATTCGCCACCGGGATCTGCGTCGCCACCACCAGGGCCGCCGATCTCGATCACGCGATGACGGTGAACGCCTTCACCTCGGTATCGCTCGATCCGGTGCTGGTGCTGGTCTGTGTGGACGTCGAGGCGCGTTTCCATGACGCCGTGCTGGACGCCGGATTCTGGGCCGTGAGCGTGCTGAACGGTGACAGCCGGCCGATCGCGGAGTGGCTCTCCAACCGCGGCAGGCCTTTGCACGGCCAGCTCGAGCTGATGGCGCACCACCCAGGGCCGCAGACCGGCGCGGCCCTGCTGGACGACGCGCTGGCGACGATCGAATGCCGCACGGCCGCGGTCTACCCGGGCGGAGATCACAGCATCGTGGTGGGGGAAGTGGTGGACGTCGAGGTGTCCGACCGGCCCGGTTCAGCCCTGCTCTATCATCGCGGCGCCTATCGCCGTTTGGACTGACTTTCGCTGGTCCGGGCCATGCCGGTGCTGTCCTCACCGCGCGGGGCAACGGCTCCAGGATCTCGCCAGTGAGGCGCACTGCGCAGCCAGGGCGCCCGTTCCTTCCTGGCCCCGGACCAGTGCCGGGACGGCCGGGACGGGTGAGCCGGGTGAGCCGGGTGGTCTGGGGGCCGAAAACCCATCCCGTCGGCCACCGGCACAGGTTGATCCCGGCCAGAGGTGTACAACGACACGATTACCGTGATTCGGCCTGGGGATGACCGCTCGGTGCGGCTGATCGGCCCAGACGCCGCCCAGGTTCAAGCCAGACCCGGAATCGGCCGAAACTCAGCGAGTGACGAGCCGGGGGAAAGGGCGAGGCCCGCGCTGGCGGCGTCCGCTCCTGGCGGCGGCGCTGTTGCTGATAGCGGCCACCGGCCTGGCCGTGGCATCGGCCTTGGACGAGAGCCGGGCCACCCAGTTCCAGTTCCCGCATTCCGACACCATCTTCCGGTTGGCGTCGGTCGCTGCTTCCGTTCTGTCCCTGATCGCGCTGGTGCCGATCGCCAGGTCGCGTGACCTGGCCCGGCGGGCACGGGACAAGGCCCGGGAGGAGGCCGAGGAAGGGCAGCGGGTCCTGGCCGCGCTGGCCGAATCATCACCGGACTCCTTGGTCCGGGCCAGGAAGGACGGACGGATCCTCTACGCGTCCCGGGCCTCCAGTGATGTGTTCGGTGTTCCGCTGGAAGAGCTGCTGGGCCAGTCGCTGTTCGACCTGCTGGTGGCTGAGACCGGAGCCGGCCTGCGGGCCGAGATCAAACATCTGCTCAATACCGGTGAACGGGTCACGTTCGTGGCCCGGACCACCGGGCCGCAGTCGCGCACGGTGGACTGCAGTTTCTCGGCGACCCGGATCGGCCGGAGCGCGATCGACGGGTCGGTCGAGGTCCGGGACGAAGTCAGCGTGCTCGGATCGCTGCGGGACGTCACTGAGCGCAACAGTGCCCGGGACCGGGTCGAGCAGCTGTTCCAGTTGTCCCAGGACTTCATGGCGGTGATGGATCTGGATGGGCGCCTGCTCCAGGTCAATCCGGTCTGGACGGCGGAACTGGGCCTCCCCCGGGAACTGGTGATCGGCCACACCTTCACTGAGGTGTTCGCCGCCGACGCGTCCACTCGCTGGGATCCGCATCAGTTCGCCGATGGCTCGTTGCAAGTGGTCAGCTTCGAAACCCAGTACCTGGCGCCAGCTCAGGACGAACCTCGGGTGCTGCTGTGGACCGTGGCCCCTGATCCCCGCAATGAGCTGATCTATGCCGTTGGCCGGGACATCACCGGGCGCAAGGAGCTGGAGCGGGCACTGGGGGACGCCCGCGACCAGGCGCTGGAGGCGTCCCGGCTGAAGTCGGAGTTCGTGGCCACCATGAGCCACGAGATCAGAACACCGATGAACGGCGTGATCCGGCTGACCGACCTGCTGGCCCTGACCCCCCTCGACCAGGATCAGGCCCGGTACGTGGACGGGATCCGCACCGCCGGGGACGCGCTGCTCTCGGTGATCAACGACATCCTCGACTTCTCCAAGATCGAGGCCGACCGGCTGGTGCTGGACCACGTGGACTTCCGGCTGCAGGACGTCACCGGGGACGTGATCACCCTGGTCCGGCCCAGTGCCGAGGCCAAGGGCCTGGATCTGCAGGTGAGTTATCACGACGATCTGCCCGCCGCGGTCAATGGTGATCCGGGCCGGGTGCGGCAGATCCTGCTCAATCTGGCCCACAACGCGGTCAAGTTCACCCAGGCCGGGAGCGTGAGTCTGCGGGTGGCACCGGGGCCGCCTCGCGGCGAGAACCGGCTGAGCATCGTGTTCGAGGTGGCCGACACCGGGATCGGGATCGAGCAGAGCCTGCTGGACCAGCTGTTCGAGCCGTTCCGGCAGGCCGACGAGGGCGTCACCCGGGCCTACGGCGGTACCGGCCTGGGGCTGTCGATCTCTCGCCGGCTGGCCGAGATGATGGGCGGTGCGATCACTGTCCGCAGCGCCGCCGGGCGCGGGGCGACATTCAGCGTCGAGCTGCTGTTCGGTCCGGCCGCGGCCACCGAGCCGGTGATGCGCGGCAGCGATGCCCGGGGCCTGGGCGTGCTGGTGGTCGACGACAACGAGGTGAACCGGCTGGTGATGCAGACTCAGCTGACCAGCTGGGGGATGCGCCCGGTGATCGCCGATTCACCTTCCGCGGCCATGGAGCTGCTGACCTCTCCGGAGACCCCGGGTGGCTACGACCTGGCCGTGATCGACATGCACATGCCGGAGACCAGTGGCCTGGAGCTGGCCCAGGCGATCAGAGCGCTGCCTGGAATGGCGACCCTGCCGCTCATCCTGCTCACCTCGGATCAGGGTGTGGACGCCAATATCGCAGCGGTGCACGCTATCTCAGCCACCCTGACCAAACCGGTGCAGCAGTCGGCGCTGTTCAACGCGCTCAGCCGGGTGCCGGTGAACCCGCCGCCGTCCGAAACCGCGGGCCGCCACGCCGCCGGCCGGGCGTTCGAGTCCGCCAAGATCCTGCTGGTCGAGGACAACGAGATCAATCAGACCGTGGCCCTGGGAATCCTCAACCAGCTCGGCTACCAGGCCGACGTCGCCAAGGACGGCTACGAGGCGCTCGATCTGTCCGCGGCCACCAGCTACGACATCATCCTGATGGACTGCCAGATGCCCAGACTGGACGGGTTCGCCGCCACCCGGCAGCTGCGGGCGCGTGAGGCGGGGCAGCCCGCGGGTGCCGAGAACCCCCGGCGCACACCGGTGATCGCGATGACCGCGGCCACGTTCGAGGCCGATCGGAAACGCTGCTTCGAGGCTGGCATGGACGACTTCGTCGGTAAGCCGGTCCGCGCGGTCACCCTGAAGGCCACCCTGATCCGCTGGTTGCACCGCGACCCGGCCAGCCCGCCCCTCGATCCGTGGACGGAATCGTCCGAGGTTCCGGAGTGGGTGACCACCGGAGGACGGCGGGAAGCCCCGGCTCAGCCCACCGCTCAGCCAGCGGCTCAGCCCGCGGCTCAGCCCGCGGCTCAGCCCGCGGCTCAGCTGGGCGGGCTACCCGGGCCCCGGCCGGCCGGCGAGCCGGACCCGGCGGTGGAGGCGATGCGGACCCGGATCGGGGAACTGCTGGGCGATGGCACACCGGTTGAGCTGGACCTGGTGCGCGACATCGTGGCGTCCTTCGGCGCTCGCTCGGTGGAACTGCTCGCCCATCTGGCCGAGGCTCTGACCAGCGGTGACGTCGAAGCGACCCATCGGCATGCGCACACCCTGGTGGGCGCCGCCCTCAACCTGGGCGCCGAGCAGGTGGCCCACGTCGGCCGGGAGATCGAGCTGGACTGCCGCCGCAGCGACATCGGCGCCTGCCTGGGCCGGCTGCCAGCGCTGATGACCGCGGTGGACGACGCCCGCCAGCGGCTCAGCCAGCTGCTCGGCGAGCTGCCGCCGTCCGAAGTCCCGGCCGGATAGTCGCGGCTGCGGCGCCTACGGCCGATGACAACCTCGTGCCCAACGGGGCTCAACTCGCGGCCGGGGTGAGGTATTCGTAGCGGTGATGATGCTCGAAACCAGCGGAGAGGTAGAGCCGCTGGGCAGCAGCATTGCTCTCGCCGACCTGGATGAAGGCACTGGCACAGCCCTGTCGCCAGGCCCATTCGCAGGCCGCACCCAGCATCGCCCGGGCCAGCCCCTGCCGCCGGTGGGCCGGCGCCACCTCCACCGCGGTCAGCCCGGCCCAGCGCTGCGCCACCGATACCCGGGCCACGGCGACCGTGCTGGCGCCATCCCGGATCGAGATGAACGTCTGTGCCGGAGCCGAAGTGAGCAGAACCCGGCCCACCTCCGGCAGATCCTGACCCTTGTAGTGGTACTGGGCCAGCCAGCCGGGGTCCGGTGCCTCGTCCAGGGCGAGGGACAGTCCAGCGGGCAGATCGGGCGTGCCGTCCCGCAGGTTCCCGGTGGCTGCGGTCAGCACGTAGGCCCCGGCCCCGGGGATCGCGGCCCACTGTGCGGACAGGAAGGCGCTGGCTGCCCACAGCAACTGCTCCGTGTCGTCCTCGTTCAGCCGCGGCTCGGGCGAGGCGGCGATCGGCCGCTGTGAGCGGCCCGCGTACCAGTCGATCACTTCGATCAGGGCCGAATCCATCGGCATCCCCGGCTCGCCGACCGCCAGCACGGAGTTGGCCCGGTTGGTGAACCCGGCCGCGGCCCGCAACAGCCAGCCGCCCACCCAGTCCTGATCCGGGGCCACCCAGTGCTGCGCCATCACCAGTTCCAGGGTGCCGACCGACAGAGCCCGGTGCGGGGGAGCGGGTCGATCCGGAGCCGGCGGGACCGGATGGCCAGCCACGATCAGCGACCGATCAACCTCTCGATCGCCGCGGCGGGTCCGGATCAGCAGCGCCGCCGAACTGGCCTCGATCAGATCGCCGAGGACATCGGCCAGACCCTGCGGCGTCCGGGTCCGGACCACGACCCGCTCACCGACGTGGTTCTCCCAGGCGATGGCCGGGCGAGGAGACGATGACGGCATACGGAGGACCCTCCGGCGACGAGGTTACGGCTGATCGGTGATACTAGGCACGCCCTCAATTCTGAGTTGTTGTACCTGGAGGCCCCGACGTGACCTACGTCATCGCACAGCCTTGCGTGGATCTGAAGGACAAGGCGTGCATCGAGGAATGTCCGGTGGACTGCA
>CAXUFS010000011.1:0-24082 GCA_964250315.1 uncultured Kineosporia sp. | reverse complement strand
CCAGCAGCTGGCCCGCGGCGAGCGGCTGATGGAGCTGTTCAAGCAGCCGCAGTACAGCCCATATCCGATGGAGGAGCAGGTCGTCTCGGTGTGGCTGGGGACCACCGGGAAGCTGGACAAGCTGGACGTGGGCGACGTCCGCAAGTTCGAGCGCGAGTTTCTGGATCATCTGCGCCGCAGTACCAGCATCCTGAAGACCATCGCCGAGACCGGCCAGTTCAGCGACGACACCGCCAGCTCATTGGAGCAGGAGGTGGGCTCGTTCACCAGCGCCTTCACCGGTGGCGGCAGCGGTGGCGGCTACCAGGTCGGACACGAGGAGTCGCAGCCGCTGGCCGATGACCAGATCGAGCAGGAGCAGATCGTCCGGCAGAAGCGCTGAGGATTGCTGACCGGGAAGGGTTCGGATCGAAACGGTTAGGAGCGGTAGATGCCAGGTCAGCGCGAGTATCGCGCGAAGATCCGGTCGACCCAGTCGCTGGAGCGAATCTTCCGGGCGATGGAGCTGATCGCGACGTCGCGGATCGCCAAGGCGCGGCAGGCGGTCACCTCGTCTTCTCCGTACGCCCGTGCGATCACCCGCGCCGTCTCGGCGGTGGCCACCTTCTCCAATGTCGACCATGTGCTGACCCGCGAGAAGGACGAGGTGCGCCGGGCCGGCGTGTTGCTGATCACCAGCGATCGGGGGATGGCCGGTGCCTACTCCTCCAACGTGCTGAAGGAGGGTGAGCAGCTGGCCGAGCGACTGCGCAGCGAGGGCAAGGAGATCGCCACCTATATCGCTGGGCGTAAAGGGGTGGCGTTCTTCGGATTCCGGCGCCGTACGGTCACCGAGCAGTGGACCGGTTTCTCCGACTCGCCGCGGTTCGACAACGCCCGGGAGATCGGGCGCCGTCTGGTCGAAGACTTCCTCAAGGACTACGAGGACGGCGGCATTGACGAGATCCACATCGTCTACAGCCGGTTCGTCAGCCTCGTCTCCCAGGAGCCGGAGACGATCCGGCTGCTGCCGCTGGAAGTGGTCGAGGGGGAGGAGGCGCCTGCCGATGACGACCTGCTGCCGCTCTACAACTTCGAGCCGAATGCGGCCGAGGTGCTGGACGCCCTGCTGCCCAAGTACATCAACAGCCGGGTGTTCAACGCACTGCTGCAAGCCTCGGCCAGCGAACTCGCCGCCCGTCAGCGGGCGATGAAGTCGGCCAGCGACAACGCCAAGGAACTGATCCGCACCTACACCCGGCTGGCCAACCAGGCCCGTCAGGCCGAGATCACCCAGGAGATCAGTGAGATCGTGGGTGGCGCCGACGCTCTGGCCGGCGCCACCTGATCAGCGACGCCTCGGCGACTCGATCCGCAGACCGTTCGACCCACCGCTCGACAGGAGAGATGACAATGACCGCCACCGAGATCGAGACCGAGGCGACCAGGGAGCAGGGCGGCACCGGCCGGGTGGCCCGGGTGATCGGGCCAGTGGTGGACATCGAGTTCCCCGCGGATGCGCTGCCGGACATGTATGCGGCGCTCTACATCGACTACACCCTCAGCGGTATCGACATCAGACTGTGGCTCGAGGTCGCCCAGTACGTGGGGGACAGCATGATCCGCGCGATCGCGCTCAAGCCGACCGATGGGCTGGTCCGGGGGATGGCGGTACAGGACACCGGTGGCCCGATCACGGTCCCGGTCGGCGATGTCACCAAAGGCCATGTTTTCAACGCCATCGGCGACGTGCTCAACCTGGAGGAGGGTGAGACGCTCAAGGTGACCGAGCGCTGGCCGATCCACCGTGAGCCGCCGGCCTTCGACCAACTCGAAGGCCGGACCGAGATGTTCCAGACCGGGATCAAGGTCATCGACCTGCTCACCCCGTATGTGCAAGGCGGCAAGATCGGCCTGTTCGGCGGGGCCGGGGTCGGCAAGACCGTGCTGATCCAGGAGATGATCGCCAGGGTCGCGCGCGACCACGGCGGCGTGTCGGTGTTCGCCGGGGTCGGCGAGCGCACCCGCGAGGGCAACGACCTGATCGCGGAGATGGACGAGGCCGGGGTGCTGCCGCAGACCGCGCTGGTCTTCGGCCAGATGGACGAGCCGCCGGGCACCCGGCTGCGGGTGGCGCTGTCGGCCTTGACCATGGCCGAGTACTTCCGGGACGTGCAGGGCCAGGACGTGCTGCTGTTCATCGACAACATCTTCCGGTTCACCCAGGCTGGCTCGGAGGTCTCCACGCTGCTCGGCCGGATGCCGTCAGCGGTGGGGTATCAGCCCAACCTGGCCGACGAGATGGGCATCCTGCAGGAGCGCATCACCTCCACTCGCGGACATTCCATCACCTCCATTCATGCCATCTACGTGCCCGCAGACGACTACACCGACCCAGCGCCAGCCACCACCTTCGCCCACCTGGACGCCACCACCGAGCTGTCCCGTGAGATCGCCTCGCTCGGTATCTATCCGGCCGTGGATCCACTGAGCTCGACGTCGCGGATCCTCGACCCCCGCTACATCTCGGCGGATCACTACAACACCGCGATCCGGGTCAAGCAGATCCTGCAGCGGAACAAGGAACTGCAGGACATCATCGCCCTGCTCGGCGTGGACGAACTGTCCGAGGAGGACAAGATCGTGGTGCAGCGGGCCCGCCGGATTCAGCGGTTCCTGTCCCAGAACACCTACGTGGCCAAGCAGTTCACCGGTATCGAGGGCTCGACCGTGCCGCTGGACGAGACCGTCGAGGCGTTCAGCAAGATCTGCGACGGCGAGTACGACCATGTCGCCGAGCAGGCCTTCTTCATGTGCGGCGGCCTGGACGACGTCGACCGCAAGTGGGAGACGATCCAGAAGGAGACTGGCGGCGCCTGATCGGGGCCGATCCGCTCGTGCTTATAGTTGAACTGTCCCCTAGACAGAAGTGGATCGCGGATGACGCTGCGGGTTGAACTGGTCAGCGCGGAGGCCAAGGTGTGGTCGGGTGACGCCTCCCAGATCATCCTGCGCACCACTGAGGGTGACATGGGGGTGCTCACCGGGCACGAGCCCACGCTGGCAGTGCTCGCCCCCGGCCAGATCAGGATCCTGAGTGAGGGTGGTTCGCCGGTGATCGCCGAGGTGGAGGATGGCTTCCTCTCGGTCGAGCACGATCGGGTCACGGTCGTGTCCGACAGTGCCAGCCTGGTCTCGGGTGCGGATGGCTGAGGGCGGCAGACGGGACCCCCACCCGGTTGGCGGGCCGCCGAGGGGATGCGGGTGCGCGTGGGGGGGCTAGAGGCGCCGCTGATCGTGCTCGCTGCGCTGATCATCCTGTTCGGGGCTCTGCTGGGCGGTTTCGTGCTGCGGCATCTCTTTCTCGGCCGCCGCCCGGGGAGTTTTGACTGCTCGCTGCGCCAGGATCTGAACCGGCGCTCGGGTGGCTGGATGCTGGGAGTCGCCCGTTATCAGGTCGATCGCCTCGAATGGTTCCGGATCTTCAGCTTCACTCCGCGCCCGAGACGCACCCTCGATCGCTCGGCTCTGGTCGTGCGGGACTGGTATCCACCGGCCGACAGTGACGTCGATTCGCTGATGCCCGAATCGGTGATCGTGCGATGTCAGTACCAGCGCGAAGAACTCGAATTCGCCATGACCGAAGCCGACTACAACGGCTTCTCGACGTGGCTGGAGTCTGCCCCGCCCGGTCTCCCGCCGCTGGCCCTCTAGGGCGCGCTGGGCCGATACTTCCTCCACTGCATCATTTCCATCGCGCTCACCCGCTAAACCTTTTCGTTGTTCTTGCCTCCGGGGACCCAGAGCACGTCGCCCCGGGGCCCGTTGGCGGTCCGGCAGAGTATGAACAGCAGATCGCTGAGACGGTTCAAGTAGCGTGCGGTCTCCGGGTTGACTCCGCCGTCCGGTTCATCGCCGTGCTGCGCGATCGCCGCCCAGACCGATCGCTCGGCCCGCCGGGTCACCGTGCGGGCAACGTGCAGAAGCGCTGATCCCATTGTCCCGCCCGGCAGCACGAACGACCGCAACGGCGGCAGTTCGGCGTTCCACTGGTCACAGGCCTGTTCCAGCCGGGCGATGTAGTCCGGCGTGATCCGCAGCGGCGCGGACTTCGATCTCTGTCCACCCGGCTGCTCCCGTAGCGGCGTGCACAGGTCGGCACCGACGTCGAACAGGTCATTCTGCACCTGCTGGAGCAGGGTGAGCATGTCCGGCCCGAGCCGGTCACCTGAGGTGGCCAGGGCCACTCCGATCGCACAGTTGGCCTCATCGACCTCGGCAAAGGCAATCAGCCGGGGATCGGTCTTACTGGTTCGGCTGAAGTCGCCGAGGCCGGTGGTGCCGTCGTCGCCGGTCCGGGTGTAGATGCGGGTCAGGTTCACCATGGCCTCAGCTTTGCACGCAGCCGGAGCCCCCTACGATCGGCTGTTGTGGATGCATTCCGGGTCGCAGGCGGCGCCAAACTGAAGGGCGCGGTCCGGGTTCCCGGGGCCAAGAACAGCGTGCTCAAGCTGATGTCGGCCGCCCTGCTGGCGCAGGGCACCACCACGCTGGTGGACGTGCCGGACATTCTCGATGTCCGGATCATGGCCGAGCTGCTGCGCCGGTTGGGCTGCGACGTGCAGTACGAGCCCGGCCGCGGAGCGCTGAGCATCGCGGTGCCGGACCGGCCCGGGCATGTCTGCGACTACGACCTGGTGCAATCGATGCGCGCCTCGATCAGTGTGCTCGGCCCGTTGCTGGCCCGCTGTGGAGAGGTCCAGGTGGCGATGCCGGGCGGGGACGCGATCGGCTCCCGGGGCCTGGACATGCATGTGGCTGGGTTGGAGCTGCTCGGCGCGAAAGTCGTTCTGGAGCACGGGTACCTTATCGCGACCGCACCAGAAGGCTTGCGCGGGGCCACCATCCGGCTCGCCTTCCCGAGCGTGGGTGCGACCGAGAACCTGGTCACTGCGGCCGTGGTGGCGCGGGGCCGGACGGTGCTGGAGAACGTCGCCCGCGAGCCGGAGATCGTCGATCTGTGCCGGATGTTGCGCCGGATGGGCGCGAAGATCGACGGCATCGCCACCTCCACTCTGGAGGTGCAGGGCGTGGCCGGGTTGCACGAATGCGAGCATCGCGTCGTCCCGGATCGGATCGTGGCCGGCACCTGGGCGTTCGCGGCCGCCATCACCGGCGGCGACGTGGTGATCCGCAATGGCGAGCAGAGCCACCTGGAACTGGTGCTGAGCAAGCTGGTCGACACCGGCTGCGAGGTCGAGGGACTGGCGGACGGGTTCCGGGTGGTGGGCCCGGCCCGGCCTGCCGCGGTGGACGTCGCCACCCTGCCGTACCCTGGGTTCCCCACCGATCTGCAGCCGTTCATGGTTGCCCTGGTGGCGATCTCGGACGGCGCGGCGATGATCACCGAGAACCTGTTCGAGGCCCGGTTCCGGTTCGTGCAGGAGATCGCCCGGCTGGGGGCTCAGGTCCGGGTGGACGGTCATCACGCGTTCGTCCGCGGCATTCCGCAGCTGTCCGGAGCGCCGGTGCAGGCCAGTGATATCCGGGCCGGTGCCGCGCTGGTGCTGGCCGGGCTGGCCGCCGAGGGCGAGACGGTGGTGCACGAGGCGGCCCACATCGACCGTGGCTACGACCGATTCGACTACGCCCTGCGGATGCTTGGTGCTGACGTGCGCCGGATCAGCGGCGAGGCGGCTCGGGGCCAGCCAGCACCGCCCGGGCAGTCTTCTCGTCGTCCATGAAAACCATCAGCCGGGGGCCTTGGGTGGTCGGGGCCAGAGTCGCCCGGATGCCGGAGGCGGCCAGCCGTAACCGCATCTGCTCGCCCTCGATGAAGGTGGCGGGGGAGGCCACCGTGACGAGCATGCCGTAGTCGTCCGGCTCGCCCCGATGCGGGCGCCGCTCGACCAGCGAGTGGCCAGGACTGTAGGCCCAGCGCAGGATCAGCATGAGGATTCCGACCGCCGCGATCGCGGCCAGGGGCCAGAGCACAAAGCTGAAGCTGTGCTCCGTCGTCACCTGTCGAGTGTGCGCCGCCCGCGGACGCCGAGCCAGTCCAAGCCGGACTGGCTCGGACTGGCTCGGACTGGCTCGGAGTCACTAGGAGGCGTATCGCCAGACGATGGGATGGGCCGGCGAGCCACCGTTGTTGTGCCCGGCCTTGTCCCGCGAGTCGACGTGGATCACCTTCTTGGTCGACTCCTTGTATCCCAGGCCCGCGAACAGCTTGGCCTTCTTCTTCGCCTGCACCGTGTTGATTCCCTGAATGTCCGAGGCCGCGCCAAACATGTGCTGGCTGGACTTTGCTCCGCCCACGGCTTTGTTGTGCCGTTTACACCGGCAGCCGGAGGTGATCCGGACTGGGCCGCCAATCTGTTTCCGGTAGGCCTCCAGCCGCCGGACGTGCACTCTCAAGGTCCAGATCCGCTGGCACTCCGGGAAATCGCCGCCGTCCTTGCACTTGAATTCGGTGTAGGAAAAGTGCTCACTCATGGTCGGCTTTCCCTGCCGGAGCCGGGCGTAGGAAAGCTTGAGCGCTGCACTCGTCTTCGGTCCCAGAGTTCCCGTCGGCTTGAGCTCGGGGCCCAGATTCCAGCCGCGCTGGAATCCCTTCAGCGCGAACGCCAGATTTCGATTGGCGTTGTCCCAGCCGAGCTTGACCAGCATGGCTTTGGCCTGCTTCGCGGTCAGCACATCCTCAGCCATCACGCACCCCCTTCAGAAGCGTCCTGGAGCATCGAAGCGTCGAAACCCGTTTCTACGGAATCGGTATCAACATCAGAGATCAAGGCGTCGAGCTCATCGTCTCCCGGCAGCTCCTGGTCCGCGTCGTCGTCCGCAGGAGGCACCGGTACGTCTGGAGGCTCATCGACGTCGTCGAGGGGGTCGGCGGTGGTGGCGACCAGCGCCGCCTCGTCGTCCGCGGTCACCGCGGGCAGCAGCCGGGAATCGAAAATGGCGTCGGGCGGTCCCACCGAGAATGTCCCGTCTCCGGCTTCGTCCGGGTCGGGATTGTCGGCGATCGCCGCAACTTCTGGGTTCGGCTCTTCTGCTTCACCTGCTTGAGGCAGGAGCTGCTCAGTCATAGAGAGTTCTCCTTTCCAGTGCTGAGTGATCGAAGATCTTAGGCGTGAAACTGTGGTGCGGACAGAGCGAATAGGACAAGTCGGTCAGCCATTCCGGTGAACGGCGGTGGTGTGATCGATGGGGCCTATCGAGCGGACGCGCGGCCCAATCAACAGGATCCGGCTGGGCTGCCGCTGATACGTCGAGACGAGCGCCGATGGGGCGCTTGATGCCCATGATCCTGGGTCACGGTTCGCTCACGATCAGTGAAAATCGGCGTGGACTCCAGGACGCCGCCCGGTCTGCCGAATAGCCTCTTACCTGCTTGAGATTCGACCACGTATCACTGCTGTTCGTAGGTCGCTGGGCAGTCCGGGCTGCCACGTCAGATGGCGCTGTTTGGCCAACAACGGCCCGGGGTAGAGATGACCGTACGAACGGGTTGGCCAGTAGCTGGCTCGCCAATGGCTGGCTGGAGGCCGGGCGATGCACCACTCGCTTGAGATCGACGTGATCGAACCAGGATGCCAGCTGCGCCTTCGCGGCCGGCTGGACGCGCGGAGCACCGCCATGGCCCGGACCCGGCTGCACCAGGCGATCGACGACGGCGCAGGCGAATTCGAGCTACAGCTGGAAGATCTGGAGATCTGGGACGGCGCCGGGCTCGGCGTCCTGGTCGGAGTGTCCCGCCGGGCTCAGCGGACTGGCCGGCAGCTGGTGCTCACCGGCGTCGGGGCGCGGGAGATGCGCCTGCTCCGGGTCGCCCGGCTGACCTGGATCTCGGCCGTGTACCCGGCGGAACCCGGCCGGTGCACCCCGCCCGAGCAGGCTCGGCTGCTGCGCCGGGAACGGGTCACTGCGCTGGAACCAGGTATTCCCGGCAATGAGCTGATCAGCCACTAGCGAACCCAGCCGGGCGGTGGGCAGCGCGATGCGATAGTTGGCCGGTGCATCTGGCCCAGGACGTCATCGGCCTGCTGATCATCGCCGCGGCGGCAGCTGGCCTGGCCGCACGGGTGGGGCTGTCCGCGCCGCTGGTCCTGACCGCCCTGGGCCTGGTGCTGTCCTTCGTTCCGGGTATGCCGTCGCTACCGCTGAAACCGGAGTTCGTGCTGATCGGCATTCTGCCGCCGCTGCTGTATGCCACCGCCATCCGGACGCCCTACATAGACCTGAAGCGCAACCGCCGGCCGATCATCCTGCTCTCGGTCGGCCTGGTCATCGCCACCGCATTCGCGGTGGGCATCGTGGTCCACGCGATCCTGCCTCAGGTGCCGTTCACGGTGGCACTCGCGCTGGGCGCGGTGGTCGCGCCCCCGGATGCGGTGGCGGCTACCGCCGTCGCCCGCCGGGTCCGGATGCCGCGCCGGGTGGTCAGCCTGCTGGAGGGCGAGAGCCTGCTGAACGATGCCACCGCGCTGGTGCTGCTGCGGACCGCGCTGGCGGCGGCGACGGCTGGGTCGGTGAGTGCGCTGGGTGCCACCGGCGACTTCGTGATCGCGGTCGGGGTCGGCGTGCTCAGCGGCTGGGTGCTGGCCGAAGTGGTCAGCTTCGTCCGGCGGCGGCTGGAGGACCCGGTACTGGACACCTCGCTTTCACTGATCGCCCCCTATGTGGCCTACGTCGTGGCCGAGGAACTGAATGGCTCGGGGGTGATCTCAGTGGTGTTGGCCGGGCTGATCCTGGGCCACCGCTCGCCCGACATCCAGTCCGCCGCATCGCGGGTGACCGAGCGAACGATCTGGCGGACGGTCCAGTTCCTGCTGGAGAGCGTCGTCTTCCTGCTGATCGGGCTGCAGCTGCAGAATCTGCTGAGCGCCGCCATCTCCAGCACCGACACCGGCAACGGAGTGCTGCTGTGGCTCAGCCTGGCCGTGCTGGCCACCGTGGTGGTGGTCCGGTTCATCTGGCTGATCCCAGGTACCTACATCCCCAGGCTGATTCCCAGGATCGCGCGCAGTGAGCCTCAGCCGCCGCTGCGCAATGTCACGCTGGTCGGCTGGGCCGGAATGCGCGGGGTGGTCACCTTGGCCGCAGCGGTCACCATTCCGGAGAACATTCCGGGCCAGGCGGCTCTGGTGGTGGCCGCCTTCGCGGTGGTGGCCGGCACCCTGCTGCTGCAGGGGACCACTTTGCCCTGGCTGGTCCGGGTGCTGCGGGTGCAGGGACCCGATCCGGCCCAGGACGCGTTGCAACTGGCCCTGGTGCAGCAGCGAGCCGGGCGCGCTGCCCTGGAAAGGCTGGACGAGGAGGGCGACAGCACCGATCGGCCGGAAGTCGTCGATGGGCTACGGAACTGGGCCGAGCGGGTGGCCAACGCAGCCTGGGAGAGGCTGGGCTCAGCCGACGCCGAACGGGAGACCCCGGCAGCGGCGTTCCACCGCCTGCGGGTGGCCATGCTGGACGCGGAACGGCAGGTGATCACCGACGTGCTGCGGTCGGGCTCGGTGCCGGGTGACATCGTGGAAGGGATCCTGGAGCGGGTCGATCAGGAAGAGGCCATGCTGGAAGGCTTTTCGGCATCGTCCGGGCCAGTCGACCGATCTGACCAAGCCGGAGAACTGGCCGGCACGCTGGCCGATATCAATGCCCCGGCCGGCCCCGGGGCGCCTGCTTCCGATGGATCCGCTGCGGTGGATGCCCCGGTTCTCCGGATCCCGGAGTGGGTGGGCCGTCAGGCCGGTGGGATCAGCGCGGCCGGGGCCAGCGGAAGCAGTGGCCGTTCACAGCGAGGTCAGGTGAACAGCGCGGTCACCACCGGTGCGGCGGCCAACGGGGCGGTGGTGGCCGAGGTGGAGAGCAGCCTGCGGGTGGCGTCGTGTGAGCACCTGGCGCAGGCGCCAGAGGTGGTGACCCCGGCCACCTCTCCCGATGCCTGCCCCGACTGCCTGGCCCTGAACGAACGAAGCTGGGTGCATCTGCGGATGTGCCTGACCTGCGGGCACATCGGGTGTTGCGACTCGTCTCCCAATCGGCACGCCGAAGCGCACTTCCACGACACCCAGCACCCGGTGATGCGCAGCGTCGAGCTGGGGGAGTCCTGGCGCTGGTGCTATCTCGACGACGAATTGGGCTGATTCCCCCACCGGCCGCCAGATGCGTCTGTCTCGGGCTGTGCTGAGATGCGCCGGTGATGTGGTGTGCGGGGCTTACTCTCGCGGGCGCGGGTGCCGATGATACTGACGGGGTCCAAGGCACGGGAGGTGTGGCAGTGACTGTCGGTCCGGTGAGCAGGCCCGGCCTTCCGGGCAGTTCGGACGTTCCCGCCGTCCCGCCAGCGGCTCCGGCGGATCGTGACGCCATCGCCAGCACGCAGCAAAACCCTGATCGCCGGGCGTCCCCCAACCCGGCCGAAGCAGCTGATCAGGCTGAGAAGCCGGGCGGATTAGGCGTTTCCGTCGACCTCTATCTATAGGGCAGGGCCGGTCAGGGCTTCAGGACCAGGCCGAAGCGACTCCTTTGATCACCCGCTGCAGCCGCTCAGCGGACGTCCCGAAGTTCAGCCGGACGAATCTTCGGTAGCCGGATCCGAAGTCGGCTCCGGCACTCAGCATCACCTTGGAGCGGGCCAGGGTGGCGGCGGCCGGATCGGTCGGCTCCAGGGCCCGGGCGTCCAGCCAGGCCAGATAGGTGGCCTGGGGTGGAGTCCAGCGCACCTGCGGTAGCTCGGTGGCCAGCAGATCGCTGAGCTGACTGCGCCGCTGGGCCAGTACCCGCAGGAGCCCGTCCAGCCAGGGACCGCCGTCGCGGTAGGCGGCGACGGAGGCCACGATGCCCAGCGGTGAGACGCCATGGTTGGCGATCGGCGGCAGCTGCCGGATGAGGGCCAGATCGGCGGGCGAGCCGAGCACGATCTGAGCGCATTTGAGCCCGGCCAGGTTCCAGGCCTTCGACGCGGCCACCAGGGTGGTCACATGCTCGGCCGTTGCGTTCAGGCTGGCGTAGGGAGTGTGCGGACCCGGATCGAGCAGCAGCGGGGCGTGGATCTCGTCGCTGATCACCCGGGCTCCGCGCCGCGCCACCACGTCCCGCAGTGCTTCGAGTTCGGCTCGGGTGAACACCCGGCCAGTCGGGTTGTGCGGATTGGCCAGCAGCACAGTGCGCGCCCCACCAGCCAGTGCGGCGTCGATCCGGCCGAGGTCCAGGCGCCAGGGCTGGTCGCCGACCGGCTCGATCATCGGCACAGTGAGCAGTTCGCGCCCGGTGTAGGGCACGGCCATCAGGAACGGCGGATAGGACGGGACCGGCACCACCACCGGGCCGGGGTCGCACAGGACTTGGAGAACCAGCATGACGCCGGCCATCACGTCTCCGCACGACATCACCAGCCCTGGCTCGGCCGCCCAGCCGAACCGGCGCTGAAGGAAATCAGCGGTGGCCTCCGGCAGCCCGTTGACCGAATCGGGGGCCGGATAACCCATGGCGCCCCGGTCGATCGCCTGGTGCAGCGCGTCGCTGACCGCCGGGCAGGCCCCGACGTCCATCTCCGCTACCCAGGCCGGCAGCACGTCTGGAGCGGCATAGGTCCACTTGATCGAGCCGCCCCGGCGCATTGCGTCGTCGTCCAGGTCGAAATCAGGCTGCTGGCTCATGTCCACGAGTCTAGGCAAGGGAGCATCGCCAGGCATGATCACCTCGCTGGCCCGCGAAAGTATGGTCGCAGCAACGCTTTTGCGGGCTCAGGCGGTGATCATGCCCGGTGTGGAAGAGATCAGGCGATGCCCACCGCTGTGGGCTTGAAGCCGGGGAAGACCGTGGTGTTGCTGGACACATTCAGCCGCTTGGTCAGCACCTCGGACACGATGCTGCGGTAGTCGGTGGTGCCGGCCAGGTCGCCGTCCACCAGATCGCTGGCGCCCAGGCCGGGCCAGCGTCCCAGCACCTTGCCGCCGTTGATCCCGCCGCCCAGCACCAGCACCGCATTGCCGTGCCCGTGGTCCAGGCCATTGGAACCGTTCTCGCCCACACGCCGGCCGAACTCGCTCAGGGTCAGCAGGGTGACCTTGCCGAAGTCCGGGCCGAGCTCCTTGGCGAAGGCGGCCAGCGCAGTGCTCAGCTCGGTCAGCTGGTCGAACATCCAGCCAGCGGTGGGCGTGCCCAGCCCGGAGTGCATGTCCCAGTTGCCGAACTCCACGCTGGCCACCCGCAAGCCGACCCCGGCCTTGACCAGCCGGGCCACGTCGTGCAGCGCGCTGCCCAGGCCTCCGCTGGGATAGCCGGCCTTGGCCGGGTCATCCGGTTGCTGCTGGAGGGGCCGGATCGCGTCGATCGCCCGCAACGCATTGGTCAGCGGCGCGGTCACCTCGGCCCCGGCGCCCTTGTTGATGGTGCTCATTGCCTTGCGCCAGCGAGTCAGCGGCACCAGGTCTTCCCCGATCGAGACCTTGGTGCCGCTGATGTTCTGCATCGCGAACTTGGCGTGCGGGCCCAGCATGGACTGCGGCAGGGCCCCTCCGCCGATCGCGGTACCGGTGAAGATGTCCTGATCCCCGATCATGCCGAGGGTCCGGTCGATCCAGCCGGTCCGCAGGGAGGACGTCGGAGCGGCCCGCTCCATCTCCTCCATGGCTTCGAAGTGCGAGCGAGTCGGGTCCTGCTGGCCGACGGCGTGCACCGCACCGAACGTGCCGGCCTCCCAGAGCGGGAACAGCGGCGCCATCGCCGGGTGGAGGCCGAAGCGGGAGTCGACCTGATGGGCCAGTGAGGCCTGGACCTGGGTGCTCGGCCGAGCCGGGGCGTAGTCCGGATCCCCGATCGGCACGATCGCGGACAGGCCATCGAAGCCACCGCGCAGTGACAGCACCACCAGGGTGTTGCCCGTGGTGGCCGCATCGGCCGACAGGGCCACCCGCACGTTGCTCATGGTGGTCGCGGTGAGCAGGCCCGCTGCTCCGGCGATCCGGAACAAGGTGCGGCGGCTGAGCCCGGCCCGCTGGTTCTCGGGGCACCCGCAGGGCTGGTAGGTGGCCTGGCCGGCCGGGTCTGAGGTCATGATCTCGGTCATCGCAGGCCTATCGCGTCAGGTGGGCGGGGGACTGCAGGAACAGGGTCGCCACCAGGGCGACCGTCTCCTGCTGTTGATAGGTGCCCTTGCTGAACGAGCTGGGCAATGAGGTGCCGGCCAGCAGGGTGCGGGCGGCGCTGCGCTCCTTGCTGGTCGGCTTGCGGCCGAACAGCTTGACCGCGACGGCGTCGATCACGCCGTCCCGGGTGCGCGGGGGCGAGCTGAGCAATTTGGCGGCGGTCGGGTTGTTCAACTTGTTCGGCCACCAGCCGTGCACCAGCGCCGTGGTGGCGTTGAACTGGGCCAGCGCCATCGACGGCGACTGCCATTCCGCGGCCGTGTCACCGTAACCGTTGGGCTGGGGCCAGCCCAACGGGGCGTGTCCCATGCCGTTGAGCGTCCAGGCCAGGTCGGTCAGTCCCTGGCTGTCCTTGCCCGGCTGGATCCCCAGCACCCGGATCGAGGCCGCGGTCACCTCCATCGGCCGGCGAACCTTCTCACCGGCTGAGGCGGCGAACTCCGCCGAGCTGAACATCGCCCGCAGCACTGGGGCGATCGCGGTCTTGCCCTTCAGATAGACCGCCGCCATGTGCTTGACCAGCGCCTTGGGCGGAGTGTCCGACACGAAGTGCTGGGCCAGCTTGTAGGACAGGTTGTAGGCCGTCTTGGGATGCCGGGCCAGGTACGAGAGGTAATGCTGCTGAACCGTTTTGCCGCCCGCCTCGGTCGAGTTGGCGGTGGAGTAGCCGAACACCTTCAACTTGCCCACGTGATGCCGGGTGCCGTCGTAACTGGCCTGGCCCTCCATCACGGTCCAGCCGGTGAGCAGCAGGGCCGCCTTCTGGACGTCGGTTTCGGTGTAGCCGGCGTTGATGCCGACGGTGTGCAGTTCCAGCACTTCGCGGGCGTAGTTCTCGTTCGGCGCGTACTTGGTTGACTCGGCGTTGTTCAGGTAGAGCAACATGGACGGGTGAAAGGCGCTGGCCAGCAGCATCTTCTCGAAGCTGCCGAGGGCATTGGCGCGAATCACGTCGGCGTCGTAGCGATGCCGGGAGTCCCAGACCCCATCGCTCGGCACGGTCACATTCAGGTGGTTGGACCAGAAGTCGACCATTACCTCGAACAGCTGGCGGCTGCTCCAGCAGGCCCGGCCCAGGTGGGCCGCGACCAGGTCCTGCATCACGGCCCAGTCGCCGTCCTTGACGCTGGCCCGCACCTTGGCGGTGGACCAGCCCAGCCGGGGATAGCGGGCCAGAATCCCGGCGCCACCAGGATCAGCCACCGTACCCGGCTTGAGCTGGGCGGCCAGCCACTTGGCCGGGGTGTCCTTGTGCACCTGGTGTTCCAGGGCCGCGGTCCGCCCGTAGGTGATGCGGCTGATCAGCAGGTCAGGGTCGAGCTTCCTGGACAGCACGAGCCCGGGCTTCTTGGCGGCCGTGGCCGGGGAATGCGAGGTGGAGGACCCGGTCAGTGCCTGCCCAGAACCGCTGCTGACCCCGCCGGTGCTGCTGCTGCCGGTGGCGCTGCCCGGGGTGGCGAGGTGCCGCCGGGCGGCACTGGCCGCCGCGTCGTCTCCACCCTTGAACAGCATCGTGCCGGCCGCGGCGGTCGCGGTGATTCCGGTCAGGCCGGCCAGCAGCAGTCCGCGCCGGTCCATCACCCGCTCGGGGATCAGGGCGGTCAAGACCGGCTTGGTGGCGCCGGGCCGGTTCCGCTGGGAGTGGCCACCGTCGTCCTCGGACTCCTCGTCCAGCTCGTATCCGGCCTCGTATCCGGCCGGTCGGATCGCCTGGCCGTCGCTGGACGCCGACGGCGCGACGCCGTCCTGGTCCCACCAGACCTGTGGGTCCGGCTCGGCGCTGGCCGGGTAGCCCAGGCTGGGCTGAACCATGGGCTGAACGCCGGACTGAGCCACCGGCGAGGTCATAACGGTGAGTGCTGGTGCCGCCGTCAACGGACTGGGAAAGGCCAGCGGTTGCGGGAAGTCCGGCGAAAGGTAGGCGGCGTCAGGGCCAGGCTGCTGCCCCCGGCGCGGCCGGCGGCTGGGCTCAGGCGGTGCGACCGGGAAAACGTCCTGAGGGTCAAGCAGATCCGGCGTGGGCCGTGCATCGGTCATGAAAGCTCGAGTCCTCTCGGCGAGCTCCCCGAGGAGCTCTGCTAACGGGCTCGCTGAAGCTATGACCGGCTCAACTGAGGGCGCAACGGACTTGCCCTTACCTAGCGGACAGTTATCACTGGGATGTTGTAAGAATAACGATCAGGCCATGCCGGCCATCTGGGACAGGGCCTCGGCGTCGTTCAGGACCTGCTCGGCGCACCCCCACGAGACCGTGATGCCACAGCCTCCGTGGCCGTAGCAGTGCACCACGGCCGAACCCGTGCTGATCACCGTCTCCAGCCGTATCGCCGGGCGCCAGGGGCGCAGGGCCGCCCGCCGGGCCAGCACCCGTGCGCTGGCCAATTGGGGAACCAGCCCAGTGGCCCGGGCCAGGATCTGGCGGGCGGTAGCCGGATCGGCATCGGCCAGCCACTGATCGGGCTCGGCGGTGCCCCCGACCACGATCCGCTCGGGTTGCGGGAACACATAGGTCAAGGCGCTGTCGTGTCCAGGATCGTCCTCGTCGTTACCGATCACCCAGTCGGTCAGGCCCGGATTGGTGGTGATCACGACCTGGCCCCGGATCGGCCGCACGCTCGGGTCGGCGGCCAGGCTGCGGGCGGCCAGCCCGGTGCAGTTGATCACTAGGCCCCGGGACGGCAGAGCGGCCAGGGACATCCGGGTCAGCGTGCCGCCAGCCTCGCGCAACCGGCGAACCAGATAGCCCAGATAGACCGGCATGTCGGCAACCGGCACCCGGGTTCGCCAGCCGGCCTGTCCGCCCGGGGCCTGCCGGCCGGTCTGGGTCAGCGGCATCACGTCGGCCAGCGCGGCTGCCCACTGTGGCGGGCGCCCGCCGATGAAGTGACCGGTGCGCATCTGGATCCCGCTGCCGGGGTGGTGACTGATCTCCTCCATCTGGACGAACGACTGCCGGGCCCAGCGCTGCACGTCGCCGGCGGGCTCGGCCAGGAAGGGTCCCCAGTGGCCGCCGGCCACTGCGGACGTCGTCTCCAGCGGCAGGTCCCGGGCCAGCACCCCGACCTGAAAGCCGCTCTCAGCTAGCCGGACGGCGCAGGTCAGGCCAATCACGCCCGCGCCTGCCACGATCACGCGTCGGCCAGCCATGTTCCGATGATCCCGTGATGGACCGGCGCGGACCAGCCGGGCGCCCGCTCAGCCCCGGCCGACGGCCTGCTGAACGCTGGTCAGCCCAGCCGCGCGGACCCGCCGGGCCAGATCGCGATGTACCCGGGCCGGCCAGAGCGGGCCACCGTAGATGAACCCGGTGTAGGCCTGCACCAGGGTGGCGCCGGCCTGGATCCGCTCCCAGGCGTCCTGGGCCGAACTGATCCCACCGGCCGCGATCAGTACCAGCTGATCGCCGGTGCGCTGGTGCAGCCGGCGTAGCACCTCCAGCGATCGCTCGCGCAGCACCGGACCGCTGAGCCCGCCCGGGCCCAGCATGTCGACCTGGCCGGCGGGCGTACTGAGCCCGGCCCGGCCGATGGTGGTGTTGGTGGCGATGATGCCGTCCAGGCCCAGTTCAAGAGCAAGATCGGCCACGGCGTCGACGTCCGCGTCGGCCAGGTCCGGAGCGATCTTCACCAGCAGCGGCACCGGGCGGGGCCGGCCCTGCGCCATCGCGGACCCAGCCAGGACCCGCTGGACGGCGGCCAGCAGCGGCCGCAGCTGATCCACCGCCTGCAGGTCGCGCAGCCCGGGCGTGTTCGGCGAGCTGACGTTGACCACCAGGTAATCAGCCTGGCTCGCCAAAGCCGTTGCGCTGGTGGAATAGTCATCGATCACTTCGGTATCGCGGGCGAGCTTCGAGCGGCCGATGTTGATGCCGATCCATGCCTTGGGGCCAAGCCGGGCCGCCAGTCGCCGGGCGGCAGCGTTCGCGCCGTCATTGTTGAACCCCATCCGATTGACCAGGGCCCGATCGCCCGGTAGCCGGAACAGTCGCGGCCTGGGGTTGCCCGGTTGCGGCCGGGCGGTCAGGGTGCCCACCTCGATGAAGCCGAAGCCCAGTGCGGCCAGAGCCTCTGGAGCCACCGCGTTCTTGTCGAAGCCGGCCGCCAGTCCGAGGGGACCGGGAAGGTCCAGTCCCAGCGCCCGTACCCGCAGCACCGGGTCAGAGGGCGCCAGCAGCTTGCGCAGGAGCCACAGCACCGGCGAGATCGCCCCGGCCGTGCGGATCAGGCCGAATCCGATCCGATGGGCCTGCTCGGCGTCCATCCGGGTGAACACCAGCCGGAAGAGCAGCCGGTACAGCATCAGAACAGCCGGTGCTCGACGTCGTCGGTCCCGCGCAGTGCCTCGTAATCCAATGTGACGCAGCGAATTCCGCGGTCCTCGGCCAGCACCCGGGCCTGCGGCTTGATCTCCTGGGCGGCGAAGATCCCCGCCACCGGGGTGAGCAGAGGGTCCCGGTTGAGCAGCTCCAGATAACGGGTCAGCTGCTCGACGCCGTCGATCTCACCCCGGCGTTTGATCTCCACCGCCACCGCGGCTCCGGTGTGATCGCGCACCAGCAGATCGACCGGGCCGATCGCGGTCATGTACTCGCGCCGGACCAGCGACCAGCCGTCACCCAGCATGCTCACCTGCTCGGCCAGCAGCTTCTGCAGGTGCGCCTCGACGCCGTCCTTGACCAGGCCCGGATCGATACCGAGGTCGTGGCTACTGTCGTGCAGCACTTCGAAGAGGCTGACGATCAGCCGGTCGTCGGACTTGGCGTGCTGCACCGTCCAGACCTCGATCACCCCGCGCTCCGCGGCGTCCCCATCGGGCGGGGAGACCGTCAAACGGCAGGGCGGGCTCATCCAGTTCAGCGGTTTGTATGAGCCGCCATCGGAATGCACCAGCACGCTGCCGTCCGCCTTGACCATCAGCAGCCGCTGGGCCAATGGCAGATGAGCGGTCAATCGCCCGGCGTAGTCGACCGAGCAGCGGGCAATCACCAGTCGCACGGTGCTGAGACTATCCGCCGGATGCTCGGCGGCTATCAGCCCGGAGCGGAATCGGCGACGTCCAGGCCGGTGAGGTCGGGCAGCTCCAGAGCACCGGTGACCCCGGCAACGGGCAACACCGACACCGCGGCGTCCGGCGGGATCGGGCCATAGATGTGGGGGAACGGCTCAGACTGGCCGGGGACGTGGTCCCAGCGAACCGGCGATCCGGCTGCCTCGAGGTCTCCGGCATCGAGCACCAAGACGAGCAGCCGCTCCCGGTCGTAGTCGGCGTAGAAGCGCTGCAGGACTTCGGCCGCTTGCCGGGTGGTACTGGCGTGGATGAAGCCCTCGCCGGCCAGGCTGAGTCCGCGGCTAGAGGTTTCGTATCGGCCGGTGCCGAGTGCGGCGGCCCAGTCCCCGGTGTCGGCGAAGTGGATGATTCTCAGCTGCAGCACCCGCCGCCGCAACATCCGCCGGATGGTGGCGACGATGAGCCGGGAGCCGGAACTGGGCCGCCCGCGGTTCTGGCCGAGACGCCGGTGACGGCGACGGCGGGGAGCAACCGGACCGTGTCGGTGTGCCCGCTGGGGCAGCGCGCTGGATCGTTGGCGGCGGCCATTGGCCGGGTCACCTCGAACGTGCTCCCGCAGGCGCGGCATCGGACATCGTATCTGGGCATACGCACATCATGCCGCACGAGCAGAGCGCGCGGTCCGTTCAGTGCTGGTCCTGACGGGGGATCAGCACCTGCTGGATCAGCAGCAGGATCGCGGCTGCGAACGGGATGGCCACCAGGGCACCGAGGACGCCGAACAGCGTGCCTCCGATCAGGGCCGCCACCAGGGCCACCCCGCCGGGCACCTCCACGGTCCGGGACATCACCCGGGGGGAGATCAGGTAGTTCTCGATCTGCTGGTAGATCACGTAGTAGACGGCCACGATGAGCGCGATCTTCACCGACTGGGTCAGCCCGACCAGTCCCACCACCACCGCTCCGATGGTGGCGCCGACCATCGGAATCAGCCCGAGCAGACCCACGATGATGGCCAGCAGCAGGGCATAGGGGATGTGCAGGATCGTCATCATGACAAAGGAACAGACGCCGTTGATGCTGGCCACGGCGACCTGCCCGGAGATATAACCGCCGATCCGGCGGATGATCTCCTCGGTCAGCAGCCGGACCCGTTGCCGCCGCGAGGCGGGCAGTAGCCGGTAGCCCGCCTCGGTCAGGGTGTTCATCGAAGCCAGCAGATACAGAGTCAGCGCCAGCACGGTGATCACACTGAAGAGCCCGGACACCAGGGCCTTACCGGCCCCGAGGATTCCCCCGAACAGCTGCAGCAAGGACTTGCTGTCGGTCAGCCGGGACTTCACCTCGTTGGTGGCGTTGGTGATGATGTTGTACTGCTGGTCAAGATCCTTGACCCACTTCTTCTGCTGCAGATCACTGATCTGATCGGGCAGGTGCTGAACCAGCTGCGTGCTCTGGTTGATCACGGCCGGCAGCACGGCGGCCATGAAGCCGGCCACCACCAGCAGCAGGCCCACGAAGACCACTGCCACCGCCCAGCCCCGACCCAGGCCCAGCCGCTGGACGCGCCGGACCAGCGGATCCAGGCCGATGGCGATGAACGCGGCGACCAGGATCAGGGTGAGCGTGCCCGAGATCTCGCCCAGCAGACCGAGCAGGTGGTAGGCGACCAACGCCCCGATAGCCGCGACGAAGCCCAGGTACAAGGGGCTCTTGCGGTTCAGCGGCTGGCCGGGTTGCCCATACTTTGGGTCCGCGTCGTCGTCGCTGGCGTCGCCGTCCCGAACCGCGACGGCGACCACGTCACGATCGGCATCGGAGGTCTGGGACGCCGCGGCTGAGGTCGCCGCCCGCGGGGCAGCATCCGGTGTGGCGCCGGTTACGGCCCCAGCTCCGGCCGGGACGGACCTGACTGAGGCGGGGACGTCGCCGTCCCCGCCGGTAAAGTCTTCGGTCAGCTCTTCGAGCCCGCTGGTGAGCGGTCCTCCGGCAGCACGATGGTCCGGTTTTCCTCAGCCTCGGGTCCGGCGGCATGCTGGTCCGGACCGGCCGCCGCCGCGGCCAGCTTGTCCAGCCCTGGCACCGGCATGGTGCTGCCGAGCAGCTGGCGCAGCTGGTCGAGGTGACCGGTGATGCTGTCGCGCTGCCGGATCAGCTCGTCCACCTGCCGCTGAGCGGCCCGGCGGTTGCGGTCGGCTTCGCTCTTGGCCTCGGACAGCACCTTGTCGGCGTGCGAGCGGGCCTCGGCGATGACCTGATCGGCATTGCGGCGGGCATTGCCGACCAGGGACTTGGCGTGCTCGTCGGCGTCCCGGCGAACCGCCTCGGCCTGCTCGACCGCCTTGCTGGCCCGCTGCTCGGCGGCCGACGCCCGCTGCTCGGCCTCGGCGACCAGCTGAGTGGCCTGAGCCACGGCCTGCTCGTGTCGTTCGGCGTCCAGGCGCTCGGCCTCCTCGCGCCGGGCCGCGAGCTTGACCTCGAGATCGGTGTTCATCTGGTCGGCCTTGGCCCGCGACTCTTCGAGTGTCGAGGCCGCGCTGGACCGCATCTCCTCGGACTCGCGCTTGCTGGTGGCCCGCATCTCGTCGACCTCGCGCTTGGCGGCAGCCCGCAGCTCGGTGACCTCACGTTCGGCGGTGGCCCGCATCCGGGCCAGCTCCCGATCGACGGTGGTGCGCTTCTCGCTCGTCTCGTGCTCGGTGACCGACTTCAGCTTGGCTGCCTCGCGCTCGGCGATGGCCAGCATCTCCTCGGCCTTACGGGTGGCGGTGGCGACGATCTCCTCGGCCTCAGTGGTGGCGTTGCGGCGCAGGTCAGCCGTTTCCCGCTGAGCCGTGGCGGTGTTCTCGGCGGCCTCGTTCTGAGCGGCCGCACGGTGCTGGGCGGCTTCCACCCGGGCCTGGGCGACGGCCTCTTCGGCGTCCTTGGTGGCCGCCGCGATCACGTCGCTGGCCTGTTCCTCGGCCAGCCGGAGCAGCTGCTCGATCCGCGAGCCCAGCCCGCTGTACGACGGGCGTTCAACTTCGCGCAGCTGACGCTGAGCCTCGGACACCTCGCCAGACAGCTTGAGCGCTCTGGTGTCGAGTTCCTCGACCCTGGCCCTGGCGTCGCGCAAGGCGGACTCCAACGCTCCTAGGCGTTCGTCCACCTGGGCGCGGTCGTATCCACGCATGACGATCTGGAATCCCTGGGGGCTTTGCTCGCCGGCCACTCTCAGTCCTCCCTGACGGCCCGCCGGGGCCTACCTATGTGATGAACCGCAGGATCGCGTGCGGTGTCGTCGTTGCGGGGCAGTCATCCCTGACTCCGAGACTTTCACCCAATGCCACCCGATGGCTGGCACAGTACTCCCACCTTGCCCAGCTGGACGCTGCGATGGAGGTCAAATACCAGCCTGCCTGGTCTGGTCGGGTGAACGCCGATGAGAAACGCTAGCGAAGAGGTGGATGAATTGGCCGCCTTGAGATCAGATCGGTAGCTACTCGCCCTTGAGCCTAGTTCGCGAATGGTAATTCGACGATCCCCGGTTGGGGCTGGTACAAACGTAGCGGCTACTGCATTCACGGATGAATCAGGTGGGGGCCTGCATTTGCTGATTCGGTCAGTAGCCAGACGCGCTGACGTCCGAGGGGGCGCTCTATGAACTCGTGGCCGATCAAAAACGCGGGCGGGATCCGGCTCAAGGCAGGCGCCACGCTGGCCGTACTTATGGCCGGGTTGCTGTCAGGGTGCTCCGGAAACAGTGACCACAGCGGAGACCCAGCCAGCTCGGCGGCCGCTGCGACCCCCGTCTCCGGCGGTACGCCCGCGATCGGCACCAGTCCATCTCCGGGAGCCACCGCCGCCGATCTTCCGGTACTGGGTAGCCGGAAGACTTCCCACCGGGGTCTTCCGATTCAGGTGGACCTGAACGAGGTCCGGGTGAATGGCAAGACGATGACCATCACCTTCACCGCCCGCAATCTGCTGCCCGCCTCGTCCACCGGCTCCTGGCAGATCGCCGACTTCTTCAGCGATGGCATCTATCAGAAGCTGGCCGACGGCACCAACGAACTGGGGTTGAACGCTGATGGCGTCTATGTCGTGGACGGCCCCAACGCCAAGCGTTACCTGGTCGCCCGGGATCCGGAGGGCCGGTGCGTGTGCAGCGCCGATCTGTCCACCGTTTTCGTCGACCCGGGCCAAGGTGTGGTTCTGACCGCGGTGCTGGGCGCGCCGCCCGAGCAGACCACGAAGGTGGATGTCTATGTGCCGCACGCTGGCTCCTTCTCCGGCGTCGCCATCAGCCGATGATCCTCACGGCTCTGCTCACCCTGACGGTGATCATCGGGCCGGTGCCGGTGACGACCCCGGCCAGCTTTCCGGTGCAGGACATCATCGGGCCGGTGCAGGATCTGACCTTTCCGGTGGCCTCGCTGGACGGCGCGGTCACCGACACCGGTGAACGCGACTTCCGGCTCAACTCCGACGTGCTGTTCGCATTCGACAAGTCCGATCTGACCCCCCGGGCGCAGCGCGAGATCACCCGGATCGCCGGCCTGCTCCGGACTCCGCCGGCGGGCCAGCCTGCGGTGACCAGGGTGCAGGTCAGCGGCTACACCGATTCGAAGGGCTCCGACGACTACAACCTGGGTCTGTCCAGACGCCGGGCCGAAGCCGTCCGGGCTGCCCTGGCGCAGGCACTGGCCGGATCTCGGATCACCTTGACGGCGACCGGCTTCGGCGAGAAGAGGCCGATCGCGCCGAACACCACCAAGCCAGGCCAGGCGCTTAACCGGCGGGTCGAGATCCGCGGCTCGTAGCCAGTTCGACCAGTTCGATCAGCACCCCCCCGGCGTCCCGGGGATGGATGTAGTTGATCCTGCTGCCGGCGGTGCCGCTCCGGGGGGTGTCGTAGAGCACCCGGACGCCGCGTTCGCGCAGGGTGCCGGCCACGGCTTCGACGTCGTCCACCCGGTAGGCCACCTGCTGCACCCCGGGTCCGGACCGATCCAGGAACTGGCCGATGATCGAGTCGGGCGACAGCGGGGCCAGCAACTGCAGGCAGCTACCGGACTGGCCGATCGAGAGCATCGCCTCGCGGACGCCCTGCTCCTGGTTCACTTCCTCGTGCACCAGGTGCATGCCGAAAGTGTCGCGGTAGTAGGCGATCGCGGCGTCCAGATCAGCCACCGCCACTCCGACATGATCGATCGCGGTGAATAGGGGATCAGTCATGAGCTGAGGCTAGGCCGAAGGCGGTCCGACGTCGCTGATGCCTCAGCTCTGCTGGTCCTTGGCGCACCAGTAGAGGTTGCGGGCGGCCATCGGGGCAGTCTGCACCGGGGTGCCGCAGATCCGGCAGGGCAGGCCGGTCCGGCGATAGACGTAGAACGAGTCGTCCCGCGGCACCTGGCCGGAACGGGAGACGCGCCGGGTGCGGCCCGGCCGGTCCTCCGGCTCAGTGGTGACGATCCGGCCGGAGCGAACCCCGGCCCGCATCAGCACGCTCAGGTCGTCCCAGAGGCCCAGCCAGCGATCCTCGCTCAGATCCCGGCCAGGCCGGAACGGATCGAGGCGGTGCCGGAACAGGATTTCAGCCCGGTAGACGTTGCCGATCCCGGCCACCACCTCCTGCTGCATCAGCAAAGCGCCCAGCGCCACCCGGGAACGACTGATCCGGGCCCACGGCAGCAGCGGGTCGGCGTCCTTGCGCAGCGGGTCCTGGCCGAGCCGGTCCAGCAGGCTGCGGCGCTGGCCGTCGTCCAGCAGCTCGCAGGTGGTGGCTCCCCGCAGGTCGGCCCAGCCCTGCGTGTTCTGCAACCGCAGCCGGAGCGCGCCCTTGGCCGGCGGCGGCTGGCCCAGGCCGGCCGCGAGCTTGCCGGACAGGCGCAGATGGATGTGGAGCCAGCCGATTTCGGCTCGGGCCGGGCCGGCGCCGGCGGGCCGGATGGCCGCGAACAGGT
>CAXUFS010000010.1:0-24465 GCA_964250315.1 uncultured Kineosporia sp. | reverse complement strand
TTTCATATCAGCAGAGCGTAGTGATCAACGGGTCGTGCCACAGTCGGCTTTCCGAGTGTTACCGCGCCGTTGAGCGCAATTTGTCAGTTGCGGCCGCTCCCCCCGGACACCGGCCGGCCCTCGTGCCACAGGGGCCTGATTGTCCTGTTGGACCCGGATGGTGAGCAATCTGAGAACAGCGGGCAAACACTGCAGGGCATTCAAGACTTAGGCCTATCGCCAGCGACGATGGCGAGTCACCGTTAGCTCGTGAACGCTGCCACCACCATCCTCGTGCTGGTCGTGATCGTCGCCCTCTCATTCGACTTCACGAACGGTTTCCACGACACCGCGAACGCGATGGCCACCTCCATCGCCACCGGGGCGCTGAAGCCCAAGCAGGCTGTGGCGCTGTCCGGGCTCCTCAACCTGATCGGCGCCTTCCTGTCCGTCGAGGTCGCGCTCACGGTCTCCAACGCCGTGGTCCACATTCAGAACAAGGACGGCACCCCCAAGCCGGAACTGCTCAGCGGCGGCGGGACCGATCTGCTCCTCATCGTGCTGGCCGGGCTGATCGGCGCCATCATCTGGAACTTGCTCACCTGGCTGCTCGGCCTGCCCTCCAGTTCCTCGCACGCTCTGTTCGGCGGCCTGATCGGCGCGACGATCGCCGGACTGGGCTGGAGCGGTGTGAACTGGAACGGTGACGGCAGCAAGATCGACGGCGTCGTCGGCAAAGTGATCCTGCCGGCCGTGATGTCACCAATCATCGCTGGATTGGTCGCCGGGGTTGCCACCTGGCTGGTTTACCGAATCACCACCGGCGTGGCCAAGCGGTTCACCGACAATGGTTTTCGCTGGGGTCAGATCGGATCGGCGTCCATGGTTTCGCTGGCGCACGGCACCAATGACGCGCAGAAGACGATGGGCGTGATCACCTTGGCACTGATCGCCTCCGGCCACTGGACCGACACCAAGAGCATTCCGTTCTGGGTCAAGGTGCTCTGCGCTGTGGCCATTTCCTCCGGAACCTACCTCGGTGGCTGGCGGATCATCCGCACCCTGGGTAAGGGGCTGGTGGAGATCGAACCGCCTCAGGGAATGGCCGCCGAAAGCGCCTCTGCAGCGGTCATTCTGGTGTCCAGTCATCTCGGCTTCGCACTCTCCACCACTCATGTGGCCACTGGCTCGATCCTCGGCTCTGGGGTGGGCAAACCCGGCGCTCAGGTCCGCTGGCGGGTGGCCGGGAGGATGGTCGCCGCCTGGATCATCACCCTGCCGAGCGCTGCCGTGGTCGGAGCCCTCATGTGGTGGGTCGCCAGCCTCCTCGGGGGCGGCCTGGCCGGGGCCCTCTTGATCACTGTGATTCTGATTGGCGCGGCCACCGCGATGTATCTGCGATCGCTCAAGACCCCGATCCACTCGGGCAACGTCAACGACGAGTGGGAGGCCGAACAGCGCGAGCCGGTCGGTGCCTCCTCCTCGGCCACGGTCTGAGCAGGACGAGGAGAGCAACACCATGGCACACACTCTTTCGCTGGAATGGCATGCAGTCTGGAAGGTGCTGGTGTTCGGGCTGGTGCTCGGAGCTGGGCTGCCCGCACTGTTTGCACTCGGCATCCGGTCCTTGGCCTTCGGCGCTGGCGGCGAGGCGGAAGCACACGCGCCCGGTGCGCCCCTGGCCAGTCCTCATCCGGTCGGACGAGCCGGCGCCTTTGTGTGCTTCGCGCTCGTGATCCTGGCCGTGGCGGCCGGGCTGACCGTGATCGTGGCCACAGGGTTCGGCAAGGCCGTCAGTTTCGAACACGTCTACCCGGTCATCGTCGAGAAGAAGTGACTCCGCCAACCTGAAGGAGCAGCTCTCGTGAGCGAGGTTCGAACCACATTCGTTGGCCGTGCCCTGGATTGGCTACGAGCCGGCTATCCCAGCGGCGTACCCCAGCAGGACTACGTGGTCCTGCTGGGTGTGCTGCGGCGCAAGCTCACCAACTTCGAGGTCCACCAGATCGCTCAGGAACTCGCCAGCCTCGGCGAGCAGGGGGCGCAGCTGACCACGGCCGACGTCGAGAAGCTTATCAACGACGCCACTTTGGACGAGGCGTCGGCAGAGGACGTCGCTCGAGTGTCCGCTCGTCTGGCTGCCGGCGGGTGGCCACTGGCGGACGCGCCAGATTACGAAGGCTGAGCGTCGATATCCCGGGCGCGCCGATCCTCGCTATCGCCCGGGACGGCTTCAGGGGAGCCTAAAGCCGTTCCGGGGCAGTGATTCCGAGCAAGTGAAGGCCCGTCTGGATGGTGTTTCCGGTCAGCTGACACAGCGCCAGGCGATTGCCCCGCTTTTGCTCACTATCTGCCTTGATCACCGGACAGGCCTCGTAGAAGTCGGTAAACACTTTGCAGAGGTCGTAGAGATATCCGCACAGCCGATGCGGCTCCAGGGTTTCGGCCACCTCGGCCAGGCAGTCCCCGAAAGCATCGAGCGCCAGGATCACCGCGCGTTCCTGCGGCTCGATCTCGTCGCTGATCCTCAGCTCCGGTGCCGCTCCAGCGGTGGCGGCCCGGCGCAGGATGGAGTTCACCCGGGCATGCGCGTACTGAAGGTAGGCACCGGTGTCTCCGGTGAAGGACACCATCCGATTGACATCGAACACGTAGTCCTTGACCCGGGACGTGGACAGCTCCGCGTACTTGACCGAAGCGATGCCCACGATCTCAGCCAGCGCATCGAGGCCGGCCACCGGCAGTCCGGGCTGCTTCTCGGCCACGATCAGCCGGGCCTGGCGCACGGCGTCGTCCAGCAGATCACTGAGCGGAACCGTACCGCCAGCGCGGGTCTTGAACGGCCGCCCATCCGGCCCAAGCACGGTTCCGAACGCCAGGTGCCGGACGTCAGCGTCGCCGGTGATCCAACCGGCCCGGCGGGCGCAATCGAAGATCAGCCGGAAATGCATCGACTGCCGGGCGTCCACCACGTATAGGACCCGGTCAGCCTTCAGATCCCGCATGCGGTAACGAATCGTGGCCAGATCAGTGGCGTCGTAACCGTAACCGCCACCGGACTTGCGCACGATCAGCGGTACTGGCTCGCCGTCAGGGCCCAAGACCTCATCATCGAAAACACAGAGCGCGCCCTGGCTTTCGACTGCGATGCCATCAGCCACCAGTTCGTCGGCGACGTCGGCCAGCCACGGATTGTAGAACGACTCGCCAGCCGAGTCGGCCGGAGTCAGCAGGATTCCCAGGCGGGCGTAGATGGCCTGGAACGCGCCCTGCGACTCGGCCACGATCTCGCGCCACATCCGCAGGGTTTGTTCATCACCGGACTGCAGCTTCACCACCCGGGCCCGGGAGCGATCGGCGAAGCCGGGGTCGGCATCGAACGTCAGCCGGGCGGCCCGATACAGTCCGTCCAAGGCGGACGTACTGCTGTCGGTGATTCCGCTGGCGGCGAGTTCGCCTGCCCGCCAGAGCTGTTCGGGATTTTCTTCGATGTACTGAATCAGCATGCCGAACTGGGTGCCCCAATCACCCAAGTGGTTCTGCCGGATCACGTCCGCTCCGAGATGGCTGAGCAGCCGGACCAGGCAGTCGCCGATCACCGTGGTACGCAGATGTCCGACGTGCATGTCCTTGGCGATGTTGGGTGACGAATAGTCGATCACGGTGCGTTCGCCTCGCCGGGGCTGACTCACTCCCAGCCTGGGATCATTCAGCCGGACGGCGGCACGCCGCCACAACTCGGCCGCGGCGATGGTGATGTTGATGAAGCCGGGACCGGACACTTCGGCGCCGTCCACCAGTGGGTCGCCCAGGTGCTCGGCGATCTGAGCAGCCAGCACGGCGGGTGGCTGCCGGAGCCGCTTGGCCAGCGGTAAGGCGACGTTGGCCTGCAGGTCAGCGTGGGTGGAGGCGCGGACCAGGGGATCGACGTCGCCCGCTTGCGGCAGCGCGACCTGGACCGCTCGCCGCACCGCGCCAGCCACGTCGGTACTCACGGACGCCAGGGCCTGATCGGGCACGGTCCCTCCTCGGAGCAGCAGAAAAGCACTCCGGCATTGTTTCACGCCCGGCTGCTGCCCTCGGCGAGCCCGGCAACCACCGTTGCTCAGCCGGTGGCCCGTTCAGAGCCGGGGATACTTGCGGTCCTGATGCTCACCGGTCTCGAACACGTCGGATGCGGGTCCGACGATCGAGGGATCTGGGGCGCCGGCCACACCGGGATCCTTGTCGTCGTAGTGGAATTGGTTCAGCACGTAGCGCATGGCTTCGAGCCGGGCCCGCTTCTTGTCGTTGCTCTTGACCACTGACCACGGAGCGTCGGCGGTGTCGGTGTAGAAGAACATCGCCTCCTTGGCCTCGGTGTAGTCGTCCCACTTGTCCAGTGAGGCCAGATCCATGGGCGAGAGCTTCCACTGCCGGACCGGGTCGACCTGACGGATGGTGAAGCGGGTGCGCTGCTCGGACCGCGACACCGAGAACCAGAGCTTGATCAGGCGGATCTGGGAGCGGACCAGCATGCGCTCCAGTTCCGGCGCCTGGCGCATGAATTCGAGATACTCATTCGGGCTGCAGAAACCCATCACCCGCTCGACTCCGGCTCGGTTGTACCAGGACCGGTCGAACAACACGATCTCGCCCGAGGTGGGCAGTTCCCGGATGTAGCGCTGGAAGTACCATTCTCCGCTCTCCCGCGGGCTGGGTTTCTCCAGCGCTACTACCCGGGCGCCCCTCGGGTTCAGATGCTCCATGAACCGCTTGATGGTTCCACCCTTACCGGCCGCATCCCGTCCCTCGAACAGGATGACAATCTTGACGCCGGTCGCCTTGACCCAGTTCTGCAGCTTGAGGAGTTCGATCTGAAGCAGGCGCTTCTCTCGTTCGTAGTCGTCGCGCGACATCCGCTCGTCGTAGGGATATCCCTCACGCCAGGTGTCCACCCGGGTGCCGTCGGCCTGCACCAGCACCGGATCGTCATCGTCGGTGTCGTCGACGTACAGCCCAGTCAGATCGACAAGGTTGGTCTGGTCCAGCGCCACGGCAATCCTTCGCTTGGAAACAGCTTCCCAGTGAGCACGGTCCGACGAGTCGGCTCAGTGCGCAAGAAGACGGCGAAGGAATTTCCTGCGAACTTCCCGGCTACTCAATTGCCAGCGGCGCGGTACTGCTCCAGGATCTCGCTGGGGATACGGCCCCGGGAGGAGATCTCGTATCCATTGCTGGAGGCCCAGGCCCGGACCGCGGCGGTGTCGACTCCGGTCGCCACTTTGGTGGTGCCCCGGCTCTGCCGTCCACCTACCCGGCGCGCCGAAGGGATCCACTTGTCGTACGCCTTGCGGAGAGCCTTGGCGTTCTTGTCCGACAGGTCGATCTCATACGAGACTCCATCGAGACCGAAACTCACGGTCTCACTGGCGACCCTGCCATCAACATCATCAACCAGCTCTACCTGAACACGCTGCGCCATGAAAAGCATGTTGCAAGCCAAACTCCTGATGGTCAACTCGGCGCGCTGAATAAGTGTTCAAATTGCAACATCGGAGGCTGTCACGGTGCAGGCGTTGCTCATCGACAACTACGACTCGTTCACCTACAACCTGTTTCAGCTATGGACATCGGTGGCCGGTCGGCCGCCTCGCATCATTCACAATGACGACTGGGCCACCTGGGATTCCATCGATCTGACTACTCTGGGTGCCCTTCTGATTTCACCGGGCCCCGGCCGGCCCGGCCGGAACGCGGATTTCGGAATCTCGCGGGCGGCGCTCACCACCGGCCGGCCGGTACTGGGCGTCTGCTTGGGACATCAAGGCCTGTGCCTGGCTGAAGGCGCATCGATCGTGCCTTCCCCCCAGCCGGTCCACGGCCGGACCAGCCCGATCTCCCACCAGGGCACCGGGCTCTTCACCGGCCTGCCCTCACCCTTCAACGCCGTGCGGTACCACTCTCTGATCGCCACGGATATTCCTGGCTCGATCGAGGTCACCGCCAGCACACCGGGGCCGGGGAACAGTCCCGATCTGGTCATGGCTGTGCGCCATCGAACCAAACCCCACTGGGGGGTGCAGTTTCATCCTGAGTCCATCGCCACCGAGCACGGTCACCAGCTGCTGGCAAATTTCCGCGACCTGGCCATGGCGGCCACAGCGGTACACATTCGCCCTTCCAGCACTCCGTCCGGGTCATCGGCCGCCATTCCGGTAACTGGCTCGCAGGCCCGGCCCACCTTGAGGACGCCGCCGCGCCGGGCTGATTCCCTGCGCCTGCTCAGCCGCCGGATCGATGCCGAACCCGAAACCGCTGCGCTCTACGCCAGCCTTTTCGCGGCTGACCAGCATGGGTACTGGCTGGATGGCGAGGCGGTTCACCCGCCCTCGTCCCGCTTCTCGATCATGGGTGGAGGTGGCCCGCTGAGTGAGTGGGTCACCGCCTCCGCCACCGCCGACCATGTACTGGTCGAACCGGTGACCGGGATGCCCTACGCCGCTGCCGGTGACATTTTCGATTACCTGAAAGCACAGCTGAGGGCTCGAGCGATCAGCGCGCCCGAGCTGCCCCTCGACTTCGCCCTCGGTTACGTGGGTTGTCTCGGCTACGAACTGAAGGCCAACTGCGGCGGGGACGCCGCTCACCCGTCACCGTTGCCGGATGCCGGTCTGCTGTTCTCGGATCGAGGTGTCCTGATTGATCATCTGCTCGGGCAGACCTGGCTCCTGGCCTTGGCCGACGAGACGGCCGAGCCCGCACAGAGGCAATGGCTGGACGCCGCCGAGGCTGAAACGGAGCTTTGCCGAGTATCGGCGGACCTCACGACCCTGGGTACTCCAGCAGGGCGGCCGCTCCCACCGGTGCGGTACCGGCATTCTCCGGAGCGGTACTTGGAGCTGGTCCGGCTGTGCCAGAAAGAGATCCGGGCCGGAGAGAGTTACGAGATCAATCTGACCAACGAACTGACGGTGGATGTCGCCGTCGATCCGCTGGCCACATTCCGGGAACTGCGCCGGTCGAGTCCGGCCCCATACTCGGCCCTGCTCAGAATCGGCGATGCGCATGTGCTGAGTGCCTCTCCCGAGAGAATGCTCAGCATCACGTCCGCTGGCCAGATCCAGGCCGAGCCGATCAAAGGGACCCGGCGCCGGGGCCAGAACCGGCTCGAGGACGTCGCGTTCGCCGATGAACTGGCGCACTCGGTGAAAGACCGGGCCGAAAACCTGATGATCGTGGATCTGCTCCGCAATGATCTGGGCATGGTGGCCGAGCCGGGAACCGTCAAGGTCAGAAGGCTCTTCGGGGTCGAGGCCTTCTCCGCCGTGCACCAGATGGTGAGCACAATCGAGGCGAAGCTACGGTCCGACTTGAGTCCGGTCGATTGCGTACGGGCCGCGTTTCCCGGAGGCTCGATGACTGGAGCGCCGAAACGCCGGACGATGCAGATCCTGGACCGGCTCGAAGGAGGCGCTCGTGGCGTGTATTCCGGTGCCCTCGGCTACTTCTCGCTGACTGGTGCGGTCGATCTGAGCATCGTGATCCGAACCTTGGTGGTTCGTCCCGGCCACGTCACCATCGGCAGCGGCGGCGCGATCACGGTCCTGTCCGACCCGGCCGCCGAGGTGGAGGAGATGCTGCTCAAGGCGGACGCTCCTCTGCGAGCCGTCGGCGCAGCGTTGCGGGCGCCCACAACCACAGACGCGGTCAATCAACAACTCTGACGCCCAGCGTTGATCCGAATGCGGGTGCCATGGTGATCAGCTGACTGCCGCTGATGATGGCTCCGCGCAGCGACTTGGCCCCCGACGTGAACTCCACATCAGCGGCCGAACTGAAGTCGAGCCGGCTGAGTTCGCACCGCCAGATCCATAGCGTGAATCGTGGTTCCCGGGAAGCGGTATCGGGATCCTTCGGCTGACGGCCGCTCCGAGAATACCTGGATACCGGCCGGCGGGTCAGCCCAGCCCCGACCTCGCGATGGCCAGAGCGTCAGCCTCGCTGATCCCATCTGTTGACAGGTAGAGATGCCGGACCGGGCCGAGTGTCACTTCGATCGTCACGTGTGGCAGTGCGGCAGTACGCACCAGCTGACTTCGGCTTGGTGCGTTCGCCGGAGCGCCGGGCTTGGGCCCGAAAGCGCTGGCGGGAATGGAACGGACCATACTGACCCACGTCTCGTGGCCGGCGATAGACGTGCGATGACTGGGGTCCCGGCCGAAATGGAATGGGGCGGACATGTCCTTGTTGGCCGCCACGGCGACGTCTCCTTCGTAGGTGGCCAAGGTGATCCGGGCGTTCTTCTGATCAGCTTTGCTGGCGCTGGCGACCACGCTGTAACCGCTCAGATCGTTGATGTCACGCTCATGCGGTCCGAGTTTGGTTCGCACCGGCCGGCCGTCCAGCCGGAAACCGACGGGGAGTTCGAACACGTACCCGGACATACTGACCTCCAGCGCTGGCGAGACACGTTGTTCAGTTGTGCTTCTCGCTGCTGTACGGTCGGCCACCTCCGCTCGATGCACACCAGCTTGCTCATGGCTCAGGACGGCCGGTGCCGCGAACGCCAGTCCAGCCACCGCCACGGTGGCACCAGCGGCCGCGGCGACACTGGCCGTCGGCCGGTGCCGATACCGGCGCCTGGCACCGGAGACAAGATCGGTCGATGGATGGATGGTTTCCGCAGCCTGATTGAGTTGCCGGCGAAGTCGCAGTTCCATTTGATCGGTCATGATCCCTCCTAGGGGTTGGAGAACTCGGTATCGGTGAGCAAGGTACGGAGCCGGTCCAGGCCACGGCTGGTCGCCGACTTGACTGTGCCCTCGGTGCATCCCATGCAGGCTGCGGTTTCGGTCACCGACATGTCCTCCCAGAATCGGAAGACGACTGCTGCGCGCTGCCTCGACGGCAGCTGCCGCAGAGCCTCGAGCAACTGGTCGCGATCAGCGAAAGCGGCGTCGGGCGCTGGATGCGGCCCGAATCCCCCAGTGACCGCGCCATCATCGGCTGTGGCTGCTTCGAGCGGGATCTCGCGCATCCGGCGCGAACTGGCCCGCCATCGGTCGTGAACGAGGTTGATCAGAACGCGGCGGATATAGGCGTCGGGGTGATCGCGGGCCTGGCGCCAGCGGGCCGCTGTCCGGGCCAGCGCCATCTGCACCAGATCCTCAGCCGCGTTGACGTCACCGCTGAGGAATGCCGCAGTACGCAGCAAGGCGGGCACTCGCTCCCGGGCGAACTCTTCGAACGAGGGATCCCAATCCCTGGGGGATACCCGGATGATTCCCATGCCCCTATGAAACGCTCACCCGCCCGTTCCGGTTGCCTGGTTGCGCGGCGATGGTCTTCGGGCTTTATGGCTCCAGAAACGGGCGGGTTCTACGGCCGGATGGGCGTCCCCGGCCCAGGACCCCGGCCTCGATCAAGCGCTTGCGCGTCTGAATCAGCTTGTATACGAAGATCGCGGTGCCGGTGACGACGCCGGCGTCGTCCAGCAGTCCGACCGGGCCCAGCAGGACTTCGGGCAGGACATCGATCGGCGACACCAGATAGATCGCTGCAGCGATCATCGCTACCAGCGCTCGCGGTGGCAGCTTGAACCGCCACATCAGGAACACGATCAGCGCAGCCGCAAGCACGCCCACCGCCGCGATGATCGAAATCACGACCGTAGCGATCGTCCCCAGCGCAGTGCCGCCCTCGGAGAACATGACGACATTGTCCGCCGGCTCGTCCTCGGGGAGCCAGTCCGAAGGCCGGCCGGCTCCGGTGCCGCCCGGCGCCGGCGATGTCACCGTGCGACATGGCGGATCACGAGCCAGGCTGACGTCATGCCGACCCGGATCGACCGTCCAGGAGCTCAGGCCTGGGTGCCCGAGAACGCCAGCATCGCCACCCTGCGCGAGGCGGCCACCCGCTGCCAGGGCTGTGAACTATGGGAACCTGCCACCCAGGTGGTGTTCTCAGCGGGGAACCCCCAGGCGCCGATGATGCTGGTCGGCGAGCAGCCGGGGGACGTCGAGGATCAGCGCGGTATCCCCTTCGTCGGACCGGCCGGCCGGCTGCTGCAGGAGTCGCTGGAGGAGGCCGGGATCGCCCGGGAGTCGGTCTATGTGACCAACGCGGTCAAGCACTTCCGATTCCAGGCTCGCGGCAAGCGGCGGATCCATCAGAAGCCGGAGCTGGCCCACATCACCGCCTGCAAGCCCTGGCTCACCGCCGAGCTGGAACTGGTCCAGCCCGAGGTAATCGTCGTTCTCGGCGCCACAGCCGCCACCGCCCTGCTGGGCAAGGACTTCCGGGTCACTCAGCGCCGAGGGGAAGTGATCGAGGGGGACTTCATCGGATCGGCGAAACTCATGGCCACCGTGCACCCGTCATCAGTCCTCCGCGCACCGGACGACGACCGGGCCCAGGCCCGCGCCGATCTGGTCGCCGATTTGAAAATCGCTGGTGCACTGATCGATTAGCACACCATCGGCCGCATTGATAGACAGGAATGGTCAGTGAAGCACATACATACCAAGGAGATGATGACGTGTCGCAGGTCCAGGAGTCGGTCGACGTCCACGTGCCTGTCCGCACCGCCTACGACCAGTGGACGCAGTTCGAGTCGTTCCCCAATTTCATGAACGGCGTCGAGAGCATCACTCAGCTTGACGACAAGCGCAGTCACTGGGTCACCAACATCGGTGGCGTGAAGCGGGAGTTCGATACCGAGATAACCGAGCAACACCCCGACGAGCGGGTCGCCTGGAAGAGCGTCGGAGGCGACACGCGGCAAGCCGGAGTGGTCACCTTCCATCGCTTGGACGACGACAACACCCGGGTGATGATCCAGATCGACTGGGAGCCCGAGGGTCTGGTGGAGAAGGCCGGCAGTGCCCTCAATCTGGACGATCATCAGGTGAAGGCGGACGCCAAGCGCTTCAAGGAGTTCATCGAGAAGCGCGGGACCGAGACCGGAGCCTGGCGCGGGAACGTCTCGCCCCCCTCGTCCTGATCCGCGCCAGCCGATCTAGCAAAGCACATCCCTGGATCGGCAATGCCTTCCACCCCCGGCCACCCGGGCCGGAGTATTGAGCGGGGGGCGGAACTGGTGGCCCGTCCTGGGGCTTCCGCGAGAGCCGGTAGTGTTCGCTGAATTCAGGGCGGGTCGCCTGGGCCGGAAGAGTTCAGAAGTTGCGGAGTCTTTCCCCCGGCGTTCAGCTTCAGGTCGATGGCTATGGAGATGCTCACAGTGGCAATTGGACGACTGGCCGCACGCACACTCATCGGCGCACTCTTCATCGGCCACGGAACCCAGAAGTTGTTCGGCTGGTTCGATGGGCCGGGCCCCGCGGGTACGACCGGCATGATGAGCAAGCTCCGGCTGGAACCGGCCAAGGTCAATGCGCTAGCCGCTGGGATCACTGAAACGGCCGGCGGAACCGCCCTCGTCCTGGGCCTGGCCACGCCGCTGGCGGCGGCCAGCCTGATTGGAACCATGATCACCGCGATCCGGACGGTGCACCTGCCGAACGGGCCGTGGGTGAGCAAAGGCGGCTACGAGTACAACGCAGTGCTGATCGCCACGCTGGCGATCCTGGCCGAACAGGGCCCCGGACCCTTTTCACTGGACGCGAAACTCGGTATCGACGAACCCGGCTGGAAGGGGGCTCTGGCCGCGCTGGGGCTGGGTGCCGCCGTGTCCACCGCAGTGGTCGAGGCCGGCCACCGGATCGCGGACGCGTCGCCGGACGCCAGCCCATCCGCCTGATCCTTGGGCTTGACTCGCCCGTTCCCACCGGATCCAGGCGGGCGCCACTACGGCACGAGTTCGTCACCAGGCTGGTTCACCGTCAGCCAGTATGTTCCCAGCCGCTTCAAAGTGGTGAAGAACTGATCGATGTCGACCGGCTTGACCACATAGCTGTTCGCTCCCAGCTCATAGCTGGAGATCAGATCCCGGCGCTCGGCCGACGACGTCAGCATCACCACCGGTATCTGGCTCAGCCGCGGATGTCCCTTGATCTCGCGCAGCACTTCAAATCCGTTGATCAGTGGCATGTTCACGTCGAGCAGGATGACGCGCGGTACGTCGTCCGGGTCGCGGTCGCCAAAAGCACCTCGGCAGAACAGCAGATCCAGAGCCTCCAAACCGTCTGTGACGGCGCGCACCTCGAAAGCGCTTCCGGCGCCTTGAGTGAGCGCCAGCGTGGTCAGTTCGCGGTCGCTGGGACTGTCTTCGACGAGCAGCAACCAGGGCCCAGCCGCCTCCTGAGAAGTCATTCGACCATCGCCGCCGTCGCCGTCGACGCGTCCACCACTGATTCCGGGTTTCCATTCACGGGCAGAGAGAAACTGAACCGGGTCTCATGGCCCGCATCACTGGTGGCCCAGATACGCCCACCATGGCGGCTGATCACCCGATAGGCAATGGCCAGCCCGATCCCCACCCCGGGAAACTGATCCCGGTGCAGGCGCTGGAAAACTTTGAAAAGCTTTTCCGAATAACGCATGTCGAAGCCTGCGCCATTGTCGATGACCTCGAAGACCACCTGCGCATGTTCTGCGCGCGAGGTGACCCGCACGCTGGGTTCAGCCGGCGAACCACTGAACTTGACCGCGTTGTCGAGGAGATTCAGCCAGACCTGGCGCAGCAACTGCGGGTCGGCGGTCACCGGCATCAGTGGCTCGATCTCGAAAGTTGTTGCCAATCCCGGATATCGGCTGGCTACGTCCGTCCAGCAGCGCTGAGCCAGCGCAGTCATGTCGATCTTTTTCGGTTCCATCGGCTGGCGTTGGATCCGGGAGAGCAGCAGCAGGCCGTCGATCAGATGACCCAATCTGAGCGCACTGTTCTCGATCTGACCCAGTAGCAGCTGGGCGTCCGGCGGAAGAACGTGGCCATGACGCTCCTCCAGGAGACGCGAGAACCCGTGCACAGCACGGACTGGCGCGCGCAGATCATGAGCGACGCTGTAGGAGAATCCCTCATTCAACTCGCTCAGTTCGCGGTTCAGCTTCTGCACCGCCCGCTCGGCCTGATAGCGCGGGGTGACATCGTGCACGACCTTGACGAAGGCGACCACCTCACCGCCACCGTCCCGGACAGCAGTGATCACGCCGTCGGCCCAGAACGTGCTGCCGTCCTTGCGCACCCGGACGCCGCCGGTCTTGGCCGAGCCATGCATCCGGGCCTGACCGAGAATGGATCCGGGTACGCCGCTGGCCGCGTCGCCGGCCCGGAAGAACATGGCATAGGGACGGCCGACGATCTCCTCCCGGGTGTACCCCAGCAGTTGCCGAGCGTTCTTGCTCCAGCTTCGGACCTCACCGTCGGGGCCCAGTTGCAGGATCACATAGCCGGCGGCGCCATCCATCAGCATGCTGAGCTCGTCCAGGCTGGCACTGTTGGCCCGCTGATCCTGCTGATTCCTGGCCGACTCGCGGAAAGTGACCAGGGCTGCGGCCGAGCCGTTCGGCAGGTGCAGCGGATGGGCACTGATCACGAACCGGCGGCCGTGTGGATGCTCGTCGTCGCTGATCAGCAGTTCCTGGTTGCGGACGGTCTCGCCGCGCAGCGCTCGGTTCACCGGCCATTGGGCTTCCGGGCAGACGGTCATCCCATCCGCGACGTACACCACCCGGCCGGCCACGCGGCCCGAGCAGGCCGGGCGCTCGCCCGCTCCCGGAGTCAGGCCCAGCCGCGCGGCAGCGGGGTTGGCCATCAGCTGACCGAAGGCGTCGTACAGGACCAGAGCCGTCTCGACGCCGTCCCAGACCCCTCGCAGCAGGGCCTCGGCCGGCATCGTGTCAGCCGGAGGCCCGGCAGTCGCACTCGTCATCAGCGCACCCCCTGAGCGCATCGTCTGGTCGTGAGCGGGCCCGGCTGCGCCGGACCTGGCTCGCTTCAGGATCATCGACAGCACCGGCTGGAACCTTGCCCGCCCAGCGCTGGGCAAAATATGCGGCGGAATCCGGCGTTAGGACCGAAGTCGATGTCAGTACCGGTCTTGGCGAGTTGCGAACAGCAGGTGGCTGGGGTGAACACTCCCTAACGCCGGCGCCGGTGCTTACCTCCCGGTCCGTAGACCACCAGGCTGACCAGCGGGATGAGCAGGAAGAACCACCACTTCCAGGTGATGAAGAACAGCACCAGCGCGATCGGGGGGGCGACCGCCATCATCCATCGGCCGATCTCGGGTGAAACCAGCCCCTGGCTGGGCTCGGCATCGGCTAACCGATCCCCGGCTCTGCGATCAGCGCGGTCAGCGCGACCGGCTCGCCCGGTGGGGTGAACCACGCCTGAACCGGCCGTCTCACCCGGGCCCCCGGCCGGGCGCGGCGGCCTGGGTGACTTCGTCCGGGCGTTGCCCGGCGCCGGATGCGGTGCGGGCAGATCCGCGAACAGGGAATCGACGTCAGCCCAGGTGATCGCTCGTTTGGCGGCCTCGCTGCGGTCCTCGTATTCATGCGCGGACAGCCGCCCGGCCCGGGTGTGCTCGCTCAGCGCATCGACGGCCGCCTCCCGATCCGTCGTGCCGATCCGAAGGCTGGCCCGATCAGCTGGTGGCTGAGCCGGGAATGACTGCTCGTCCCCGTCCATAACCCGATTCTTCCGCACCGCCGTACGGCTTGGCATCCGCAGCAGACGCCAGCGAGCCAGAGGATGAGAATGCTGAGATGCGGGAACGGCCGATTCGCAGCGGAGACGAGCCGATTCACGCCCGTAGTCCGCTGACCCTGCGGCTGGTCCTGGCCTTACTCGGCCTGATCTGGAGCGCCGGAGCCGCCATCGTGTTCATCGTGGTGGATGCGCCGGTTCTCGCCGCCGGGTTCGCGGTGGTGGCGGTGATCGCACTGGCCGACTCGGTGATCGTGGTCCGGCATATTCGAGCGGGCCCGCACTACCAGCCGGGGCCGGACGTGCCGCCGTATCGCCCGGTGGCCCCGTATCGGGCGCCGCAGCCGCCCCGGCGGCGGATCGCACCAGCCGGGCGCCTGCGCCGCTATCTGGCCCTGATGGCAGTGTGCCTGGTGCTGCTGGTACTGGCCTGGACCTGGTTCCGGTTGTTCTCCACCGGCCTGGCCGTCGCCGTCACCCTGGTGGCGATGGTGATCCCGCCGATCGCGGCGATCGTGGCCAATGCCGGTGCGCTGGAAGGCCATCCGCCCGGCCGGGACCTTGGACGCCGCCCGGCGCCGAGCCCGCCTCCTGACCCCGACCCGTTCGATGATCCCGGCTCCAGCGGATCAGCCGATCAGGCTTCAGGCCGGTAGCAGCCCCCGGCGCTCCAGCAGTGGCTCGACCCGGGGTCCACGGCCGCGGAAGGCAGCGAAAGCGGCCATCGGATCCACCGCCCCACCCCGGGACAACACCTCGCGCCGGAACTGCTCGCCCGACGACCGCTGCAGGCCACCGGATTCCAAGAACCACTCCACGGCATCTGCGTCCAGCACCTCGCTCCACAGATAGGAGTAGTAGGCGGCCGAGTACCCACCGGCGAAAATGTGCGCGAAGTAGGTGCTGCCGTAACGTGGTGGGATCAGAGGCAGCGAAAGCCCATGTTGCGCAAGTGCTTCGCGCTCGAAGTCCTCGACCTGGTCAGCGCTGATCGGCCCATCAGCAGTGGTCCGCTGATGCCAGGCCTGATCCAGCAGCATGGCGGCGAGGATCTCGGTGGTGGCGTAGCCCTGCCCGAACGACTGGGCCGCGAGCAAGCCCTCCCGCACCTGGCCCGGCAGCGCCTCGCCGGTCTCCACGTGCCGCGCGTACTGGGCCAGCAGCTCCGGCCACCAGGCCCACATCTCGTTCAGCTGGGAGGGGAACTCGACGAAGTCCGGCGGCACACTGGTGCCGGACAGCCGCGGATATCTGACCTGCGACAGCACACCGTGCAGCACATGTCCGAATTCGTGGAACGCGGTAACGGTTTCATCCATGCTCAGCAGGGCCGGGACGCCGGATGGTGGCTTCGGCACGTTCAGATTGATCACCACCACCGGGACGGTGCCCAGCAGGTCAGACTGGCGGGCGAAACTGCTCATCCAGGCGCCCCCGCGCTTGGAGTCCCTTGCGTACCAGTCGGTTATCACCAGCCCCAGGGCGGTGGACCCGGCGTCGAGTACTTCGTACACCTCGGCGTCCGGATGGTAGGCCACCAGGTCGTCGCGCCGGGTGAACCGCAATCCGTACAGTGCCCCAGCCGCCGCGAAGATCCCCTCCCGGACCACCCGGCCCAGCTCGAACCATGGCCGGATGGCGGCCGAATCCCGCGAGAAGCGAAGCTGAGCAAGCTTTTCCGAGTAGTAAGCCCAGTCCCAGGGCTGCAGGAGGCCGTCCACTCCATCCTGACGCATCGCCGCGGTCAGCTCGCGTTGCTCCTGCGCGGCGTTGGCCAGTGCGGGCTCGACCATGGACAGCAACAGGGCCATCACCGACTCGACCGATCCGGCGGTCTGGTCGGCGACCGTGTAGGACGCGTGATCGCGATATCCGAGCAGAGCCGCCCGCTGCGCCCGCAGATCAACCATCCGGATGATGATCTCGCGGGTGTCGTTCTGGTTGTTCCGCCGTCCCCGGCTGACTGACGCGGTGTGCAGCCGCTGGCGCAGCGACCGGTCGCGCAGCACGGCCAGGGCCGGCTGCGCACTGGGCAGGACCAATGTGATCAGGAAGCCGTCCAGGCCACGCCCGATGGCGGCCTCTGCACAGGCCTTGATGGCGTCGGGGGTCAAGCCGTCCAGTTCGTCCTCGTCCAGGACATGCACAGCCAGCTCATTGGTGTCGGCCTGCAGCCGGTTACGAAAATCGGAGCCGAGGCTGCTCAGTTCGGCGTTCAGCTCACGCAGCCGGGACCGTTCGGCGTCCGCCAGACTGGCGCCAGCCCGGGTCTGGTCCAGGTGCCAGCGATCCAGCAACCGAGCCGTCTCCAGATCCAGGTTCAGCTGATCTCGTTGCTGGTGAAGCGAATTCACCCGCTCGAAGATTCGCTGGTCCATCAGGATCTGATCGTGATGGGCCGCCAGCAGCGGAACCATCTCACGCTCGATCTCCAGCAGCCCGGGCGAGGACGCCGAGCTGACCAGGTTGAACAGGACGGCGGCCACCCGGCTCAGCAACTGCCCCGATCGCTCCAGCGGATCGAGGGTGTTCGCCACCGTGGCCGGTTGCGCCACGGCGGCAATGGCGTCGATCTCGGAGCGCTGGACGGCCATGCCTTCCATGAAGGCGGGCCGGAAGTGCTCGTTGCGGATCTCGGCGAAAGCGGGCAGGCCATGCGGCAGCGGGCTCGGCTGGGCGAAGGGATTACCCGCGGGCAAGGTCATCGGTGGCTCCTGAGGTGTCAGTCAGCGATCCGGTGACTGTACGGTCCCTGGCTGAGACCGTGGCTACCACCCCGAATGTGCGTGACCCGGGCATCGCCGGGAGCAGCTGCGCTCGCCCGCCGACGTTACGCGGTGACCGTGCCGTACTCGTTGACAGCGGTGATGATCTCGCCGAGAACCCGCTCGGCCTCCTGGTGCGGTACCTGGCAGGTCCCGGCCGCGTGGTGACCGCCTCCGCCATAGCCGAGCATCAGCGCTCCGATGTCCACCGGCGAGCTGCGGTCAATGATCGACTTACCCACCGCAAAAACTGTGTTCTGCTTCTGTTTTCCCCAGATCGCATGGGCCGAGACCCGGCACTGCGGGTAGAGGGCATAGACCATGAACCGGTTCCCGGCATGGATGACGTCCTCCTCGCGAAGGTCGACCACGACCAGGTCGCCGTGCACCTGGCAGACCCGGCGCAGCTGTTCGACGAACAGCTGACTCTGCTGGTGATACAGCGTGACCCGTTCGGCCACATCGGGATCGCTCAGGATGTCGGTCACCGACTCGTGCTGCAGCACCTGATCGATGAGCTTCATCATCAACTGGTAGTTGCTGATCCGGAAGTCGCGGAACCGGCCCAGGCCGGTGCGGCTGTCCATCAGATAGTTCAGCAATGTCCAGTCAGTGGGACGCAGGATCTCCTCCAGCGTGTAGTCGGCCGAGTCGGCCTGGTCCACCGCCTGCATCAGCTCGGCCGACACCTGCGGGAAGGCCTCCACGCCGCCGAAGTAGTCGTAGACCACGCGAGCGGCCGACGGGGCAGCCGGATCGATCACGTGATTGGCCGCCGCCCCACCAGCCCGCAGCGCCTCGCTGTGATGGTGGTCGAAGACGACGTGAGCGGCCGGGGCGTACGGCAGATTGGTCAGGATGTCCCGGCCGGTGATCTCGACGCTGCCGTCCTGCACATCCTTGGGGTGCACGAAGTCGATCTCGTCGATCATGCCCAGCGACCGGAGCAGGACGGCGCAGACCAGGCCGTCGAAATCGCTGCGGGTCACCAGCCGGTACTTCTGCTCTGCCGTGAACGAGGCCGTCATGGACAGTGCGTCGGCACTGGCGCCGGTACCAGCGATCAGCCGAACGGGTGAAGGCCTGACGTGGTGTTGCAGAATGCCCTGATGGAGGCGCGCTGGGTGGATCTCGACGGACCGATGCACTACATCGATCACGGCGGACCGGCGGGCGCCCCGACCATCGTCTGCGTGCATGGCCTGGGCGGCTCGCACGCGAACTGGTCGTCGCTGGCGCCCCTGCTGGCCACCCGCTACCGGGTGCTCACGCCCGACCTGGCCGGATTCGGGCTGACCGTCGGCGGCCCGCGCTCGTCCACCGTCACGGCCAATCGGCGGCTGCTGGACCGGTTCCTGACCGAGGTCAGCCGCACCCCGGTGATCCTGATCGGTAACTCCATGGGCGGCCTGATCAGCGCGCTGGAGGCGGCCGGGAACCCGGCCCTGGTCAGCCACCTGATCCTGCTCGATCCGGCGCTGCCGGTTCCGCTGGCCTGGCCGGACCCGCAGGTGACGGCGATCGTGGCGGAGTTGCTGCTGCCAGGCCGGGCTCGCCGGGCGCTGCAGCAGCGCCGCAGCCCCCGGACCAGCGACCAGATCGCGGAGGACCTGCTCACCCTGGTCTGCGCCGATCCCAGCCGGATCACGGCCGAAGTCCTTCAGGAGCACAAGGATCTGGCCCGGCGCCGGGCCAGCGACCAACACGCCAATCGGGACTTCCTGGTCGCCGCGCAGTCCCTTCGTCCCTTCCTGGGTGCCGGTCGGCGCCGGTTCAACGCACTGCTGCACTCGATCGAGGCGCCGGTACTGCTGGTGCACGGGGACCGCGATCGGCTGATCAACATCCGGGCGGCCCGGCGAGCCGCGATCGCCAACCCAGCCTGGTCGTTCGTGATCGCCCGGGGGATTGGGCATGTGCCGCAGCTGGAAGCGCCGGAGTGGACGGCCGAGCAGGTGCTGCGCTGGCTGTCGGCCCATCCGTCCCAGTCCCGGGCGGCGTGAGCTGCGCCGGACGGGTCAGCCGGGTGGCGGACGGAGCATCGTGATCAGGCTGGCCAGCAGCTGCGATCGGCTGGGAAGCTGCTCGGCGTATTCGGGCGACATCATCTGCCGCATGCAGACCCGCAGGAACAGGCTGCCCAGCAGCATCATCGCTATCGGTTCCGGATCGACGTCCGCGCGCACCAACCCGGACTGCTGCCGGCCGCGCAGATAGCGGGCGATCCCGTCGATTCCGCGATGCGGGCCAAAGTCCTTGCCGAGCAGGAACTTCGCTATGCCTTCCCGCAGTTCGGCATCTGACTGGGCGGCGATCAGCACGATCAGGGCCTGGTCCAGGAAGCGTTCGATGCCGGTGCTGAGCGCGTCCAGGGTCTCCGCCACCTCGGCCTGCGCGGATGGCGAGACCTCCATCAGCGCGGTCAGGCTGTCCTCGATCACGGAGGTCAGCAGACCGATCCGATCGGTGAAGTGGTAGAACACGCTGCCTTCGGAAACCCCGGCCCGGGCGGCGACTTCGCGGGTGGTGAGACGGCTGGCCCCGCGTTCGGCCAGCAGATCGAGAGCCGAAGCCAGGATGGCTTCCCGGCCGCCCGAACGCGGCCGCCCCCGCCGCGCGTGAGGCTTGGGCGCGGGCCCGGGGCAGGGTGTTGCAGGCATGGTTCCGGCAGTGTACTCGTGCACTTGTGAATGCCTCCGGCCGGCCGGGGGATGATCTCCATCGGGCCCAGCGCCACCGGGTCCCCGGTCAGCCGGGTCCGGACGCGCAGGCGGCCGCGGCGGCGGCGAAGGCGGCGCCCCGGTGCCGATAGTCGAGGAACCGGCCGAAGGATGGAGCCGCCGGTGACAACAGCACAACGCCGCCGGGCTGAGCCCACTGGTATCCGGCGCGGACGGCGTCGGCCAGGTCGGCGGCGTCCTGCACCGACACCGCCGGACCCGCTCCGGCCCGCAGCAGGGTGTCCCGGATCCGCGGCCCGTTGTCGGGCACGGCGAGGACCAGCAGTTCATGCCGGCGCAAGCGCAGGCCCTCGGCCAGTGGCCGGTAGTCGATCCCGCGGTCCTGGCCGCCGACGATGAGCGCCACCCGCCGGGTCTCGAACGCCTCCACGGCGGCCAGGGTGGGCAGCACGTTGGTCGACAGCCCGTCGTCCACGAAGGTCACGCCCCGCACGGTGGCGACCGGTTGCAGCCGGCTCTCCAGGCCCTTGAATCCGGCGGCGGCGGCCACCATCGCCTGATCATCCTGAGCGCCACCAGCACCAGCGGCGACCAGCAGGGCCTTGGCGATCATGGCGTTTCGGCGGTTGTGCGACCCGAGCAGGCCCAGTGCATCGATCCAGGCGGCCGGCTGGCTGTCGGCCGCGCAGACCCACTCCACCCTCTGGCCCAGCAGATTCCGGCGATCGCGCAACAGCTGGCTGTCGCCGTTGGCCACGGTCAGGCTCGAGCCGGGCCGGGTACACAGCGACAGCTTGTCCCGGTAGTAGCGCTCGACGTCGTTGCCGTGCCAGGGCAGATGATCCGGGTGCAGGGAGGTGACCCCGGCCTGCGGCGGGGCCACCCGCAGCTGGGCCGCCTGGTAGCTGGACACCTCGATCGCCCACAGATCCGGCCGGGTGGCCGGAGCCAGCAGCGGATCGTATGGAGGAACGCCGATGTTGCCCCCGGTCTGGGCCCGCAGCCCGAGCCCCCGGGCCAGGTGAGCGATGAGCGCGGTGGTGGTGCTCTTGCCCTTGGTGCCGGTCACACAGATCACCTGGGAGCGATCGATGCCCGCCAGCCACAGGCTCAGGCCGCCGACCAGCTCGATCCGGCTGTCCCGCAGCGCTTCTACGACCGGGCCGTAGAGCGACACCCCCGGACTGGTGATCACCACATCGCACCGGATCAGGCTTGCCAGTCCGCCCTGATCCGTGCGCAGCACCGTGGAACCGTCCAGTCCGGGCTGGGTCTGGTCCACCGCCTGCGGTGCGTCATCCACCAGGACGGGATCGATGCCCAGGGCCCGGCAGGCCCGCACGCTGGCGGCGCCCTCCCGCCCGAGGCCGTAGACGCCGACCCGGCTTCCGGGCAGGTCAGACCAGGAGAGGGCCGGGCGCATAACGTTCCGGGATGAAGTGAGACCCCAGCGGAGCCAGCAGAACCGCCGGATCGGCCAGATGATCGTCGTTCCAGGCGGCGGCCTCGCTCACCAACGTGAGGAGAACCGGCTCATCGGTTCGGTCTTGGCGGCGCAGCGCCATTCGCGCGGCGGCCCGGCATTCGCCCTCGTCACCGACGCATTCCCACGGTTTGGCGTCCGGTGTGACCGCGAGCAGGTTGCGGAACTGGCTGAGCAGTTCGGGATTGGCCAGCGGCTCCCGGCCCCCGAACACCTGCGCGAGAGCGGCCTTCGGGATGAACGGCGACAGAATCAGGTCGATGAAGCAGCACTTGTCGCACTCCCCGCACCAGCGAGTCGCTCGCCGGGCCGGATCGATGGTGAAAGCGCGGTTGCAGCTGCGGAAGTACTGCCAGTACTCCGGAGACCGGGCGAAGCGCTCGGCGATCCACAGTTCACTGAATGGCCGCAGCAGGGAGAAGTAATCCAAGCCGGTGCCGATGCTGTGAGCCAGCATAGTTCGCAACCCGGCCTCGAACGCTTCGCTCTTGGAGTACTGGTGGTTGATCGGGCGGCCACCAGCGATCAGGGTGGCCGCCGACGCCGCCCACTCGTTTGACATCACCCCCGCGTCCCGGCCGGTCAGCACGGCGGCCAGCACCGCAATCGCGGAGATCACTCCGGTGACTGGGACATGCCCGTTCAGAAAACCCAGTGCGGCCGAGCGCAGCACCTGGTCATCGATTGCCCGCTCGGCCCGGATCACCGGCCAGCCGGTGACCGCAGCGGGGCGCTCGATCGCCTCGAAGCGATCTCCGGGCCGGTTGACCACAAACAACGCGCCATCGTTGGTGGTGCGCCGGATCAGCTCGGCACTGACGATCGAGTCCAGCCCGCCACCGAAGGGCAGCAGCGGACGGTTCGGCGATGGGTGGTAGGACGCCGGTGCCAGGCGCTCCAGCCGGGCGGCCTCGATCCGCAGGCCGGACAGATCAATACCGTTGCGATAGGCGAATTCGCCCAGGCCGCCGACGTAGAACGACCGCAAGAATGTTCGTTCGGCATCGGTCACGGCGGTCTGGCCGAGGTCGATCACCGGCGGTGCGCCCGCCTTGTAATAGGAGACCCCGGCCAGCAGGAACACCAGCCGGGCCGCCTCGGCGACCCCGGGCCGGCCCCAATCGGCACCGGCCTCGCCCAGCTGGGGAAAGCTGATCACTTCGGTGAAGCTCCGGTCGTCCAGCTGGTAGTGGCAACGCAGCACCGCAGCGTGCTCGTCGACGTCGAACCCCAGGTATTGGAACCGCTCGGCGCGCGGGGCGGCCATCAACCAGCCTCCGCATGCAGCCAGGCGAACAGCCCAAAGCGGCCGCATGCGCCTTCACTTCGGTGGCTGTAGAACGGCGTGTCCGGCCCCGTGTCAAACTCAGCCACATGGATCTGGCTGTCCCGCAGGCCTTCTCGCCGCAGCAGTAAACTATTCGCGGCCCAGAGATCGAATCTCCAGTGGCCTTCTCCGTCCGGCGTGATCACCTCCGGTGCCTGTGGCCCGAAAGCAGCCAGGGCGGCGTCGTGGACGTCGGTCCCGACCTGATATCGGCCGGGATGGATGGCCGGCCCGATGCAGGCGACCAGATCGGCCGGCTCCGCGCCGAGCTGGCGCAGCCGGGTGATCGCGGCCCGCGTCACCCCGGTCACGGTGCCCCGCCAGCCCGCATGCACACAGGCAAGCAGGCGCCTGCCCGGATCGACGATCACGATCGGCACACAGTCGGCCACCAGCACGGCCAGGACCAGGCCGGGAGTGGCGGTGACCAGTGCATCGGTTCCGGCCAGGGCGTCGTCGTGGCTGGCCCAGCCCCGGCCCCGGTCCTGCACACCGGCCAGCCCGGCCAGGGGACCGTGGGACTGCCGGGCGAACACGAAATCACCAGGATCGAGGTCCAGAGCCGCAGCCAGCCGGCTCCGGTTTGCCAGCACTGCGCCCGGCTGATCCCCGACATGCAGGCCGAGGTTGAGACTGGTGTAAGCGCCGGCCGACCCCCCGCCGTACCGGGTGCTGATCACGGCGCTGACCCCCAGGCCATCCAGGGCCGGCCAGCCCAGCAGGGGCAGATCTGAGGCCCAGCGCCAGGCCGAGGCGCCGCCTGGATCGATGGGCAGGTCAGCCGGCGGATGGGCGGATGGGGCAACCAGCTTGGCCGGGTGATTCATCGGTCCGCGTCGTAGCGCAGCCCGATCTGGCGCCGGACCTCGTCCAGAGTGGCCAGCACCGAAACGGTTTCGGCCAGCGGCATCACTGGGCTCTGCGTCAGTCCAGCGGCGGCGCAGCGACCGGCCTCCGCGATCTCGAAACGCATCCCCTTGCTGAGCTCGGAGCGCTTCTCTCCGGCCGGAAAGATTTCGTCGTCGCGCCCCTCCCGGTGGATCAGCCGGAAACCCGCACTGCTATACCAGTTCGGCTCGATCTCGATCCGGGCGCCGGTTCCAGCGATGAACGCCCGCGTCGGGGCTTTGGCGGCCGAGGTACAGGTGAGCACAGCCTGGGCGCCCCCCGGATAGTGCAGGACGGCGCTGGTGGTGAGATCCACGCCGGTCATGGCCGGGGTGGACACCGCCAGGACCCGATCCGGCGAGCCCAGCACCATCGATGCGAACGAGAACGGGTAGATGCCCAGGTCGAGCAACGCCCCGCCACCCAGTTCGGGGGCGAACAGCCGATGCGCCGGATCCCGGGCGAACCACATACCCATGTCGGCGTGCAGGAGGGCGATCTCGCCCAGCGCGCCCTCAGCCAGCAGTTCGCGGATCCGGACCATGTGCGGCAGAAACCGGGTCCACATCGCCTCCATGCAGAACACGCCGGCCGCGGTGGCGGCGTCGACAATCTGCTGGGCCTGGCTGGCGTTCATCGCGAACGGTTTCTCGATCAGAACGTGCTTGCCCGCACCGATGGCCAGCAGCGCGTGTTCGGCGTGGAACGGGTGCGGACTGGCCACGTAGACGGCGTCCACCTGGCCGGACCCC
>CAXUFS010000009.1:18819-25214 GCA_964250315.1 uncultured Kineosporia sp. | reverse complement strand
CGCCTGGTGCGGGCCGGGGCATCGGGGACAGCGAAGGACAGCACCAAGACCCCAGCGCCATTGGCCGGGGAGACCCAGCTGGCCCGCACCAGGCGGGCCCGGCGGATTGAGCGGGTGCTGGCCCAGCGGTACCCGGACGCGCGATGCGAGCTGGACTTCGGCGATCCGCTTCAGCTTCTGGTCGCCACCATCCTGTCGGCCCAGTCGACCGACAAGAAGGTCAACGAGGTCACCCCGGAGGTGTTCCGCCGCTATCCGGCCGCCGCCAGCTACGCCGCGGCTGACCGGCAGGAGCTGGAGACCCTGCTCAAGCCGACCGGCTTCTTCCGGGCCAAGACCGACGCGCTGATCAAGCTCGGCGGACGGCTGGTCAGTGATTTCGGCGGTGAGGTACCGCACCGGCTCAACCAGCTGGTGACCCTGCCGGGCGTGGGCCGCAAGACCGCCAATGTGGTGCTGGGCAATGCCTTTGACATTCCCGGGATCACCGTGGACACCCACGTCGGGCGCCTCTCACGGAGGTTCGGCTGGACCGGGCACGAGGACCCGGTCGAGGTCGAGCGCGACCTGATGGCGATCTTCCCGCGGCGGGACTGGACGATGATGTCGCACCGGGTGATCTTCCACGGCCGCCGCACCTGCTTCGCCCGGCGTCCAGCCTGCGGAGCCTGCCCAGTCGCTCAGCTGTGCCCCTCGTACGGAGCCGGTGAGACGGATCCGGTCAAGGCGGCCCGGCTGCTGAAGGGCTCCTTGGCAGCCGTGGGCCCGTGGCCAGCCGTGGGCGGCCCGGATCCAGACGACGCCGAGACCGCCGGCCCGGACCTGACCGGAGCCGGTTCCGGTTCCGGTTCCGGTTCCGGTTCCGGCGAAACAATCGCGGCGGTGAGCCCGCGGTGAAGTGCGAGGTCAATATCGCGGGGAAGTCTGCGGTCAATACCGCGGCGGACTCCGCGGTGAGTTCACGGTGATCCAGCCGGTGATGGAACCGGCCACAGCACCGGCTTGGTTCGAGCAGCTGGTGTCCGCGTTCGAGCAGCGGCCCGGTTCCCCGTTCCCGGGTCTGCCCGGTCCGCCACCGGGTAGCCAGCCGCACTCGTCCGCAGTACTGGCCCTCTTCGGAGCTGGCCCGTCCGGCGCCGACCTGCTGCTCACCCAGCGCGCCTACACCCTGCGCTCGCACCCCGGCCAGGTGTCGTTTCCTGGGGGCCGGATCGACGACGCCGACGATGGACCGGTGGACGCCGCGCTTCGCGAGGCCAACGAGGAGACCGGGCTCGACCCGTCCGGGGTGCAGGTCCGGGCCCTGGGCCCCGTCCTCTACCTGTCGGTCAGCGGTTACCACGTCACCCCGGTGCTGGCCTGGTGGCAGCGCCGGAATGAGCTGGTGGTGGGCGATCCGGCCGAGGTCGAGCGGGTGGCGCTGGTCGAGGTCTCCGAACTGATCGATCCGGCCAGCCGTTTCATGGTCGTGCATCCTTCCGGCTTCACCGGTCCCGCCTTCCTGGCCGCCGGCCTGCTGATCTGGGGCTTCACCGCCGGAGTGATCAACTGGATGCTCCGGCTGGCTGGACTCGAGCAGCCCTGGGACGCAGCCCTGGTCCGCCAGCTGGACGATGCGCTGAGGCTGGCGCAGTGATCGACCTGGTGCTGCTGCTGATCCTGCTGGGCTACGCCATCTCGGGTTTCCGGCAAGGCTTGGTGGTGGGCGTGCTATCCCTCGGCGGGTTCCTCGGCGGGGCCGTGCTGGCGATGTGGCTGGCGCCGCAGCTGCTGGGTGGAATCGCGGCCGGCCCGCGGCGTTCGCTGTTCGTCCTGCTCACGGTGGTGGTGACGGCTTGGGTCGGGCAGTTCCTGGGTGCGCTGGCCGGTGGGCATCTTCGTCAGCTGGTGCCGCCGGGGCCGCTGGCCATCGCCGATCACCTGGCCGGAGCGGTGGCCGGGGTGATCGCGGTGGCGATGGTGCTCTGGTTCGTGGCCGGAGCCATCCGCGGGGGGCCGTCGCCGGCTCTGTCCCGGGCGGTGGCCGGTTCCAAGGTGATCCACACCATTGACGATCTGATGCCGCCCGGAATCGTCGGACTGGCCGACACCTTCCGAACCGCGGTGGCGGACAGCGGTTTTCCGAGAGTGTTCGCCGGCGTGCGGCCCGAACGGATCGCACCGGTCGCGCCGCCGTCCCCGGACGTGATGTCCGCCCAGGTGCTGGCCAGGGCCCGCCGGAGCGTTGTCAAGATCACCGGGCAGGCATCCTGCGGCCAGGGCCAGGAGGGCAGCGGCGCGGTGATCGGCCAGCATCGGGTGATCACCAACGCGCACGTGGTGGCCGGGGTGAAGAACCCGTACGTGCAGCTGCTGGGTTCCTCACGGCGGCTGAGCGCGACCGTGGTCGAGTTCGATCCGCGCCGGGACGTCGCCATCCTGGCGGTGCCGGAGCTGACCGGACGGGTGCTGACGCTCGGGCAGGATCTGGTCCACGCGGATTCAGCGGTGGTGGCCGGCTATCCGAATGATGGCCCGTTCCGGGCGGTCCCGGCGCGGGTGCGGGCGGTCGAGCAGGCCAACGGCGACGACATCTACGGCGGCAAAGGGGCCCAGCGCGAGGTGTACTCGCTCTACGTCTCGGTCCAGCCGGGCAACTCCGGTGGCCCGGTGCTCGACCCGGGGGGTGAGCTGGCTGGGGTGGTGTTCGCCAAGTCGCTGGACGACTCGAACACCGGCTACGCACTCACCCTGAACGAGGTACGGCCGGTGATCCAGGCAGGCCTGGGCGCCACCAGCCGGGTCAGCACCGGCGCCTGCGCCTCAGGTTGATACTCGGCTGGAGCCAATCGATCAGCTTCGCTCGCCCTTGATGGCCTTCAGGGTGAGCTTGGTCGACTCGATCGTGCGCTCCGGCGGCGTGATCCGCTTCAGGAACCGGATGCCGATGAACACCACCACCGCGGCGATCACCAGCAGCACCACCGTGGTGATCAGGAAGGCCAGCCAGGCCGGCAGGCCGATGGCGACCAGCACGTAGGCAAAGGTGATCACCAGGGTGATCAGGGCGATCAGGGCGATGAATCCGGCCACGACGAAGGAGATCCCGCCGATGGCGCCGCGCTTGAGGTCGGCCACGATCTCGGACTTGGCCAGCGCCACCTCGTAACGGACCAGCTCGGAAAGATCCTGGCTGGCATCGGCCACGAGCTGCCCGAGCGTACGTTCCTCGTGTTGCTGGGCCATCGCTTCTCCTGGATTCGTGCGGCCAGCTTGGGGCCTTGAGAATAGGGCCTGTCAGCGCTCCTGAGCTCGCAAGGCCACCTCGCGCAGATCCAGATCGTGCTGCACGGCCCGCCAGGTGTCCTCGCCGATCCGCCCATCGGCCAGCAGAACCGCCAGGGCGTGGGTCTCGGCGTCCAGGATCTGCTGCCGCATCGAGAGCCGCCCAGCGACCGGCGGCCCGGCCGTCCCGGCGGCGGTGGCTCCCAACTGCTGCTGCGCCAGGTCCACGCGTTCGGCCAGGGCCTGCATCAGCCGATCAGCCGGAGCGGAAGCACCGGCCCCGGGTTCGGCGTCCAGCAGTTCCCGGGCCCGGGTCAGGGCGGCCTGGGCCAGAGCCAGCTCGGCCACGGCGCGCTCCTGTCGTTGCCGCTGCCCGCTCTCGGCCACGCCGGAGCGGCGGGTCAGCGACAGCAGGGTCAGCCCCAGCACCAGCAGGGTGATCACACAGCCGCGGCTCGCCAGAACCAGCAGCAGGTCCCGGTCCGGAAACGGGCGCCCGTGGGCGCTGAGCGGGACCGACAGGGCCGCCGCCAGCGGGACGACCCCTCTGGTCCCGGCCCAGGTGGCCACCACCGCCAGTCGCCCGCGCTCCCGGCCGCTGCCCGGGCGCGGGTGTGGTACCAGCGACAGGCCGATCACCGGGAACACCCAGAGCGCTCGCATCAGCATCACCACTACGGTGATCACCAGCGCGGGCACCAGCCATTGGGCCGGTCCGATGCCGAGCGCCCGCACCAGGCTCGGCAGCTGCAGTCCGATCAGGCTGAACACCACACTCTCCAGCAGGAACACGGCGGTTCCAGAGACCGCGTGCAGCTGGAGCCGGTTGCGGGCCGAGGTCAGCCTCTGGCCCAGGGCACCGGTCAGCACGCCGGTCACCACGGTGGCCGTCACCCCAGAAACATGGGCCAGCTCGGCCAGCAGGAAGGGGTGGTGGGCAGTGTGCTTGGGTTCTCGGGGTTCGGGGGGGGGGGGGGGGGGCCGCCGCCGCCCCGCGGCTGCGGCGAACGCCATCGCCAGGCCAACCGTGATTCCGCCCAGCGCCAGCCAAACCAGTTGCAGCGCAGCGGTTCCCCACGGTATGCCGGTGCCGGCCGCGGCCACGGTGATGGTGACCCGGAACAGCACCAGGGAGGTCGCGTCGTTGAACAGGCTCTCCGCGCTGACCAGTGCCTCCAGCCGCGGCGGCAGTCTGAGCGTCCGGGCCAGCGCGGTGACTGCGACCGGGTCGGTGCTGGCCAGGATCGCCCCGAGCACGAAAGCCACCCGCCCGGGGACCCCGGTGAGCAGGACCACGACCGCGGCGACCGCGGCTGCCGTGGCCAGGACCAGGCCGACGGCCAGAACGGCGACCGGGCGCCACACCACCCGTAGATCCCGCAGGGACAGGTCGTGTCCGGCGGTATAGAGCAGCGGCGGGAGCACCACCAGGGTGACCAGGTCGGGGTTGATCGCGACGCTGGGCGAGCCCGGGATCAGGCCCGCGATCAGACCGGCCAGGACCAGCAGGGACGGCGCCGGTGCGGACAGCCGGTCCGCCACCGCGGAGACCACGGTGGCCAGCGCCACCAGGGCCAGCACGATTCCGACGCTCTCCACCCAGGCCGCCCTCCGCGAGGTCGCGGCCTTCGGGGAGCAGCCGGATTGGCCACGCCCGCGACCGCTCGTGTGCCGACCAGTCTCCCCGGCGCGCCACGGGTAAATTACCAGCCGGGTCGCCGAGCGATCATGAGGCCGCCCAGCCTGGCGCCGGCCGGAAAATGGGTAGGGCTCGAGCCGATGCGCCCCAAAACGTAATCAACCGCATCCGGCCGCTGGCTTCATATCCCCTTTACCATCCGTCCAGGATCCCGTCGTCGACAAGACCGGCGGATTCAACGCCGCACTGACACGGTGTACCGCGGCCAGCCCGCTGGTGGGCCCAGCCGGACGAGAGGAATCAACTGTGCGTACATCAATGAAGGCTCTGGCCGGCCTGGTGGCCCTCGGCGGGCTGCTGGCCACCGCCGCCTGTTCACCGCCGGAGAGCAAGAGCAGCAGTAGTAGCAGCGGATCCAAGGCGGCCACGGCCACATCGGCGTCCGCGGCCGGTGGGATGGACGCACTGGTGGCGGCCGCCAAGAAGGAAGGCACCCTGACCACCGTCGCGCTGCCACCCGACTGGGCCAACTACGGTGAGATCATCAAGGCCTTCACCGCGAAGTACAGCATCAAGGTGAACTCCACATCTCCGGACTTCTCCAGCCAGGAGGAGATCAACGCGGTCAACCAGCTCAAGGGCACCGGCCGTCAGCCCGACGTGCTCGACGTCACTCCGGCGGTCGCACTGGCCAACACCAAGCTCTTCGCTCCGTACCAGGTTTCGGCCTGGGGTGACATCCCGGACGACCGCAAGGAAGCGACTGGGCTGTGGTTCCAGGACTACTCCGGGATCATGTCGGTCGGCTACGACTCGGCCAAGGTTCCGGCGCCGGCTTCACTGGCCGATCTGACGAAGCCCGCCTACAAGGGCAAGGTCGCGCTGAACGGTGATCCCACTCAGGCCGGGGCCGCGATCAACGGCGTGATGATGGCGTCGCTGGCCAACGGCGGCTCGCTGGACGACATCAGTAAGGGCGTCAGCTACTTCACCTCGTTGAAGAAGGCCGGCACGTTCACTCCGGTTCAGGCCACCACCGCCACCCGGACCAACGGCACCACTCCGGTGGTGTTCGACTGGGACTACCTGAACGCTGCCGCCACCGCCGAGGTCCCGACCTGGAAGACGTTCGTCCCCAAGGACGTCGCCCTGAGCGGGTTCTACTGTCAGGCGATCAGCAAGGACGCCGCCCACCCGGCCGCCGCCCGGCTGTGGGAGGAGTTCCTGTACTCCGACCAGGGCCAGAACCTGTGGCTGAAGGGCCTGTCCCGTCCGGTCCGGATGGACGCCATGGAGAAGTCCGGCACGCTGGACAGCGCTCTGGCGGCCAAGCTCCCGGCCGTCACCGGCACCTCGGTGGCGATGAGCGACTCGCAGTCGACCAGCGCCAAGGACTACCTGGCCAAGAACTGGGCCAAGGCCATTGGCTGAGGCCGTACCGTCCGCCCCCCCCCCCGCGCCCGCGCGGGGCGGGGGGTGGGCAGGGAGGGGG
>CAXUFS010000009.1:16976-18809 GCA_964250315.1 uncultured Kineosporia sp. | reverse complement strand
CCCGCCCCCACGACGGCGCCCCCGCCTTGGGGCGGCGGCCGCCCCCCCCCCCCCCGCCCGCCCCCGGGGGGGGGGGCGGTTCTCACTGAGCTGGCTGGGGGCGCTGCCGCTGCTGGCCTACCTCGGCCTGTTCCTGATCGTGCCCACGATCACCGTGGCGGTGCAGGCGTTCCGGGCCACCGACGGCCGGCTGACGCTGGACAACCTGCGCACTCTGACCGAGGGTTTCGTCGTCCGGTCGTTCATCAACAGCGTGGTGCTGTCTCTGGTCAGCGCCGTGCTCGGGGCCGTACTGGGTGCTCTGCTGGCCTACGTCGTGGTCACCGGGAACCCGCACGGCTGGTTGCGCCGGGTGGTCACATCGGCGTCCGGCGTGCTGGCCCAATTCGGCGGCGTCACCCTGGCATTCGCCTTCATCAGCACCGTCGGCGGGGAGGGCTTCGTGACCCTGCTGCTGCACGACGCCGGCATCACGGTCGGCTCGAACTGGCTTTACCAGGTGAGCGGCCTGATCGTGGTCTACCTGTACTTCCAGATCCCGCTGATGGTGCTGGTCTTCCTGCCCGCGCTGGACGGGATCCGGCCGCAGTGGCGGGAGGCCACCGAGAGCCTGGGCGGCAGCACCGGCCAGTACTGGCGGCATGTCGCGCTGCCCATCCTGGCGCCGTCCTTCTTGGGCGCGACCCTGTTGTTGTTCGCCAATGCCTTCGCCGCATTCGCCACCGCGGCTGCGCTGATCAGCCAGGGTGGCGTGATCGTGCCGTTGCAGATCCGCAACTACATGACCAGCGAGGTGGGGACGTCGCAGGAGAACGTCGGCAAGGCGCTCGCGCTCGGGATGATCGTCGTGGTTGCGATCGCCATGACGCTGTACACCGTGCTGCAGCGGCGGAGCGCGAAATGGCTGCGCTGAGCGGCAGTTCCAGCCGCGCCACCCGCCGCCGGCGCTGGAACGTGGTGCGCGCCGTCCTGCTGGTGATGTTCGCGCTGTACTTCTTCGGGCCGCTGGCCACCTTGGTCGAGTTCAGCACCCGGGGCATCGGCCTGGACGCGCCCCGTTCGCTGAACGCCTGGCGCAGCATCGGTAACTACCCGGAGCTGCTGTCGGCGATCTGGGCCTCGCTCGAGCTCGCGGTACTGACCTCCGTGGTGTCAGTGGCTCTGCTGCTGCCGACAATGATCTGGGTCCGGCTACGAGTTCCCCGGCTCAGCCGGGTGATCGAGTTCCTCTGCCTGCTGCCGCTGACCATCCCGGCGATCGTGCTGGTGGTGGGCTGGGCGCCGCTCTACCAATGGGTCACCTATCTGTCGCCCGGCCCGCTCAAGGCTTCGCCGCTGGCGCTGGTGTTCGCCTACGTCGTGCTGGTGCTGCCCTACCTGTACCGCTCGCTGGACACCGGGCTGGCGGCCATCGACCTGCAGACCCTGGCCGAGGCGGCCCGTAGCCTGGGCGCCAGCTGGAGCACGGTGATGCTGCGGGTGATCGTCCCGAACATGCGCTCGGCCGTGCTGAACGCGCAGCTGCTCGCGGTGGCTCTGGTGCTGGGGGAGTTCACCGTCGCCTCGCTGCTCAACTTCGTCAACCTGCAGGTCGCGATGAATCAGGTCAGCCAGGCCAACTCCCGGGTCGCGTACGCGGTCGCATCCGCCGCGCTGTTACTGACTTTCCTTCTACTGCTGCTGATCTCGCTGGCCGGGCAGATCCGGCCCCGCACAGCTGCGGATGAGCCGGACTCCCCGGACATCCCGGCCGATCAAGGCATCACCCGGGCCGCCCCCGCACCGGTCACCATCGCCACCGCCGTCAAGGAGAACTGACGTGTCAACAGCCAC
>CAXUFS010000009.1:335-16966 GCA_964250315.1 uncultured Kineosporia sp. | reverse complement strand
CGCCGGGACCGCTGGCGCTGCCGGCGTCGAGGTGCAGCTGGACGATCTGCGCCGCAGCTACGGCGGTGTCGTTGCCCTCGACGGGCTCAGCCTGACCCTCCGGGCCGGCGAAATGATCGCGCTGCTGGGACCTTCGGGATGCGGCAAGACCACGGCGCTGCGGCTGCTGGCCGGGCTGGAGGACGCTGACGGCGGCCGGGTCATCGTCGGTGGCCAGGACGTCACCGCGGTGCCGACCAACAAGCGCGATATGGGCATGGTGTTCCAGGCCTACTCGCTGTTCCCCAACATGACGGCACGCCAGAACGTGGCCTTCGGATTACGGCTGCGCAAGGTCTCCACCGCCGAACGCGATCAGCGGGCCGGCGAGATGCTCGAACTGGTAGGCCTTTCCGCCCAAGCGAACCGCTACGCCTTTCAGATGTCCGGCGGCCAGCAGCAACGGGTCGCGCTGGCCCGGGCGCTGGCCATCCGGCCCAAGGTGCTGCTGCTGGACGAGCCGTTGTCCGCGCTGGACGCCAAGGTGCGCGCCCAGCTGCGGGATGAGATCCGCCGGGTGCAGCTGGAGGTGGGCACCACCACCCTGTTCGTCACCCACGACCAGGAGGAGGCGCTGGCCATCGCCGATCGGGTCGGGGTGATGCGGGCCGGCCAGCTGGAGCAGCTCGGCTTGCCGACCGAGGTCTACCACCGCCCGGCCACGCCATTCGTGGCCGACTTCGTCGGGCTGAGCAACAAGATGCCGGCCACGGTGGCGGGCTCATCGGCGTCGATCCTGGGCGCGGTGGTCCCGCTGGTGGATCCGCAGACGCCGGACGGCGCTGTGGTGGCCATGGTCCGGCCCGAGGCGCTGTCGTTGTCGCCGCTGGACGGCGCCGGCGCATCCGACCCGCTGGTCGGGCAGGTGATCGCGATCTCGTTCCTGGGGGCGGTCAGCCGGGTCACAGTCGATCTGGGGCCGTCCGGGCCGGTGGTGGCTCAGATGCCCACCTCGCAGGCCAGCGACTTCCCGGCCGGATCGCTGGCCCGGGTCACCATCCGGCCCGACCCCGTGCTGGTGGTTCCTTCGGCCTGACCCCGGACGCGGGAGGGGGATCGCGCACCCCCGCGGACGACCCGCGGACAAGTGGAACAGAACGGCGTGATCCACTTGCTGAACCGGTCAGTAACCGGCTCCGTAGGAACAGTCAGTGTCGAACAGCCGAGCTCGAACGGCTGATCGAGACAGCCCGAATCGACAGCCAATCGAACAGCTGAGGTGAAGCCTGGTGGGTCGTACCGCTCCTGCTCCGGTCCACCCGCTCCGCCTGCGCAACGATCCGGCTCAGTACGACGACCTGACCGATGAGTGGTGGCCGCCGTACGGCAAGTTCGCCGCCCTGCACTGGCTGGCCCGGGTCCGGGCCGGTCAGATCCCGCCGCCGCCGTATCCGGGCGCCCCGCTGCTGGACGTCGCCTGCGGGGCCGGGTTGCTGGCGCCCCATCTGACTGATCGGCGGCTGGGCTGGCGGCACATCGGCGTGGATCTGTCCCGGCTGTCGCTGCGCCAGGCCCGCGCCCATGGGGTGGCGCCGGTGAACGCGGACGCCCTGCGCCTGCCCTTCGCCGACGGCGCCTTCGGCTGCGTGGTCGCCGGTGAGGTGCTGGAGCACCTGACTGACCTGGACGGCGCCTGCGCCGAGCTGGCCCGGGTGCTGGCGCCGGGCGGCGTCCTGGTGATGGACACCCTGGCCGACACCCGGATAGCGCGGGTCGCGCTGATCCGGATCGCTGAGCGGCTGCCCGGAGGACCGCCACCGGGAATCCACCATCCGGCTCTGCTGGTCGACCCGGACCGGCTGACCCGGCTGCTGCGCGCTGGTGGCGTCCAGATCACCGTGCTGCGCGGTTTGCGGCCCTCGCTGATCGGATACGTCCGCTGGCTTCTGCGGCGCCGGCCGATGGTCGCGATGGTGCCGATCCGATCGCTGTCCGGGGTCTATCAGGCCGTCGGATCGAAGGACTGACGTGAACACCTCTGCGCGCGAACCAGCTGCTGGCCGCCTGGCCCGCCCGGTGATCACCGGGCAGGCGTCGGCCTTCCCCCAGGCGTTGTCCCAGCAGTCCATCTGGGACAGCTACTTCGGGCCGCGAATGGCGGGAAACCGGGTCGCCGAAGCTGTCTTCAAGCGATGCGGGGTCAGTACCAGGCATGGCGTGGCTGATCCGGCCCAGGAAGACGTCAGTCTCTGGACGACCGGCCAGCGGATGCGCCGCTACCTGCCCGAAGCCAGAGAGCTGGGCCGCCAGGCGATCACGGCGGCCCTGGCCCGGGCCGGGCTCGGGCCGGATGCGGCCGGGCAACTGGTGGTGGTCTCCTGCACCGGATACGCCACCCCCGGGCTGGACATCCTCCTGGCCGATGATCTGGGTATGCCGAACACGGTGCAACGACTGCTGATCGGGCACATGGGCTGCTACGCCGCCATTCCCGCGCTGGGCGCCGCCGCCAACTACGTCGCCGCGCAGAATCTTCCCTCGGTGGTGCTGTGCGTCGAACTGCCTTCTCTGCACGTCCAGCCGCGCGAGGCGGACTCCGACCTGGAACAGGTGGTCGCTCACTCGTTGTTCGCCGACGCCGCCACCGCCTTCGTGGTCGAGCCGGATGCCCAGACCGGCTTCGAGGTGCTGGCCACGTCCTCGGTCACCGCGCCCGGCACTCAGCGGCTGATGAGCTGGGAGGTCACCGATCACGGTTTCAAGATGGGCCTGTCGGCCAAAGTGCCCGAAGTGCTGTCGATGTCGGTCGGGGACGCGATGACCAGCCTGCTCAAGCCGCACGAACTGGAGACTGGAAACGTCGATGAGTGGGTGGTGCACCCGGGCGGCCCGCGCATCCTCGATGTCATCGCCGACCGGCTGCAGCTGCCTGAGGGCAGTCTGGACATCAGCCGCGAGGTTCTGCGCGACAACGGGAACTGTTCCTCCGCCACGGTGATGCTGGTCCTCGATCAGATGAGGCAGCAGCATGCCCCGCGGCCGGGGACGACGGCGGTGGCGATGGCATTCGGACCCGGCCTGACCCTGTGCTCTGCCCTGCTCCGGGCGGTCTGAGCCGCAATAGCGCTGATCTGGCGCCATCAGCCGATCAGCGTGCCGGGATCGATGCGCACTCACCGCCACAACTTCGGCATAAGTGGCGGGTTCAGCTGCTCAGTGGCTGTTTGAGCGGCCTTTGCCGAGCCGGGTGGCGGAGACCGAGGAGGAGGTGGGCTGCAACAGCTGGACGGAACGGATCACCGTGCGCAGCGAGTCGCCGGTCAACCGGCCCTCACGATCGGCCGTGGCCAGCACGACCCGATCCGGGCGGATCACGGCAGCTGCGGCGCGAGCCCGGAGCAGCCAGCGGATCACCGCCTGCTCCGGCTCGGCGACCACTTCGGGGGATGACGAAAAAGCCTGCAGCTGAACCACTCTGGCTCCCAGCTGAGCGCTGAGCCGGGTCAGCTGCGGGCTGAGCGGGCCGATGCTGACCACGCTGAACCCGGCCCCCACAACACCGACCCGCCGCCGGAGCCGGCCACCGGCGACGACCGCCGGCTGCGGGATCAGCCGCCCGGCCAAGCGAGCCCGGCCCACCAGCAGTCCCGGGTTCATGGCCGGTGCGCCCCGGTCCAGCAGGCTCGTGGTGGCGCCGGGCACCCGGACCAGCCCGGCCAGCCCCATTCGGCGGGCCCGGGCGGCTCCATCCTGTCCGCCGGTCATGGCCCAGCCCAGCAGTACCGCCTTGCGGATCAGCGCCTCGGCCTGGGGCGCGCGCTCGGACTGGTAGCTGCGCAGCGTCGCCTCGTCCGCCGATCCGCCGATCACCAGCGCTAGCTTCCAGGCCAGGTTGGCGGCGTCCCGCAGTCCGGCCGCCAGACCCTGGCCGATGAACGGCGGGGTCTGATGCGCGGCGTCGCCCAGCAGGAAGACCCGGCCGCGCTGCCAATCAGAGGCCAGCTGAGCCCGGAAGGTGTATTCGGCGCAGCGGACGAGGTCCAGCCCGGTCAGATCGTTGCGCCCCGTCCACGGTCTCAGCAGTCCGCCCAGTACCGCGGGCTCGCTCAGTGAGCCGGCCGCCTCGTCGTCCCGGAGCCGGAACTCGAACCGATATCGGTCATCACCGATTCGCATGAACGTGGCGGCCCGGGCCGGGTCACAGACCTGCTGTACGCCGTCCCAGCTCTGCAGGTCCTGACTGGCGCGCACATCCACCACCAGCCAGCGCTCGCGGAACCGCAGATCCCGCAGCTGGCTCCCGATCAGACCCCGAACCATGCTCGCGGCTCCGTCACAGCCCAGCACCGCCATCGACACCAAGTGCCGCACGGCGCCCCGGGGATCCAGGGCCGTCACGACCGGTCGGTCGGTGTCGATCCCGGTCAGCCCGGTGAGTTGCCAGCCGGAGCGCAGTTCGATCTGGGGCCGGACGGCGATCCGGTCGCGCAGCAGCGCCTCCAGCTCGGGCTGGTCGAACATGTTCGCCTGGGGATAACCGTGCAGGCCGCAATCGGCGCTGCGGCCGAACTCGGCCATCACCCGGTGCCGGGCGTCGAGCAGGCGCAGGCCCAGGGCCGGCCGGCTGATGCGGGCGAACTGCTCAGCCACCCCGGCCGACTGCAGGATCCGGACGGCCTCGTCGTCCAGATGCACGGCCCGGGGGAGCGGATGCGGCCCGGTCCGGCGTTCCAGGATGATCGAGGCGACGCCGTAGCGGGCCAGCAGCAGTGCCGTTACCAGGCCGACCGGCCCGGCGCCCACGATCACGACTGGCTCGGTCCGTTCCAGGCATGAATCAGCCACGGCCCCACCCGGAGCCGGGGTCTGGTGCGTCTATACAGAACACGGGGTCGCAGCGGGAGGTGCGGGTGCGGACGGATCGGGGCCAGGACGGGCTGGCGGAGTTCGTGGCCATGCGCGGGTCAGCCCTGCTAAGGCTGGCCTGGCTGCTGACTGCAGACGCCGACGCGGCGCAGGATCTGGTGCAGGACGCGCTGGTGCGAATCATTCCCACATGGAACAACATCCGCCCCGACCGGCGTGAGGCCTGTCTGCGAACCGCGATCCGTTCGGCCTGGATCGACCGCTGGCGGCGCAGCCGCAGCCGATTCGGTGAGGTGGCCGCGGGCGACATCACTGAATTGGCCGATCCGGCCGAGGACAGTATCGATCTCGACGGGTTCGGCGACCGACTTGCATTGGCGGCCGCGCTGGCCCAGCTGGCGCCGGGGCAGCGGGCCGTGCTCGTGCTGCGCTTCTACGAGGACCAGACCGAGGTGCAGACCGCCGCGGCGCTCGGCTGCTCGGTCAGCACGGTGAAGAGCCAGGCGCGGGCCGGACTGAGCCGCTTGCGCGCGCTGATGGGCCGAGTCCTGGATGGGTCTGGGGAGGGGCCGAGATGACCATGAAGACGCTGCTGGACGACGCAGCTGCTCACGCCATGGAGGATCGGGCGATCGAGCTGCCGCTGGTGCTGGAGCGGGCCGGGCAGGACCGCGATCGGCGGCGGTTGACCCGGCGCCGCAGTGCCGTCGCTGCCCTGGCGGCTGCCGCGGTGATCGCGCTGATCGCCGTCCTGCTCCCGGGCTCATTGCCGGCAGGCCAGGAGGGGATGCCAGCCAGCGAGCCCGATCCACTGCCGGCCGTCACCGGTGTGCCAGCCCGCTGGTACTACGCCCCGCCGTGGACGCCACCGGTGACCCGGCACCCGATGACCGCGGCCGTGATGGTGCTGAGCGCGCCGCTGCAATCGGGACCGATCTGGCACCGCCACGCAGCGCCGGGCCCCGTGCTGGTGTCGGCCGACGCGAAAGACTATGCCACGTTGCCGGATTGGGGGGCCGGCGACGGCGGAGTCACTCTGTCTCGGGATGGACGCCGGGTCGCCTGGTGGTCGACCGGGTCTAGAGCGCGACCCAGGACAGTGATTCACCAGCTGACCCTGAGCACCGGTGATCAGGTTGATGCAGTGCTAGCTGATGTCGAGCCTCGGACCATGCGCTGGATCAACGACAGCCTTTATCTGACCGGGGATCGCCTCAAGGCCGATTCGGCGAATCTTCGCCGGATTGAAAGCGGTGTCACTTGGTCTGTTTCCGGTTCGGTAGTCACCAGACACCAGCCGCCCCCAGCGCCATCGAGCGGCGTTCCCCAGGTGACTGAGGATTTCACGGCTCCAGGGCCAGTCGCGGATGCGTCCGGTCTGCGCTGGGCTGCAGCTGGTCAGGCCAATGGCTCATGGTCTCTTCAGCTCACCTCCAGTCAGAACAAGATCGGGCCGATCCTGACCCGCGCGCCTCTGATGCGGATCACCAGCGACGAACCGATCATGATGGTGAAGGTGCTGGGCTGGGGAGCGGCCGGAATCGTGGTGCAGGTCAACAGCACACGGAGCCCAGGCGAATCGATTCACCGCTCGATTCGGATCATTGCCCCGGACACCGGCAAGAGCACCACCGTCTCCCGCTCGTACCAGAACAGCACGGTCATCCCCGTGGCGGTGGCCAGCGATCTGATCACCAGCTCCACGCCGATCGCAGCTCCGGTGCCGGCCTTCGACGCGCGCGATCGCTCGCATCTGGCCTTCCTGATCATCTACGGCTGGAGCCGGTACGGCGGCGCCATCAAGGCGGCCCTGCTGGCCGTCATCGCCCTGATCGTCGTACTGGTTTCCTATCGGCGCGGGCTGTTCCGGAGCCGCGACAGCCCGCCTCCGGCCCCGGAGTGATCGCCAGGTCAGCCCAGGATTGTGCGGCCAGAACCGCTTTTGCGCGGGCTGAGCCGGTGATCATGGCGGAGGGAGGGCGCGCGTCTCACTCCTCCGCCGAGCCGGATGAGGACGCCGAGGACATGCCTTCCTTGATCAGATCCATCACAGCGGAGTCGGCCAGCGTGGTGACGTCGCCGATCTGGCGATTCTCGGCGACGTCGCGCAGCAACCGCCGCATGATCTTGCCCGATCGGGTCTTGGGCAGTTCGGCCACCACCATGATCTGGCGCGGCTTGGCGATCGGCCCGATCTCCTTGGACACGTGGTCGCGCAGCTCCTTGATCACCGCCTCGGACTGGCTCTCGTCGTAGCCCGCATCTCCTCGCAGGATCACGAACGCGCACACGGCCTGGCCGGTGGTCTCGTCGTTGGCTCCGACCACGGCCGCCTCGGCCACTTTCGGGTGGGAGACCAGCGCCGACTCGATCTCCGTGGTCGAGAGCCGGTGGCCGGACACGTTCATCACGTCGTCCACCCGGCCGAGCAACCAGATGTCGCCGTCCTCATCCTTTTTCGCGCCGTCGCCGGCGAAGTACTTGCCCTCGTAGCGCGACCAGTAGGTCTCCTGATAGCGCTCGGGGTCACCCCAGATGCCGCGCAACATGGACGGCCAGGGCTCCGTCAGCACCAGGTAACCGCCCGCCCCGTCCGGCACCGAGTGCGCCTCGTCATCGACGACGTCCACCGAGATCCCCGGTAGCGGCACCTGGGCCGAACCCGGCTTGCACACCGTGATCCCGGGCAGCGGGCTGATCATCATCGCGCCGGTCTCGGTCTGCCACCAGGTGTCCACCACCGGGGTCCGGTCGCCGCCGATCACCCGCCGGTACCAGATCCAGGCCTCCGGGTTGATTGGCTCACCGACGGAGCCCAGCACCCGCAGCGAGGTCAGGTCGAACTTGGCCGGGATCTGCTCGCCCCACTTCATGAACGTCCGGATCGCGGTGGGGGCGGTGTAGAGCTGGCTGACCTTGTACTTCTGCACGATCTCCCAGAACCGGCCCTGGTGCGGGGTGTCCGGCGTTCCCTCGTAGATGACCTGGGTGGCGCCATTGGCCAGGGGGCCATAGACGATGTAGCTGTGCCCGGTCACCCAGCCGATATCCGCTGTGCACCAGTAGGTGTCGCGATCCGGGCGAAGGTCGAACACGTTCCGGTGGGTGAACGAGGTCTGGGTCAGGTACCCACCGGAGGTGTGCAGGATGCCCTTCGGCTTACCGGTGGTGCCGGAGGTGTAGAGGATGAACAGGGGGTGCTCGGCGTCGAACGGCTGCGGCGTGTGCTGGTCGCTCTCGGCGTCCAGAGCCTCGTGCCACCAGACGTCGCGGCCCTCGGTCCAGTCAACGTCCTGGCCGGTGCGGCGGATGACCAGCACATTGCGGACGCCGGAAAGCTTCGAAACCGCTTCGTCCACGGCCGGTTTCAGCGCGGCGGGCTTACCCCGCCGATAGCCGCCGTCCGACGTGATCACCACCTGGGCATCGGCGTCCTCGATCCGGCTGCGCAGCGCTTCGGCCGAGAAGCCGCCGAAGACAACGGAATGCGGCGCACCGATGCGGGCACAGGCCAGCATGGCGACGATCGCTTCGCTGATCATCGGCAGATAGATGGCCACCCGGTCTCCGGCGTGGACCCCGAGCGTGGTCAGCGCGTTGGCTGCCCGGCTGACCTCCTTCTGCAGTTCGGCGTAGGTGAGGGTGCGGGTGTCACCGGGCTCGCCCTCGAAGTGCACCGCTACCCGGTCGCCGTTGCCCGCCTCGACGTGCCGGTCCACGCAGTTGTAGGCCACGTTCAGCTCGCCGCCGACGAACCATTTGGCGAACGGGGCCTGGGACCAGTCCAGCGCCTGTGACCACGGCGTACTCCAGCTGAGGAAGCGGGCCTGCTCCTCCCAGAAGCCGATCCGATCGGCCGCGGCCTGGTCGAAGAGTTCGGGCTGAGCCACCGCCGCCTCGGCGAAGGCGGCATCGGGCGGGAATCGCCGTTCCTCGTGCGACAGGTTGGCCAGCGTTTCGTTGCTCATCTGCGGAATCCCCTCCGGCTCTGGCGCGGGACGTTGTGATCCGACCCTAATCCTGCTCCGGTTGCCAAGCAGTTGCACCGCTTGATCCCGTACAGCGGCCCGGGAAGCGGGCCCGGCGGCGCAGTTGCGCGCTATTGATCAGAGGCCGAGAAGGATGCGCACGATGTACTCGACCGCGGCGAGGCTCTCCACGGCGGATCCCAGCCTGCGCTCGAACCGGCCCGTGGAGACAGTCCGGAGTTGCTCGACCTGGATGTAACCGGTGTGCGGCAGGCCGGATGATCCGGGCCGGATCTCGACCCTGGTCGGATAGGGCTTCTCCGTTCGCGTGATTCGGGGCGACGCTGGCCAGCCCGTGCAGACCGGCCAGAATCCGCCCGGCGGTCGAGAAGGGCAAGTGCAACTCAGGCGGGGGTCAGATGCTGAACAATCCAGCGCAGGCGCTCCGTTGTAACCTGCCCAGAGGCGATGAACAGCCGGCCTTCGGGGTCGGTCCAGATGGCGGTCTCGTTCTCGGTCTGGATCGGATCGCTGTTCTGGTCGAATCCCTCGGAAGAGTCCAGGCCGTAGAGGATTTCGCGACCGTCGATCTGGAGCAGCTGGCAGTTCCGCTCCGGGGCCGAACCGAAGGGCGGCCCATCTATAGGACCCGAGTCGCGCACGATCAGCCTCCACGAGTCGGGTCCGGTTCCGTAGGTCACCCGCCAGTCCTCGCCGGAGGTGGCTCGGGCGCCGGTGACGGTGATCCGGTTCACCGACGAACGAGGCGGGACCAGCAGATCCGGATTGGCCGGATCCAGCCGGGCCTCCTGGATCATGGTGATCACGGCCTGCCGGGACAGGCCCGCGCTCTGGTAGCGCTGGAGTGAGCCGTTCTCCACCCAGGCCACCGTCCATGTCTCGTCCGGCGCGTCCGGAGTGGCCGGATCACCCAGGATCCAGGCGGTGGTTCCCCGCAGCCGAAGGCGTTTCGAGCCGGCCTTGACCTGCTCGGACGGATAGTCGCCGGGCACCGGGTCGGGCTCCAGGCTGAACCAGCCCTTGATCCGTCCCGAGCTGGACAGGTTCGCCCCCACGACCTGCGGCGGACGGCAGCGCGGACCCGAGCGACGGTGCTCGATCACGGTGATCGGTTGCCCCGCCTGCTCGACCACGAACCGGACCGGCGGGTCCGGAGCCTGGCTGGGGCTGGGCCGCCCTGCGCAGGGCTGGTCGGTGTGGAAGGGCTTCAGTTCGATCACCGCCGGGGTGGGCGTGCCCGTGGCTGTGGCTGGCCGGGCCGGGCTGGCCGCGGTGCCAGTGGTCCCGCCGCAGGCCGCCAGCCCCAGCGCAGCCGCCACGAGGACGGCGCCAAGGGCGCGGGGCTTCGGCGTCCGCATTCCTCAGTCTGACACCCCGGCCACCCAGGAGTGGGCCGATCCGATCCTGGCAAACGGGCAGATCGGCACATTCCGGCCCTACTCAGTGCGGAACGGCCTTCTCGGCGCCCGCCCCGGTCAGGGAGCGGACCTCCATCTCCGCGAACTTGGCCGGGTCGGAGCGCTCCTTGCTGGTCAGCGTGCCGATGAAGCCGAGCAGGAAGCCGAGCGGGATCGAGATGATGCCCGGGTTGTCCAGTGGGAACCAGTGGAAGTCGACGCCGGTGTTGGTGATCATCGACAGACTGGCTCCGGTCTTGGCGTCGACCTTGCCCGAGACCACCGGCGAGAACGCGATCAGCACCACCGCGGAGATCAGGCCGCCGTAGATGGACCACAGCGCCCCCCGGGTGTTGAACCGCTCCCAGAACAGCGAGTACAGGATCGTGGGCAGGTTCGCCGACGCCGCCACCGCGAACGCCAGGGCGACCAGGAACGCCACGTTCTGGTTCTTGGCGTAGATCCCGCCGATGATCGCCACGATGCCGATCACCACCGCGGTCATCCGTGCCACCCGGACTTCGTCGTCGGCTTTGACCTGCCCCTTCTTGATCACGTTGTTGTAGACGTCGTGCGCGAACGACGCGCTCGCGGTGATGGTCAGCCCGGCAACCACGGCCAGGATGGTGGCGAAGGCCACCGCTGCGATCACTCCGAGCAGCAGCGTGCCCCCGAGCTCGAACGCCAGCAGAGGCGCGGCCGAATTCGCCTTGCCCGGAGCGGCCAGGATCTTCTCCGGCCCGACCAGCCAGGCGGCGCCGAACCCGAGCACCAGGGTGAACAGGTAGAAGATGCCGATCAGCCAGATGGCCCAGACCACGCTGCGGCGAGCCTCTTTGGACGACGGCACGGTGTAGAAGCGCATCAGCACGTGCGGCAGCCCGGCCGTGCCCAGCACCAGCGCCAGGGCCAGGGAAATGAAGTCCAGTTTGCTGGTCCCTGAAATGCCGTATTTGAGGCCGGGTTCCAGCAGTTTGCCGCCCTGCGGCGACGCCGCAGCGGCGTCCCCGAGCAACGCCGACAGATTCAGCCCAGCCTTGCCCAGCACCCAGAGGGTCATCAGCGCGGCGCCCACGATCAGCAGCACCGCCTTGATGATCTGCACCCAGGTGGTGCCCTTCATCCCGCCCACCAGCACATAGACGATCATCAGGATTCCGACCACGGCGATGGTCAGGTTCTGCCCGGCCGTGCCCTTGACCCCGAGCAGGAGGTTCACCAGGCCACCGGCTCCGGCCATCTGCGCCAGCAGGTAGAAGAACGACACCGCCAGGGTCGAGATCGCCGCCGCGGTCCGGACCGGAGCCTGCCGGAGCCGGAAGCTGAGGACGTCGGCCATGGTGAAACGCCCTGTGTTGCGCAGCAGTTCGGCCACCAGCAGCAGCGCGACCAGCCAGGCCACCAGGAAGCCGATGGAGTACATGAAGCCGTCGTATCCGGTGGTGGCGATCGCCCCGGCGATGCCGAGAAAGGACGCCGCGGACAGGTAGTCACCGGAGATCGCGATCCCGTTCTGCCGGCCGGTGAAGGCCCGGCCACCGGCGTAGTAGTCCGCCGCGGTGCGGTTGTTCCGGGAGGCCCGCAGCACGATCGCGATGGTGATCGCGACGAAGACCAGGAAGATGGCGATGTTGACCGCGGGCTTGCCCACGGTATCGGTGGCCGCAGCCATGAATGGCCTCATCGGACCTCTCCCTGCTCGATGTGATCACGCAGCCGATCGGCCACGGGGTCGAACTCACGGTCGGCCCAGCGGGCATAGATCATGGTGATCGCGAAGGTCGAAACAAACTGCAGCAGGCCGAAGATCAGCCCGACATTGACCTTGCCGAAGACTTTGGTGCTCATGAAACCGGGGGCGTAAGCGGACAGCAGCACGTACAGGAAGTACCAGGCCAGGAACAGCGCGGTCAGCGGGAACACGAAGCGGCGGAACCGGCGGCGCAGGTCGGCGAACTCGGCGCTGTGCTGCACCTCCTGGTACGTGCTTCCGCCGCTGCCAGAGGCACGGCGGGACGGCTCGGTGGTGGACATGCGGGCCTCCCGATGGCGCATGGCCGCACGCTCCGGTGCGCACGACTCCACAGCCACTCTGGACGCAGCGGCAATCGATCACTACGAAGAGGATCCGGGCTGCGCCAAGAGGGCGAGCCGGGCGGCCAATGGTGACTGCGGCTGCGCCGGACGGTCGGCCATCAGCGACGAACGGCGTCGCCTGAGGCGCGAGCGCGAGGGCTGAATTCGCCCCGGTCGAGATCGAGGGTCTCCGGAGTGTGCAGCCGGACCATGATCTGCGCGACGCCGCGGGGCGCCGATCCCGGTGTCAGCAGCGAGCTGAGGATCATCACCGCAAAGGCCAGCGGCACGGTCCAGGCCGCAGGCTGGGCCAGCAGGGTCGCCGCCAGGCCACCGCTGACCGCGCCGCTGATGGTGAGCAGCACGGCGATGCTGGCCGTGGTGCCGCCCACGATCAGGCCGGTCATCGCCCCGGACCGGGTCAGGCGGGGCCACCAGATTCCCAGCACCAGTAGCGGGCACAACGTGGACGCCGCCACCGCGAAAGCCAGGCTGACTGTGTCGGCCAGCCCGGTACGAATTCCCAGCAGGGAGAGTGCAGCCGGCACCGCTACCGCCACCGCCGCCCCGGCCCGGAAGCCGCTGACGCTGGCTCGCAACCGGCCCCGGAGCAGATCCTGGCTGAGCACGCCGGCCACCGAGATGGTCAGCCCGCTGGACGTCGACAGGAACGCCGCGAAGGCACCGGCGGTGAGCAGTGCCGACACCAGGTCGCCCCCGATCCCGCCGAGCAGGCGCTGGGGCAACAGCAGCACCACGGCGTCGGCGTTGTTGCCGGAGGACACCAGGGCAGGCTCATAGATCCGGCCCAGCGCGCCGTAGACCGGCGGAAACAGATAGAAAGCGCCGAGCAGCCCGACCACGGCGAGCACGGTCCGGCGGGCGGCTCGCCCGTCCGGGTTGGTGTAGAGCCGGACCAGGATGTGGGGCAGGCCCATCGTGCCGAACAGCAGGGCCAGCAGGATGGAGTAGGTGCGGTAGAGCGGATGTTCGGTCCCAGCCAGCGGCCGGGCCCATCCCGCTCCGGCGACGTCGATCGGCGCGACCGCGCCGTCGCGGGCCCAGGCGATCAGCAGGAACACCACCGGCAGGGCGATCGCGGTCAGCTTGAACCAGTACTGGAACGCTTGCACGATCGTGACACTGCGCATGCCGCCGGCGATCACGTTGGCCACCACCACGCCGGCCACGACCGCGGTGCCCAGCCAGCGGGGTGCACCGGTGGTGATGTGCAGGGCCAGCCCGGCTCCGAGGAACTGCGGCAGCAGATACAGCCAGCCGATGCCAGCCACCAGCACGCTGGCGGTCCGGCGGACCAGCGAACCGGGCAGCCGGATCTCGGCGAAGTCGGGCAGCGTGTAGGCGCCGGATCGCCGCAGTGGCGCAGCCACCAGCACCAGCAGCACCAGATAGCCCGCGGTGTAGCCGATCGAGTACCACAGCATGTTGGTACCGTTCGCGAAGATCAGTGCGGCGACGCCGAGAAAGCTTGCCCCTGAGAGGTATTCACCTCCTATGGCTGATGCGTTCCAGCGCGGTGAGACCCGCCGGGCGGCCACGTAGAAGTCGCTGGTGGTCCGCGACAGCCGCAGGCCGAGCGCACCGATGCCCAGCGTCGCCGCACAGATCAGCGCGACCGCGAGCGCATGCAGCAGAGGGGCCGGAGTGTTGATCATCTGCAGTCCTGATCCGTTCAGCATCCGTTCAGCGGCGCCGCATGATCTCGGTGAAGTCGCGCTCGATCCGCTCGGCCGTGCGCACCTGCCACCAGGCGGCGGCGAACAGGCCAGGAAACACCGCCACCCCCAGCAGCAGCCAGGCCACGGTGACTGGCCCGGCCCGCTGCCCAGCGAGGCCGGGTAGTAGCAGGAACAACAGCGGCAACCCGCCCAGCCCGAGCACCACCAGGCCGAGCAGGGCCAGTCCCGAGCGTAACTGCGAGCGCAGCAGGGCGGACAGGTACACCTCGCCGATCCCGGTCTGCTCGTCGATCTCGCGGGTGGCGGGGCGGTGTTCGGGTCGCTGGCGGGCGCTCATCCGCGGACTGGTCACGCGGACCCGTTGCGGCGGACGCTCGTTCACCCGACGAAAGGCCGGGGTGCGCCCCGATCCGCTGCCCGATCACGCGTGGCCCGGCGCACCAGCAGATCTCGCAACTGGCGGGTATGGCGGCGGCTGACCTGGAGCATCCGGTCGCCCAGGCGGACGAAGAACCGGCCGCCGTCCATCTGCGTCTCGGCCACATGGTTCAGCGAGATCAAGGTGCTGCGGTGGATCCGAACGAAACCCGCACCCGCCCAGCGTTCTTCGAGAGTGGCCAGCGGGATCCGGACCAGATGGCTACTGGTCGCAGTGTGCAATCTGGCGTAGTCCCCCTGCGCCTCGACGAACAGCACCTTGGACCGCTGCACGAACCGGGTGACGCCGGCCAGCTCGACCGCGATGGTCTCGTCCGGCTCTTCGATGTCCGGTCCGGGCCGGCCCGCCGCCACCACCCGGCGCACCGCCTCGGCCAGCCGCTGCGCCCGGACCGGCTTGAGCACGTAGTCGATCGCCCGCAGGTCGAAGGCGTCGACGGCGTGCTGCTCATAGGCGGTGACGAAGACCAGGTGCGGGCGATGACTGAAACGGGCCAGCACCCGGGCCAGGTCGAGGCCGTCCAGGCCGGGCATCGAGATGTCGCAGAACAGCACGTCGACCGGCTGGCGTTGCAGCGCCTTCAACGCCTCGGCCCCGCTTCCGGCGGTCTGTACCTCGCCGATTCTCGAATCCTGCTGCAGCAACCAGGCAAGCTCGCTCAGGGCTGGGCCCTCGTCGTCAACGACCAGCGCCCGCAACGGCTGTGGCGTCATCGCCATAGATCGAGAGTAAAGGCGTACCGGCCTGCTGTGAACGGCATAGCCAGCTCACATCTGGCTCCCACGTCCCCCTCATCGGCGCCGGTCATGGTGGACCGCATGACCGCAGACCCGGCCCCCGCGCAAGTCTCTGTTCAGGTCCGGCGCCCAGCGGCCCATCTCGGATCGCAGCGCCGACCCGGCTGGCAGCTCGCCCAGCAGCTGACCCAGCAGCTCACCCGGCCGCTGAACCGATTGCTGCCAGCCGATCTGCGTCGTCAGCTGATCCGGTTCGCCAGCATCGGAGTGGCTTCGACCGCGGCCTATGCGGTGCTGTACCTGGGCCTGCGGATGGTGCTGAACGCCTTCGTCGCGAACGGGCTGGCCCTGCTGCTGACCGCCGTCCTCAACACTGCGGCGAACCGCCGTCTCACCTTCGGAGTGCGAGGCGGAACCGGCTTGGCCGGGGATCACGCCGTCGGCCTGCTCGCCTTCGCCGCCGGGCTGACCCTGACCACGGGCTCGCTGGCGCTGCTGCGGGCGCTCAGCGATCCCGGGCACGGCATCGAACTGCTGGTGCTCAGCGTGGCCAACGTGGTCGCCACTGGGTTGCGATTCGTGGCCCTGAAATTCAGGATCTCGGCCTGAGCCGAGGTCGGCCGAACTCAATGCCGGGCCGGTGGCGTCACCGAATCCAGATCCGCATCGATCTCTCGCAGCCACCGATACAGGGCAGCCGTTCCGGCTGGATCCGCCGTCCCCGATCTGATCAGTTCGTCGCCGTCCCACCTGATCCAGGCATTGCCGCTGCGCCGGAGCAGCCGGATCCCGTCCGGCCAGGAAACCTCGTGCAGGGCACGGCCTCGGCGCAGCAGCCCGGAGACGACCATGGCGGTGAGCGACTGCTCGAGCAGATGCTGCGCCGCGGCGGATCGCTGATTCGGCGGCAGGTCCGCCGGCAGCAGGGGGTCGACGATCTGCAACCCGGCCCCGTTGGCGATCAGGGCCAGCACCGAGGCCAGGGTCACCGGGTTATCGCCGTCACTGGCCTGTATCGCCCAGGCCAGCTCGGCGCTCCGTTCCAAAACTTCTGTCTGCGACGCGATTTCGGCGATCGTGGACCAATCAGCCGGGGGATCGTCGTCGGGCAGGACCGCTCGTTCCAAGGTGGCGATGTCCGCCTCCCCCTCCCCGAGCAGGACCGCCGCTGCCTCATCATCCGCAGGTCCGGGCCGGACCGGGGTCGCGGCCCTGGAGCCATTCCCGCTGCCGGAGCGGGACGGCGGAACGGCGAGCAGGCTGCGCAGCCCATCGCTGAGCGGTGCCCGGCGGCGAGCGATCGCACTGAGCGGCAGGTAGTCGCTGACCAGCGTCTGCCAGCGCTGCTGGACCAGTTCGGCCCGGGCGAGGGCGCTGGCCATGGCGGCAGAACCGTGCAGGGCCGCCGCTCGATCGTGAGCCCGCTGCTCGTGCCGCTGGTTGGCGGC
>CAXUFS010000009.1:0-325 GCA_964250315.1 uncultured Kineosporia sp. | reverse complement strand
CTGTAGCCAACGATGAGCACCTGGGCCGGCCGCTGCCACCAGCGGTGGCTGTACTCCAAGCGCCGCTGGAGGAGTTCCAGCCGGCCCTGCAGAAGATGCACGGCCGCTCCCGGCTCGGCATCCTGCGCCAGCTCGCGGGTCAGCACCGCCAGCAGCTGTGCCTGGCTGAGCCCAATCAGCAGGGGTAGTCCGATCACCAGTTCAGATCCGCCGGGACGACGCGACCGCGGGGCCCGGGCCGCGCCGGCCACCACGATCCGCCCCGGCGGCGGGCCGCCCCGCCGCCCGGCGGCGGTGGCGATGGCCCGCCCGAGCCGGGGGGGGG
>CAXUFS010000008.1:0-25953 GCA_964250315.1 uncultured Kineosporia sp. | reverse complement strand
CGGGCAGCCAGCCGCCGGCCGGGTCGGCGGCAGCCCGCGCCCGCCCGACCAGCAACCGGACCGGCCGGACCACGAGCCGGACCAAGAAGCAGGCCTGAGCCGCTTCGCCCAAACGCGAGGAGAACCAGAGATGACCACACCGAGTTTCGGTGCCCCCGACGTGGACCAGACCATCAAGCGCCTGCAGGAGCTCAGCGATCAGGCGATCGAGGCCAGCAAGCAGAACGGTGCGACCTGGCTGGACGCCTACGAGCAGCTGCTGAACAGCTTCCTCAAGCTGCAGGAGCAGGCCGCCGCCAGCACCCAGCTGGAGTGGGTGAACACCCTGGCCAACACCAACGCCGACTTCATCCGCGAGATGTCCCAGGCCTACCTGGGCGCCGTGCGCGACCAGCTGAAGTAATCCGGCTCTGCCGCGGAGATGAAGTGGTCCCAGATCCAGCCGCCGCCTGGGAGAACCATCGAGCTCCCCGGGCGGCGGACTGCTTTTGTGCGCGAGCTGGCCGGCCCGGCGGCGGAAGGTGCTCCAGCACTGATCCTGCTGCACGGCCTGATGGTCAGCGCCGATCTGAACTGGTTCGGCGCATATCCCGCACTGGCCCGGCACTTTCGAGTTCTGGCGGTGGATCTGCCTGGGCATGGCCGGACCCCGGCCCAGGGCCGGTTCCGGCTGGATCAGTGCGCCGACGACGTCGCCGCGCTGGCCGGGGCGCTGGGGCTGGAGCGGGTGATCCTGGTGGGTTATTCGATGGGCGGGCTGATCGCTCAGCTGACCTGGCAGCGGCACCGGGATCTGGCTCAGGGCCTGGTGCTCTGCTCCACCGCCCGCAACTTCCAGGGCGCGCCGATGGAGCGGTGGATGTCGTTGATGCTGTCCGGCCTCGGCCCCTGGATGCAGCTGAATCCACTGATGCACCTGACTGGCTCGGGCGCCCTTGGCATCAGCCTGATCGGCCGCCTGGACGATCAGGCGATGGACGGCTGGGCCCGGGCGGAGATGGACCGGACCACGATGGCCACCACGATGACCGCGATCGACGAGGTCAGCCGGTTCAGCTCGCACGCCTGGGCGGGTCAGATCGACGTCCCTGCCGCAGTGATCGTGACCACCCGAGACACCATCGTCCCGGCCAGTCGTCAGCGCCGCCGGGCCGCCGTCATCCCGGCCGCGCCCGTGCACGAGATCGACACCGGGCACGGGGTCTTCGTGCACGAGCCGTCCCGGTTCGAGCCGGTGCTGCTCGAAGCCTGCCAGTCGGTCGCCGGGCTCACCAGCCGGAGCTGGCCTTCCCTAATCCGGGCAGAATCTGGAGCATGAAACCATGACCGGCAGCGGCTTCGACCTACAATCGCTCTGGAGCATGGCTGAAGGAGCGGCCGGAGCGCTCGCTCCGGAGTCCGAACTGTTCGCCGATCAGGATGTCGCTGACTTCAATGGCGCTCTGCTGCAGGTCTTTCGCAGCGCCCTGACCCATCCGGCCGCCACTGCTGGAGCCGCGATGCTGCTGACTTCCCGGCTGGCCCAGGTGCCTGCGGCCGCGGTCGGCCGATGGATCGGCGCCACCGGCGCACCGCCAGTGCCACTGGACCCCAAGGACCGGCGATTCGCCGATCCGGCCTGGCAGGACAACCCGGCGTTCTACTCGCTGCGGCTGGTGTTCGAGTCGATGGCCGCCTTCACCGGCGATCTGATCGCCGGGACCGGGCTGGACACCCGGACCCAGGCCAAGGCCCGGATGATCACCCAGTTGCTGCTCGACGCGGCCGCGCCGACCAACTTCCTGGTCACGAACCCGGCCGCGCTGAAGCGAGCCTTCGACACGGGTGGCCTGAGTCTGATCCGCGGCGCCTCCAACTTCATCGACGACCTGCTGCACAACGGTGGCCGGCCCCGGCAGGTGGACACCACGCCGTTCACCCTGGGTCAGAACCTGGCCGCGACCCCGTCCAAAGTGGTGTACCGCAACGAGTTGATGGAGTTGCTCCAGTACGAGCCGCAGACCGCCCAGGTCCGAGCGGCTCCATTGCTCTGCAGCCCGCCCTGGATCAACAAGTACTACGTGATGGATCTGGCGCCCAAGCGCAGTTTCATCGAATGGGCGGTGCAGCACGGGCGCACGGTGTTCGCGATCAGCTACCTGAACCCGGGCGCTGAACAGGCCGGCGTCACCCTGGACGACTATCTCCTGCACGGCCCGCAGATCGCACTGGACGTCGTCCAGGACATCACCGGGGCGGAGACGATCGACATCGCGGGGCTGTGCCTGGGCGGAGCCATGACCGTGATCGCCGACGCCTACCAGTCCAGCATCGGGGACACCCGGATCGGCACCCTGACCCTGCTCAACACCATGGTGGACTATGCCGAGCCGGGGCAACTGGGCCTGTTCACCGACGAGCAGGCGCTGCGCAGGGTGGAGAAGCAGATGGCCAAGAAGGGCTACCTGGCAGGCAAGTCGATGGCGGGCACGTTCGACGTGATGCGGGCCAACGACCTGATCTTCAACTATGTGGTCTCGAACTGGCTGCTCGGCCAGGCGCCTCCCGCATTCGACATCCTGGCCTGGAACGCCGACTCCACCCGGATGCCCGCGGCGATGCACTCCTTCTATCTGCGCAACTTCTACGTCCAGAACAAGCTGGCGCAGGGCGATCTCGAGGTGGCCGGGCAGATCATCAGGCCAGCCGCGATCAAAGGGGACACCTACATCGTCAGCGCCGAGAACGATCACATCGTGCCCTGGCGCTCCGCCTACCGGACCACTCAACTCGTCTCCGGGCCGGCCCGTTTCGTGCTCAGCAGCGGAGGCCACATCGCCGGGATCGTGAACCCGCCCAACCCGAAGGCCTGGTACATGGTGTCCGGGGAGGTACCGGCCGATCCGGAACAGTGGCGCACCGGGGCGACCCGCAAACCTGGCTCCTGGTGGGAGGATTGGGCCGACTGGTCCGATCAGCACTCGGGTGAGCTGGTTGATCCGCCCGGCCTGGGCAGTGCCGCCTATCCGGTGCTGGAACCGGGCCCGGGCCAGTACATCCGAACCTGACCGGTCTGCTCCTCAGCTGCCCAGAAAGTCCAGCAGGACCTTGTTCACCTCGTCCGGATGGCTGGTGATCACACCGTGCGGGCCGCCCTTGACCACGTGCAGGATGGCGCCGGGAATGCTTTCCGCGGTTCGCTTCCCGCTGGCCTCGAAGGGCACGATGGCATCGCTGTCACCGTGGATGACCAACGTTGGAATGCTGAACTTGGCGATGTCGGCGCGGAAGTCGGTGCGGGCGAAGGCGTCCACGCAGTCGATCGTTCCCTTGGGCGAGGCGATCGAGGCGATCGACAGGGCATAGCCCTTCTGCGGCTCGCTGACCAGATCGGTCTTGTCGCCGGCGCCGAAGAACGCCTGCAGGAAGCCTTGGAAGAAGGCGATCCGGTCGGCCCGGATGCCACCCTGGATCTGCTGGATGGTGGCCTCATCCACGCCGCCGTCCGGATTCTGGTCCGACTTGAACAAGTAGGGCGTAACCGCGCCGATCAGAACGGCTTTCGCGATCCGGGAGGTCCCGTGGGTGCCGATGTACCGAGCCACCTCACCGCCACCCATCGAGAAGCCGGCCAGGGTGGCGCCGGTCAGATCGAGGTGGGTCATCAACGCGTCCAGATCGGCCGCGAAGGTGTCGTAGTCGTAGCCGTCCCAGGGCTGGGTGGACTGGCCGAAACCGCGCCGGTCGTAGGTGATCACCCGATAACCCGCCTCGGTCAGGGCCAGCACCTGCGGCTCCCAGGTCCGGCCGGACAGCGGCCAGCCGTGGATCAGCACCACCGGGCTGCCTGAGCCCTGATCGGTGTAGTGCAGTTCCACCGGCTCTGCACCCGTTGCACTGACGGTCAGCTTGCCCATGCTTGCACTCCCAAAACGGTGTAGAACGGCTCAGCACTGACCTTAGTGTGCCCGCGGCGGGCGTTGATGCCCGGCTACTCCATGCTGCCGCTGTCCTGACCGGACGCTCCGTGCTCGGCGGACGGCTCCCGCGGATCCGCGCCCGGCGCGCCGGCCAGCTCATCCCCGCCGGCCCGGTCGCTGGCCGGCTCATCGACCGGCTCGCCATCCATCGTGAAGCTCGGCGCCTCGTGATCGGCGTGCGGGCCGTCGGTCTGGTCCCGGCGCGCCGGACTCCGATCGCTCCCGTCCTCACGGCTGGCTGAGGCCGACCCCGCGTTCAACCCTTCCGGCTGCGACAGCGGCGACCCATGGCCGGCCTCTGGTTCGTTGCGGGACTGAGGGCTGGGCTCGGGCTGATTCATGGGCCCATCAGAGCACGAGGAAGTCACGAGCGCACTATCAGCCAAGATTCGAACATATGTACAAAAGTGCACGTGGATGCGGGAACAGCAGACACCTGCGCCGGAGTTATATCAGATAATGGATTTGATGTGAGGGGTGGCCGCCATGAAGGGTGACCGGGTAGAGATCGTTATCGATGCGGGTTCGGGAGCCACCAAGACCTACGACGTGGTTGCCACCCGGGCGGGACGCAGGGTCGAGGTGTCTCAGGGGCGTGGCGTGGTGGAAGTGTCGGAGGTGACCCGGGGCGGCACTTCGGTGCGAACGGCCCGGTTCATGGCCAGCCGGGTGCTGGCCCTGGTCGAACATCCGGCGCCTCGTCCAGCTCAGGAGGACGACCAGCCGGTGACGCCGCTCAAGCCTGACCGGCTGGCGGGGTAGAAGCACCGCTCGGCGCCCCCCTGTTCAGAGCTTGTTCATTCCCGGGACGATCTGTGTCACTCTGATCACTCTGATCCAGGTTCAGAATATTGAAGGATAAGCCCGGATTTAGGGGTGCTCGATGACGACACACTCTTTACTGGCAACCTCGGCAGGCTTGCAACTCCACCCCAGTCCCGACGCGCTTCCCGTGGTGGGCGAAAGTTTCGTACTGATGAGCTGCGAGGCGTGCGACCTCGCGGGCGGACCTTTCCCGCCCGCCGAGGCCGCATACCTACAGGCCATTCACACCCGCGTACACCACGGGTTCTCCACGGCGGCTTAGGACAACTCAGGGTTCAGGACGCACCGGGGAGCCCAGCCAGGTACTGGTGCACCTGCTGGACCGCGACCGCGCCTGAACCGACGGAGGTAGCCACCCGCTTGGTCGAGCCGTGCTGCACATCACCCACCGCGAAGACGCCCGGCAGGCTGGTTTCGGCGAACAGGGGCGACCGGGTCAAGGCCCACGCGCCGGCTGGGATGTCCGGCCCGGTCAGGATGTAGCCGCCGTCGTCCTGCGCAACCGCGTCCTTCAGCCACCCGGTCTGTGGCTCCGCCCCGATCATCGCAAAAAGCGCTGCCGCAGGGACACTTTCAGTGTGACCGGAAGCTCGGTTCCGGAGCACCACCGCCTCCAGCTGGCCTGCCCCCAGGCCTTGGACCACCTCCGAGCCGGGCCGCACGGTGATGTTGGAGGCCGCCTCGATCTCGGCGATCAAGTAGCGGGACATGGTCTCGCGCAGCGAGCGGCGCCGGACGACGACAGTTACGCCGGCCGCCCGCCGGGCCAGATGGATGGCGGCCTGCCCGGCGGAATTGCCGCCACCGACCACCACGACCTGGCGCCCAGCCATGGCGTCCGCCTCCGACCCCGCAGCTCCGTAGAAAACGCCCGTGCCGAGCAACTTCTCCAGCGAGGGCACCTGGAGACGGCGCCAGGTCACTCCAATGGCAACGATGACCGCCCGGGCACGAAATCGCCCGCCGTCCGCGGTAACGACGACGCGCCAGTCGCCGTCGGCCGAGATCGATACGGCCCGCTGGGCAAGCAACATGTCAGTTCCGAACAGCCACGCCTGCTCGACCGCCCGGTTGGTCAGGTCCGCTCCGCTGACTCCGCGGGAAAAGCCCAGGTAGTTGCGGATCATGGAGCTGGTGCCGGCTTGGCCGCCGGGCACCCCCGGGTCGATAACGGTGGTACTGAGCCCTTCGGAGGTCGCATAGACCGCCGCCGACAGACCGCTCGGACCAGCCCCAAGTACGGCGACGTCACAGCTGCGATCCTCCGGATCACTGGAAAATCCCAGGGCGGCGACCACGTCGGCGTCACTGGGATTTTCCAGTAGCTGCCCGGAGAAGAACGCAACCACCGGCCGCCGGTCACCGCTGCGGTGCAGTCGCGCCAGTTCGGCCCGGCCCGATTTCGATTCATGATCATGGAATGCGAACGGAATGCTGGCCCGGGAGAACATGTCCCGCAGTTCGTGCGACCGCTGGCCGGTGTCGCCAATCAGCGTGATGGCGATGTCAGGGGTGGGCCTGGCCCGGCTCCAATCCGCCAGCGCCTCGCTCATGGGCAGATACAGCCACGGCTCCCGGGGGGCCCAGGGCACGAAGAGGTAGGAGTCGGCCTGCCCCAGCACCATCGCCTGCTGCACCGGGTGCCCCCGCCACTGCCCGCGTTCCACCAGCAGGATCCGCCGGGCCAGCGGATGCAGCGCTCGCACGCCGGCCAGCAACTCGGTACCGGTCACCCCACCGGCTGGCAGCTGTGCCGCGGCGATGACCACAGCGACGTCCTGCCGATGGGCGGCGTACTGGGCCAGGCGCAGCGACGCGCCATCCGAGGCCTCACCAGAAACCTGATAGTCAGCCCCGAACCGCCGCTCCAGATCGGCGACCAGGGCATCCCGGAGCGGACGCTCGTCGGCGACCACGACGATGAGCGCCTGCGGCGTCACGGCCACCTCCGCCTGATCTCTGCGAGCTGTACCTAGAAATCGGAAGGAGCCGAATCTATCGCGACGTATCAGACCGGCCCCGGCGCGCTCTGGACAGGCATCACCTCGACCGAGGCCATCACCGTCGGTCGTCTCATCCAGCGGAGGCGTTCCCATGCCTGCCAAGACCAGCCACCTCAGCGCGACCGAAGTCCCCAGCACCATGGCAGCCCGCACCGAAGCCGCCGGCGCGGCCGGAAGCCGCCCCCCGGCCGAGCCTCAACCCGGCCCGCCGCAGGCGCCGGTGCAGGCCCGCGGCTACTGCGCCGTCAAACCCCGCATCCTCCGTCCGTTGCCGTCGCCGGCCTCTGACGAACGGCAGCGGGCCATCATCCGTGGCCAGACCAAGTGGCTCAATGGCACGCAGCTGCACTACTACTTCTTCGGTTCCAGCCCCAGCGACGGCTCTGCGTCCAGCTGGGCGGTGCCAGAGAATCAGCGCGCCGCGATCCGCCAGGCGTTCAGCACCTGGAAAGCGCTGGGCGTGGGCCTCGTCTTCACCGAAGTGACCACGATCGACGCGGCCGAGATCCGGATCGCTTACGACCAGAGCGACGGCTCCTGGTCCTACGTCGGCCGCGACATTCTGGACCCACCGAAGAACGACCGGACGATGAACTTCGGCTGGGATCTGACCGACGCTTACGGCGCCACCACCGCACTGCACGAGATCGGCCACACGCTGGGCATGCCGCACGAGCATCAGAACCCCTACGCCGGCATCGTCTGGAACGAGCAGGCGGTGTACGACTTCTTGGCCGCACCGCCGAACAACTGGTCCCACGAGACCACGTTCAACAACGTGCTGAAGAAGCTCAGTACCGCCGAAGTCACCGGCTCCCAATGGGATTGGAAGTCAGTGATGGAGTACGACTTCCCAGCCGGCCTGATCATTCAGCCGGCCGACTTCGCCGGCGGCGTCCACCCACCCGGTGGGCTGTCCGATCTGGACAAGCAGTTCATGCTGTCGTGGTATCCCAGCATGGGCGGGCCGGACGACCTGGCGGTGCTGGAGCCGTTCGCCTCCGTCGCCGCCCAGCTCAGCCCCGGCCAGCAGATCGACTACCTGATCAAGCCCGCCACCACTCGCACGTACACGATCGGCACATTTGGAGCCAGCGACACCGTCATCGGGCTGTTCGAGAAGGCCGGCACCGAGCTGACCTTCGTGAACGGCGACGATGACAGCGGGGACGACTCCAACGCCCAGTTGCGGCTCGAGCTCCAGTCCGGACGCGAGTACGTGGTCCGGCTGCGCTGCTACTACTCGGGCCAGTCGGCCACGACGGCGCTGATGTACTGGTAGGCCCAAGATCTGAGCCGGGCCGGAGCTGGCGCGGGGGCGCAGTTTTCCGGCCCGGCCAGAAACGCGGATCGGTGACCCGATGCGGCCGCGGCGATCTGCGGAAAGATCTGCACCAGGGCGCGGCGCCGTGTCCCGTGCATCGCCAACTGTGGCGTGGAAGTGCGATCCTTGGGGACGTGGCGACCAACCGAGCTCAGACCATCTCCTACCCGGCCCCTGGGTCACGTCCGCGGCGCGGCGGCGTCGATACTCTGCCGCCTCATGTCATCGTGCTGTTCGGCGCGACCGGTGACCTGGCCCGGCGGAAACTTCTGCCGGGCCTGGCTCATCTGACCAGTTCGGCCCTGGCGCCCGAGCTCCGGGTGATCGGCACGTCGCTGGAAGACTATGACGACGACACCTTCCGCACCTTCGCCGAGACCGCGGTGCGGGAGTTCGGCCAGCACAAGCTATCGCCCGAGGAGTGGAACAGCTTCGCCAGCAAGCTGGTCTACGTCCCGCAGAGCGCTGGGCCCGAGGCCCTGTCGGCGGCGGTGGCCAGCGCCGAGGAGGAACTCGGCCCCGAGGTGAACCGCCTGCACTACCTGAGCGTCCCGCCCAAGGCCGCGCTGTCGGTGATCGGAATGCTGCGGGACGCCAAGCTGGTCGAGAAGTCGCGCGTGATCATGGAGAAGCCGTTCGGCACCGACCTGGACAGCGCCATCTCGTTGAACGACCAGGTGCACGAGACCTTCCACGAGACCCAGATCTTCCGGATCGACCACTTCCTGGGCAAGGAGGCGGCGCAGAACATCCTCGCCTTCCGGTTCGCCAACGGACTGTTCGAGCCGATCTGGAACCGCAACTTCATCGATCACATCCAGATCGACATCCCTGAGACCCTGGGCCTGGACCGGCGGGCCAACTTCTACGAGTCGACCGGCGCCTACAAGGACATGGTGGTGACTCACCTGTTCCAGGTGATGGCGTTCGTGGCGATGGAACCGCCCACTGCGCTGGAACCACGGGCGATCAGCGAGGAGAAGAACAAGGTCTTCCGCTCGCTGCTGCCGGTGGAACCGCACAATGTCGTCCGGGGCCAGTACAGCGGCTACCTCGGTGAGGAAGGCGTTGCCCGCGACTCCGACACCGAGACGTTCATCGCCCTGAAGGTGGGAATCGACAACTGGCGCTGGGCCGGAACGCCGTTCTACCTGCGCACCGGCAAGAAGATGGCCGAAGGCATGCGGATCATCTCGGTCGCGTTCAAGGAGGCGCCGCGAACTATGTTCCCGCCCAACTCCGGCGTCGGCTCGGCCGGTCCGGACCACCTGACCTTCGACCTGGCCGAGGATTCCAAGGTGTCGCTGTCGTTCTACGGCAAGCGGCCCGGGCCGGGCATGAAACTGGACAAGCTGAGCATGCAGTTCTCCACCCATGAGACCGAACGGGCCGGGGACGTGCTGGAGGCGTATGAGCGGCTGATCCTGGACGCCATGCGCGGCGATCACACCCTGTTCACCACCGCGGAAGGCATCGAAAGTCTGTGGGAACGGTCTCAGCCGTTGCTCGACGACCCGCCGCCGGTGAAGTCGTACTCGCCGGGGAGCTGGGGACCGAACGCGATCCATCAGCTGATCGCCCCGCACGCCTGGCGGCTTCCGTTCGAACGGGCCTGGCGGCAGAAAAAGCCCTGAGCCGCCGGAATATACCCCTGGGGGGTAACCATGGAGATCATGGACAACGAGGTGGTGCTGGTCGTGCCGGGTGCGATGACGGCCGGCCTGACTGATGCCCTGTTCTGGGCCAGCCTGGCGCTGTCACTGGTGGTCGCCTTCACCATCACCGTGCCGGTCAACCGGGCGATGATCGCGCGCGGCAAGGGACACGCCGTGGTGCATCAGTATCACCACCACTGATCAGCCGCTGATCAGCCGCCCACCAGTCAGCAGCGTCAGCGATCGGTAACATCGGCGGGATGGGCCGGGATCGACATGCCGACGTCGTTCCGATCGGCCAGGGCCAGGCCGAACTCATCCCTGACCCGGATCGTCCTCACAGCTGGACCCTGAGCATCGACGGCATCCCGCAGTCCCACGTTGATCTGGACGATCCCGGCTATCTGGAGTTCGAATACGTCCGCTGGCTCGGGCACCTGGTTGACCTGACCGCGCCGGCTGGGCAGCCGCTTCGAGTGGTCCATCTGGGCGGCGGCGCCCTGACCCTGGCCCGGTACATCGCGGCCACCCGGCCGGGATCGTCGCAGCGGGTGGTTGAGGTGGATGGCCGGCTCATCGACTTGGTCCGGGATCGGCTTCCCCTGCTAGCCAATGGCATTCGGATCCAGGGCATCCGCATCCGAATCGGTGATGCCCGGGATGTGCTGCAGACCCTGCCGGATCACAGCGCGGACCTGATCGTGCTGGATGTGTTCCAGGGGGCCCAGACACCCGGGCATCTGACCAGCGTTGAGTTCGTCGCCGAGGTGGCTCGGGTGCTTCGGCACAGCGGCTGCTACGCGGCCAATCTCGCTGACGGAGGGCGGCTGCGGTTCAGTCGCTCTCAGGTGGCCACCGCGCGAACCGTGTTCAGTACCAGCGCGCTGGTGTCATCACCGGGGGTATTGCGAGGGCGGCGTTTCGGCAACCTGTTGCTGATCGCTGGCTCGAGCCCGCTTGCTGGGGAAAAGCTTTCGCGAGCAACGGCCGGCGATCCCTTTCCCGCCCGGCTGCTGGACGGCGAAGACCTGGATCGGTTCGTAGCCGGTGCGGTGGCGGTGGACGACGCCAGCGCGCAGGAGTCCCCGCATCCGCCGATGGACGTGCTCGGCCTGCGCTGATCAGCCACTCCGAGCGGCGCCGGGCTCGATCTCAGCTATCGCTCAGGTGTGCGTGACACGATGAATTTCATGGCTACAGCGCAGATCCGGGCCCAGCGCAGGCTTGCCGCCACTGTGGTCACTCTGTTCCCTCTGCTGCTGGCCGGTTGCGGCGGGGGTGGGTCACAAACGCCTGAATCGCGGGCGGTGACCGGTCCCGAGGAGGCCAAGATCGATCTCAGTTATGCTCTCCAATCCCCGGCTCAGCGATTGGACCTGCTGCTGCCCAATCGAACTGGTGTCCCAGTTCCACTGGTGATCACTATTCACGGGGGCGGCTGGATGATGGGGGACAAGCGGGATCTGGAGTGGATGGTCGCCCCGTTGCGGGCCCAGGGGTACGCGGTGGCCAGCATCAACTACCGGCTGTCAGGTGAAGCCAGCTTTCCGGCGGCGATCGTGGACGCGAAAGCCGCGGTCCGCTGGCTGCGGGCGCATGCAGGCCAGTACGGCCTGGATCCGGGCCGTTTCGCCGTCTGGGGCTTTTCGGCCGGCGGCAACCTGGCTGCCCTGATCGGGTTGACGGCCGACTCCGGCTCGTTCGACGATCCCGAACTGGGCAGTGCCGGCGTGTCCAGTGCGGTCCAGGCGGTCGCCGACTTCTACGGGCCGGCCGATCTGCTGGCCATGGACGAGCAGTTCGCGGCCGATCGGCACTGTCCAGATATCCCAGATCGGCACGATGTCCCCGATTCACCGGAATCCCGCTATCTCGGTGGCCAGCTCACCTCCAGGTCTCAGCAGGCCAGAAAGGCCAGCCCCATCCATTACGTCGCCGCTGCGTCGTCCATTCCGCCGTTCTTCATCACTCATGGGCGCGACGACTGCACCGTTCCCGATCGGCAGTCGGCCGAACTCGCCCGGGCGCTGCAGCAGAAGGGAGTCCGCACCCAGCTGGAGATCCTGCCGGGTTTCGGTCACGCCAGCCCGGAGTTCGATCGGCAGCAGGCGGCGCCCGCGATGCGTTTCATCTCCGAAGCGCTGGGAGCGCCGATCAGTGATCCGTGACCCCGGATCAGCGCCGCTGTCGCGGACCTCAAGGCTGAGCGGTCACCGGAATCTCGGCTGGGCGGAGGACTCCCAGGCATCCACCTCGGCCATGAAGCCCGAACGGGCGGCGGCATCAATGAAACTGGCCTCGAACGAGTTGCGGGCCAGCGTGGCCAGATGCCGGCGTCCCAGCTGCCATTCAGCCGCCACCGCCGCGTAGTTGGCGTCCACATAGCCGCCGAAATACGCCGGGTCGTCGCTGTTGATGGTGACCACCAGTCCTTCGGCGATCATCCGGGGCAGAACGTGATCCTCAAGTGCGTCAACGGTTTTCAGGCGCACGTTACTCAATGGGCAGACCGTCAGCGGGATCCGCTGCTCCCGCAGCCGGGCCACCAGGGCCGGATCCTCCATCGCCCGGATGCCGTGGTCGATGCGTTCGACGGCCAGCAGATCCAGTGCTTGCCAGACGTAGTCCGGGCCCGCCTCTTCTCCGGCGTGCGCGACCAGGTGCAGGCCCTCACTGGCCGCCAGCTGGTACACGCCAGCGAAAAGTGACGGCGGGTAGCCGATCTCAGTCGAGTCCAAGCCGACCCCGATGAAGTGCTGGCGGAACGGGAGGGCGGCTCGAAGGATCTCTTCGGCGGCGACCGGACCCATGTCACGCAGGAAGCAGAGGATCAGGTCGCAGGAGATGCCCAGATCGCGGCGGGCGTCGGCGAAGGCTGCGCTGAGGCCATCGATCACCGCCTCCAGCGGAACGCCGTGCCCGACGTGGGTCTGCGGATCGAAGAACACCTCGGCCCGCCGGACCCCGGCCGCGACGGCTCGATGCAGATAGGCCGAAGCCAGCTGATAGAAATCCGATTCTGTTCGCAGCACAGCGAGATTCGCGTAGTGGACATCGAGAAATGACTGCAGGTCGGTGAAGTCCTCGTATCGCCCGGTCAGGACCTGTGGGTCATAGGACGGCAGCGGGACGCCGTTGCGCCGGGCCAGCTCGACCAGCAGGCCGGACTCGATGGTGCCCTCGATGTGCAGATGCAGCTCGGCGCTGGGCGGAGACGCGGCGTTCATGCTCACCGGCCCATCCTGAGGCTGTTCGGCGTCTGCGACAATTCATCCCATGACTTTGGAGACGCTGGGCCTGCTCGGGCTGGCCGGAGTGGCGGCCGGGCTGGTCGGAACGGTGACCGGGCTGGCGTCTCTGGTCAGCTATCCGGCTCTGATCGCCGCCGGTCTGGCCCCGGTCGCGGCCAACGTCACGAACACGGTATCGCTGGTCGGGATCGGCGTCGGCGGTATCCAGGGCTCCCGCCCGGAACTGCGCGGTCAGCGTGACCGGGTGCTCCGGCTCGCGGTCCCGGCCGTCCTGGGTGGTGTGGCCGGCGGTTCGCTGCTGCTGTTCACGCCGTCCGCGGCCTTCGCCAAGGTTGTGCCCTGGCTGATCGGGCTGGGCTCGATCGCTGTACTGGTCCGCCCGCGTCCGGCACCGTTGCCCGGAGGTGACAGTGAGACGGCCGGAGTGCCCCATCCATCGGCGCCGGAGCCGGTCCGGCGACATGATCGCTGGCTGTGGATCGGCACTTTCTTCGTCTCGGTCTACGGCGGATACTTCGGCGCGGCGGCCGGAGTGCTGATGATCGGCCTGTTGCTGCTGCTGACCGGCGACAATCTGGCTCGGGTCAGCGCTACCCGGACGGTGCTGCTCTTTCTGGCCAACGGGATTGCCGCGGTCTACTTCGGACTGTTCGGGCCGGTGCACTGGACGGCGGCGATCAGCATGGGCGCCGGCACGATGATCGGCGGACGACTCGGGCCGATGGTGCTGCGGCGCAGCCCGGATCGGCCGCTGCGGGTGCTGATCGCCGCGGTCGGTCTCGGGCTGGCCATTCGCTACGGCTTCGAGGCCTACCGCTAGAGCACTGAGCGGACATTTCGGTCAGGAACGCCCGGCGAGCCCGGCAGATCTGCCCGCGCGAAAGGCTGGGCCGCTAGCTGGCAGCGAAGTCCGGGAGCAGCGCTCCGGTGAACACCTCGCAGCGGTCGCGCCCGTTGCGCTTGGCCTGGTACATCGCGATGTCGGCCTGTCGCATCAGCTGGGCCGACTCCTGCCCGGTGGTGCTCATCGCGATGCCGACGCTGGCACCGACGCCGATCCGCCGCCCGTCGATCAGGATCGGCTCGCTCAGGGACCGGACCAGCCGCTCGCCAACCTTGATCGCATCCTGCATGGTCGTGCCCCGCATCAGCACCGCGAACTCGTCGCCGCCGAAGCGCCCGGCAAGGTCGCTGGCGCGCAGTTCGGAGCGGATCCGCTCGGCCGTCACCACCAGGAGCTGGTCGCCAGCCGCATGGCCCAGGGTGTCGTTGACCTCCTTGAAGCGATCCAGGTCGACGAAGAGCAGCGCACCTGGCTGGCCGGCGGTCAGTTGCTCGGTCAACCGCTCCAGGAACAGGCCCCGGCTGGCCAGCCCGGTGAGCGCGTCGTGGGCAGCCAGATGCACCTGCTGCAGGGTGTGTGCATCGGTCAGGGCGAGGCTGACGTTCTGGGCGAACGTCCGCAGCGTGTGCTCGTCCTTGGCGCTGAACCGCCGCTCAGGCCGGTACGACGCGACCAGCAGTCCGCCGACGATCCGGTTGTTCTCGTGCACCGGTGCCGCCATCGACGCCTGCAGCCGCCCACCGGTCAGTTCATTGATCGACGGCGAGGCGGACTCGTATCCGGTGAACACCGCGACGTCACCGCTGAGCATCGCCTGGCCAGCGGCGCCGGCCTCGTTCAGGGGCAGCGACGGCAGCCGCGTCACGGGCAGGCCCACCGTCGAGCGCAGCTTCGCCCGGTCCGGCGCGTCCGGGTCAACCATCCACAGGCCGACGACATCATCGCGGAGCAGCTCGTGCGCGGCCGCCGTGATGGTCTCCAGGATCTGCTCCAGCGGCTCCCGGCGGGAGATCGCCCGCTGGATCACCGACAGCCGCACCAGCAGCTGCTGCTGTTCTCGCAGAGACTCGGCCAGCTCGGCGTTCTCGGCTGCCTGACGGTCGCTGCGCTCGCGCATCTCGGTCTCGGCCTGCAGCGTACGCAGCATGCGCAGGGTCAGCTCCAGGGTCCGGGCCATGCCGCGAACCATGCTGCGCTCGGGCGCGGAGAAGGGGTCGTCGCCGCAACGGGCAAGCACCAGGCTGCCCGGCTGGCTGCCTCCCCAGGCGGCCGCCACGGCTGAGCATTCGCCCAGGCCGGGCACGTCGAGGTGGTCACTCTTCCGGTCGGCGATGGCGGCCAGATCCGCATAGGCCGGGACCTGTCCGCTCGGATAGCCCACTGAAGCACTGACCTGGTCGCCGAGGACGACGGCACACACCTCCGCCTCCAGCGCCATCGCGGCCCGCTCAGCGGCGGCCCGGACCGCCGCCTCCTCGTCCGACAATGACGTCATCGCCGCCAGCAGCTCGAGCAGCTGCTGGACATGCAACGATGCGGCGTCGTCGGGCATGGTCAGCCGATGGCGAGAACAGCAAGGGTCTGGTTGTGGAAGCCGTCGATGCCACGCGTGCGCGCGATCTCGCCGTAGGTGTAGAAGCCGGCGAACGGCGTGCTACCAGCCGATTCGCCGATCCGCGCACCTTCGCGGCGGATGCCCTCGTCGCCCAGGACCGCCCGCAGCGCGGCACAGCTGAAGGTCAGCAGGCCGACTGGCGCCGCGCCCTGCAAGCCGTCGATCGCGGCCTTGCAGGCCTCGTCGGTGGCGACCAGGATGGACTCCTCGGAACCGGCCATCGCCCAGGTCAGCCCGCCATGGTCGATCGCGTTGCCACCACCTATGGAGCGGCCTTCGATGTCGACCTCGGTGCTCAGATTGCGCGCCTCAAGACCGCTACGGCGCTGCACGCCGAGCGGGCGCGGGAGGGCGAACTGCTGGAACGCCTCCTCATCGACGTACGCCTCTGGGGGCGCCCCGAGCCGGTCCAGATAGACGTCCAGGGCTGGGCGATCATCGAGGGTGTAGACCCGGCCGTTGCCGGCGCTGGTCACGACCATCGGCTCCCCGACCCGGTCCCAGCCGTGCCGGACCGCGACGGACAGCGGCGCTTCCGACCCGATGGTCACGCCCAGCACGGCGTCGGTGAAGACACCGTCGCTGCTGAACAGGTAGCCACCGGTCATCCGCCAGCCATCCGCGGACGCGCCACCGAAGAGTGGCACCGCCGCGCCGAGGACGCTGTAGGCGCCGCGCAGGATGGATTCCTGGTCGCGGATCCGCCCGTCGGTGAGCAGGAGCAGCACACGGTGCGGGTAGGCGGCCAGGTCAGCAGCGCTGGCTGCGACGTCGGCGCCGGCTTCCCGCTGCCTTCCATTCACGTTCTCTGCGGTCCTGGTCCGCACGCTGAGCCCGGCACCCCCGATCGCGGCCACGGTGACCGAGCCGTCGGTAGGTCCGCCTGGACCGATCTCGCCGTGGGTCGTGCAGCCGATCAGCGGGATACCGGGGGACAGCTCCCGAAACGCCTCAACCAGCACTTTGGGGTCATGGTCGATCCCCGAGAACACCATCAGAAGCTTCGGTTCGGGTCCGATCAGGGCAGCCTGGGCCGCCTCGACCGCGGCCTGCCGGGAATCAGCGTCCGCGGACCTTCCGACGCCCATCCACCTGCGCTGTTGCGCCGTCGTGCTCCCGATCGCCCCGGGCTCCTGCATGGTCGTGGTTTCCATTGCACCCTCCGTCACCAGAAACTGATTACCTCATCGTTCGCCTTGCGGTCGTCTTGAGGATTTCGATCGGCCATTCACACGCCCTGAGCGCCGGCTGCCGGTCGCGCCAGGCGGGTGCGTGGCTCAAAGGACCGCCAGCAGCGGGATCCGTGCGAAACGGAAGGATTCGCGGGCTATCGCAACGAAAACGGCGCCCGCAACGGCAGGATCACGTTGCGGTCGGACGGGGTTCCAGCGTGATGGGAGTCAAATCCGGCCCACGGCACGTTGCCCGCGATCTCCCGATGCAGTCCAGCCAGCTGGCGCGGGCCCAGCCGCTTGCCCTCGTCCGGCACCACGGCTCCCTCGTGGTCGATCATCGTGCAGGCGATCGACAGCACTCCCTCGCCCTCGTCGATCAGCTCGACGATCCGGGACTGGCACGGCCAGTCGACGATGGCGCAGGTCGTGACCTCCCAGAAGCCGCGGCCGGGCTGATGGGGGTTGGGCCGGGCGCGGACACCGTTGGTGTGGGTGTGGCCGTTGAGCCAGAGCACCACGTTCGGAAAGCGGTGCAGCAGGGCCAGCAGGGCGGGGCCGCCGAGCGCAGGGGCGCCGTCCACGGTCAGGCCGGTTCTGGTGCTGGTCAGCGTGTCCAGGCCGTGGTGGGAGAACAGGATCACCAGCCGGTCGGGATTACCGGTCCGCACCGGGGAGCCATCCGCACCCGTATAGGCGGAGTGCACCTCGGCCAGGGCCCGCTCCAGCCAGCCGTACTGCCCGGGATCGACGCAGCCGTCGGCGGATCCGGTCAGGCAGGTGGTGTCCAGCGCGATCAGCCGGACCCCGGACCCACGCTCGGCGTCGACGTCGTGACAGTAGTAGGCCGTCCCATCCAGCCGGTTCCGGGAGCTGAAGCCGTGCCCGTCCGGCTGGGCTCCACTGCTGAAATGGGCCTCGACGAACTGGGACCGGCTGATCGGGCGCCGGTCGGGATCGGCATCGACGTGGTGCAGATCCGTGCCGATCAGGGTGTGGGCCCGGGCGGTGAACACCTCCAGCGCGTCCTCCAGATCCAGGCCGGCGGGCATCCGGGTCGGCTTCCGATCACCGACCATCACCTCGGCCAGCTCCGGGGTCACAACTGCGACACCCTGGATCAGCGCCTCGTGATTGCCGTAACAGGCCAGCCAGGGCAGCCGCAGCCCGCCGGTCCGGAAGTCGGCCAGGGCCGCTTCGATCAGGCCGGGCCGGTGGCCAAAGGCGTAGCCGGCCCGGAACAGGTCGGGGCCGGCCAGGCCGTCGCCGTCCGGGCGCCAGAAGATGTCGTCCGGCCAGTCCAGCGACTGCACGCCGCGGTAACCGGTGCCGGGTCGCTTCATCCGCACCAGTCCGCCGTCCATCAGGGCGAGGAAGGCCCGCAACTCGTTCCACTGGGCGTTGTCGATCGCATCCCCAGTCGTGACCGCCAGGCTCAGCCCGCTTCCGGTCAATGGCGTACCCGAATGCTCGTGCAACCGGTTCAGAGTGTCGATCATCGCCCGGGCCGAATGCGCGGTCAGCGCTTCCTGCGGCCGATGCACGGGCACCAGCTTGGCGAAGCGCGGATCATTCATCCGGTGGTGGAAGAACTCGAAGCGAGTCGGTGACTGCACGTCCGCCAGCTGCAGATCCGTGAGATGGGCGAGGGCCAGCAGGCCCCGCCGGTCCGGTCGCTGCCCCTGGCTCGACCTCAGCGCAGCAGCAACGGACTGGCCGGCCAGATCAGGACGGACCAGGTGCGGCTCACCGCCGGTCAGCACCAGACGGCGGTATCCGGCCGAGTGGCCATGCCGGACCGGTGGCCCCCCGGCCAGCCGCTGTTGCAGAGTGAGAGTGGGCGCGTGGCTCATGTCGCGCTCTCCACGCGAGGAGCGTATGACTCCTGGCCCGGCCGATGAGGACAACACTGTGAATGGAGCGTCACAGCTGGATGAACAGTGGCAGCGCCGCTCGATCTCGTCCGGAGCCCCGCTGGAAGGCGTGTACGGCTACTGCCGGGCGGTCCGGGCCGGATCAGTCATCCAGGTGGCCGGGACGGCGCCGATCTGGCCGGATGGCACCGTCGATCCGGATCCGGGCGCGCAGGCCCGGCGCTGCCTCGAGATCATCGCCAGGGCCCTGTCGGAGCTCGGCTCGTCCGTTCAGGACGTGGTCCGGACCAGGATGTACGTGACCGACGAGACGGTGGTGGACGCCGCCGGACGCGCCCACGGGGCGGTGTTCGGCCACATCCGGCCGGTCTCGACGATGGTGATCGTGGCCGGGCTGCTCGATCCGCGCTGGAAGATCGAGATCGAGGCCGAAGCGATCGCCGGTTCAGGATCCGTGAGTCCCAGGGAAGATTGACGCTTCAACCATTGTTGCCGGACCATGAGCCCGTCCGCAGCACCACAAGGAGAACTCATGGCGCAGCCCAGCACCGCGACGGCTTCTGCGGCGAAACCAGAACAGCTGGAGTTGCCCGCTCTGTATATCGGTCACGGTGCGCCGCCGCTTCTGGACGATGCGATCTGGACGGGCCAGCTCGAGCAGTGGGCCGCCAGCCTGCCCAGGCCGCAGGCGATCCTGATCGTGTCCGCACACTGGGAGTCGGCGCCGCTGGCGCTCAGCGCGACCGGTGCCGCGACGCCACTGGTCTACGACTTCGGTGGCTTCGACCCGAAGTACTACCGGATGACCTATCCGTCCCCCGATGCCAGCGCGCTGGCCCACCGGGTGGCGGCCGTGATGCCGGACACGGAGCCGGTTCATGTGCATCCCCGACGAGGCCTGGACCACGGCGCCTGGGTGCCCCTGAAGATCATGTATCCGGAGGCCGGAATCCCGGTGCTGCAGTTGTCGCTGCCCTCCTTCGATCCGGCCCGCCTGATGGACATCGGCCGGCTGTTGCGTCCGCTGCGGCAGGAGGGGGTGCTGGTGATCGGCTCCGGGTTCATGACCCACGGCCTGCCCTTCCTGCGCGACTTCCGTCTCGACGCCCAGGCGCCGGGGTGGTCGGCCGAGTTCGATCTCTGGGCGCAGGAAGCCTTGGCCCGGGGTGACGTGGACGCGCTGGCCAACTTTCAGTCGGCGCCAGGCATGCCCTACGCGCATCCGACCATCGAGCACTTCGCGCCGCTGTTCGTGACCTTGGGCGCGGCGGCGGATCCGGAGGCTCCGTCCGACCAGAAGGTGGACGGATTCTGGATGGGCCTGTCCAAGCGGTCGTTCCAGGTGGCCTGACCCGCCCCACCTCTTGAGTGCGGGCACTTTGACCGCGCTACGACCGCGCCACAACCGCCACAACCGCGCCACAACCGCGCCACACCGGACCCGCGCCATGGAGCTGGCTGGACCAGGGTTCACAATCGGCCTATGGCGGATGCAGGACTGCGGCTGAACACGGCTGCCGGGCGATGGGTGCTCACCGCGGCGGTGCTCGGCAGTGGCGTGGTCAGCCTAGACGCCACCGTGGTGAACGTCGCGCTGCCCACCATAGGCAGGGATCTGAACGCCGATGTGGCCGGCCTGACCTGGACCGTCAACGGCTATTCGCTGACCCTGGCCGCGCTCATCCTGCTCGGCGGAGCGCTGGGCGATCGCTACGGCCGCCGGCGCATCTTCACCATCGGGGTGGTCTGGTTCGGGCTGGCGTCCCTGCTCTGCGGGATCGCCCCCAACCTGACCGTTCTGATCATGTCCCGGGCCCTGCAGGGCATCGGCGGTGCGCTGCTCACCCCCGGCTCACTGGCGATGATCTCAGCCACCTTCGCCCCGGCGGATCGCGGCCGGGCCATCGGTGCATGGTCCGGGCTGGGCGGATTGGCCAGCGCCGCCGGACCTCTGGTGGCTGGTCTGCTGCTCGACGTCAGCTGGCGGCTGGTGTTCCTGATCAACATCCCGCTGTGCGTGTTCGTCGCCGTCCTCGCCGTCCGGCACGTCCCGGAGACCCTGAACGACCAGGCGCCCCGGCACCTCGATGTGACTGGCGCGGCGGCCGCAGTGGTGGGGCTGGCCGGGATCACCTACGCCCTGACCGAGGTCTCCAGCCGTGGCGCAGACTCACCACTGGTGCTGGGCGCGGCAGCGGCGGGTGTTGCCGGGATGGGCGCCTTCCTGCTGATCGAGAATCGCAGCTCGCATCCGCTGATCCCGCTCGACATCTTCCGCTCCCGCCAGTTCACGGCCGCGAACCTGGTCACGTTCGGGCTCTATGCAGCCATCGGCGGGGAGATCTTCATGTTGGCTCTGGTGCTGCAGATCTCGGTCGGGATGTCGCCGCTGGCGGCCGGGTCGGCCTTGTTGCCGATCACCGTGATCATGCTGACGCTCTCGTCCCGGGCCGGAGATCTGGCCTCCCGGATCGGTCCTCGGCGGCCGATGACGCTGGGGCCGCTGGTGGTGTCGTTGGCGCTGCTGCTGATGCTGCGGATCGGCCCGGGCAGCGCCTACCTGACCGATGTGCTGCCCAGCGTGATCGTCTTCGGGTTCGGCCTGGCCATCTTCGTGGCTCCGCTCACCTCAGCTGTGCTGGCCGCGGCAGCGACCCGGCACGCCGGAGTCGCGTCTGGCGTGAACAACGCGGTGGCCCGGACGGCGCAACTGCTGGCCGTGGCCGTGCTCCCCGCGATCACCGGCCTGACCGGCGCCGCGTACAAGAATCCGGTGCTGATGGCGCACGGTTTCCATATCGCAATCTGGTGCTGCATCGGGCTGGTGCTGCTCAGCTCGGCCATCTCCTGGTTCGGCATCAGCGATCAGGAACACGTGACCGCGGCGACCGAACACCCGCCACCGGCGATCGGGAACGGGCCGGAGATGGCCGGGGCCTCGGCCTCCAGACCGGGTCAGCCATACCACTGCTCAGTCTCCGGACCCCCGGCGGTCGCCCAGCGCAGCATGGCAGACCGCTGAACCCCGACGTGCGATCGAGCCGGGGCCGGGTGAGGATGAAGGCTCAACCGTTGTGAGGAGTGCAATGCGCGCGATCTGGAACGGCTCGGTCATCGCAGATTCCAGCGACACCGTCGTGGTCGAGGGGAACCACTATTTTCCACTCGACTCGGTGAAGCCTGATTCTCTGCAACCCAGCAGTACCCATTCGGTCTGCCCGTGGAAGGGCACGGCGTCGTACTACACGGTGGTGGTGGACGGCCAGGAGAACCAGGACGCCGCCTGGTTCTACCCCGAACCGAAGCCGGCCGCCGAGGAGATCCGCGATCGGATCGCGTTCTGGCGTGGGGTCAAGGTCGAGGACTGACTGAACCGGGTCGGCGCTAACTCAGGGCTGACCCAAGCACAGTTCAGTGCAGGGCACCGTGCGGCTGAGTGTTGAGCAGCAACCCGAAGATCTCGTCCCGATGCTGCCGCGCGGCGGCTGGGTAGTCTCCGGCCTGTTCCCAGAACAGGTCGACCGCCTCCCGGGCGGCCTGAGCCAGCCGCTCCCCAGCCAAGGTGTCTACGTGATCGCCATAAGCGGCGACCCCCTCGGCGATGCCGAGCAGCCAGGTCACCAGTTCGTCTGACGGTTTCATGGCCATCTCTTCGGCCACCCATTCGGCCTACTTGACCCTATAGCCACGCCCGCTGCGACACTCGCGAGCAAGGCTTGAGCCATATAGGGCGGTCCTCGCGGAGTCTCATCAGCTCGGTGTCGCGCTGGCCGGAAGGGAAGCTCAGCCAGGCGCCAGGGCGGCCTGGATGGCTTCCCCGATCCGGCGCAACTGCGAGAGCTGATCGGCGTCCACCCGGTCGATCAGGTTCTGCCGCACCGCTTGAACGTGGCCCGGCGCGCTGGCCACCAGCTTGGCCAGCCCGGCGTGGGTCAGTTCCGCGTTCATGCCGCGACGGTCGTCCTCGCACTCCACCCGCCGCACCCAGCCGGCCTTCTCCGCCCGGGTCACGGCCCGGGTCACCCCGCTGCGGGTGGAAAGCGTGGCATCGGCCAGGTCACGCATCCGCAGACGCTGATCCGGCGCCTCGGACAACCGGACCAGCAGTTCGTAGTCGGTCATGGAGATCCCAGCGTCCGCCTCGAGCCGGCGTTCCAGCTCGTTGAGCAGCATCCGGGTGCCGTCGAGGTAAGCCCGCCAGGCTGCCTGCTCTTCGGCGTCCAGCCAAGGAAGGTCCGGCACGCTGTCCACCCTAACGGGAATAGTTGCCAGCGCAACGACCTTGACGAGAGCACTGATCTTGCCGACCAATGGTCCTGAATCCTCTGGAGGCCCGCGATGCCCGCCCTGACTGTGGAGAACCCGCTGACCCTGCCGCGGGTCCCTGCCATCGACTCTGCCACCAGCCAGGCCCGCCCGGTGCTGAGTGTGACCACCGCGGCCCGCGGCTTCGAGGGTGAGGGTTTCCCGGTTCGCCGCGCCTTCACCGGAATCGATCTGCGCGCACTCGACCCGTTCATCCACATGGACCAGATGGGCGAGGTGGACTACGGCCCCGGTGAGCCCAAGGGCACCCCGTGGCACCCGCACCGGGGCTTCGAGACCGTCACCTACATGATCGACGGCGAGATGAAGCACTCCGACTCCAACGGCGGCGGCGGCCTGATCAGCAACGGCGACACCCAGTGGATGACGGCCGGGGCCGGAATCCTGCACATCGAGACCCCGCCCGAGCACCTGGTGGTCAGCGGCGGGCTGTTCCACGGCCTGCAGCTGTGGGTGAACCTGCCCCGGAGCAAGAAGATGGCCTCACCGCGTTATCAGGACATCACCTCAGGAAAGGTGGCTCTGCTCAGTTCGCCGGACGGCGGCGCCCTGGTCCGGGTGATCGCCGGTGAGGTGGCCGGGCAGGCCGGCCCGGGCAACACCTACACTCCGATCACACTGGTGCACGCCACCCTCACGCCGGGGGCACGCCTCACCCTGCCGTGGCGACCGGACTTCAACGCGCTGGTCTACGCGCTAGGCGGCAAGGGAACGGCCGGTCCGCAGCAGCGGCCACTGGAATGGGGCCAGCTGGCCGTGTTCGGCGCCGGGGACAGCATCACTGTCAGCGCGGACGCCGGACAGGAGTCCCGCTACGGCGCGTTCGACGTGTTCATCCTGGGCGGCCAGCCGATCCGCGAGCCGGTGGCGGCCTACGGCCCCTTCGTGATGAACAGCAAGGCCGAGCTGATGCAGGCCTTCGAGGACTACCAGGCCGGTCGGCTGGGGTCAGGCGAGCACTCCCGGCGCCTGAACGCCCCCGATCAGTCGCTGCCCCCCGAAACTCCAGCTGGAAGTGCCGGTTTCGGGGGCTCGGCTGGAATTGGCAGCGAGGCGCGACGGGCCCGGACGGCGGCGGCGGCCAGCACGGCCGCCAGCGCCAGCGCGTAACCCCAGCCGACCGGCAGCGGGGCCGAGGTGTGGATGTGCAGGTAGGACCATTCCAGCGCGATGGCCAGGCCGAGCCATTCCGGCCGGTTGGCCAGCGCGGCCAGCGCCAGCACCGGCAGGCAGTACCACGGATAGGCGGGGGTGGAGATCAGCAGCGCCCCGCCGAACATCCACAGACAGACGTGTTCCGGGCGACCAGCGCCGGCCCGCCACAGCGCCAGCACGGCCAGCGTCAGCAGCAGCAGCGCCGCCACCGGCTGCCGCAGATGGTCCGGCAGCACCAGGCCGAGCAAGGCATAGCGCTGATTGCCATCCGAAAAGCCTTCTTCGGCAAGGTATCCGGGCAGATAACCGAGAACCAGCGAGCCGGCCGTGAGCAGGTAGGGCAGATAGCTGAGCAGGACGACGGCACCGGCGGCCAGGGGCACCGTCAGCCCGCGCCAGCCGGCCCGGCCGCGGCGGAGCACGGTGAGAGCGGGTAGCAGCACCAGCGGCATGATCTTGGCGGCGATCGCCAGGCCGAGCAGCGCGCCGCCACCGATCCGGGACCGGCGTCCAGACTGAGCCAGCACCAGCACCGCACCCAGCACCAGGGCGGCGGCCAGCACATCGACGTGCGCGTTGTTGCCGGTCTCCAGCACGACCAGCGGGCACCAGCCCCAGTAGATGGCGGCCAGGCTGTCGCCAGTGCGACGCCGCAGCACACCCGCCAGCAGCGCCGTCAACCCCACCGCCAGCAGCGCGGAGGCCCACTGCAGGCCAGCTGTTCCCCACGACCAGGGGGTAACGGCGGCGATCGCGGCGAACCAGATCTGCGCCACCGGCGGGTAGATGGTCGGCACCCGGGGCCGGTTGATCCGGGTGCGCGGATCGTTCTGGGCCAGCTCGGTGACCTTGGCCCGTCCGTGCGGAAGCTGGGTGGGGGTGGTGACTCCACTGAGCTGGCGCGGCGACAACCCTGGAAAAAGCACTGGGTCCCGCAGAGGCGCCAGGTGATCGTCGAACGGCACGTAGCGATACGGCGACACTCCGGACAGCTGGACCCGGCCGTCCCAGACGTAGCGATAGGCGTCGCCGCTGGCCTGCGGCGCGCAGAGCAGCCCCGGAATCTGGCAGCAGGCCGCGACCAGCACCACCAGCCCGGCCCGGATCGGCGCCCGCCGCCGGGCCCGGAACACCAGTACCACCGCGAGCGCGAAGGCCGCCCAGATGAACGCCTGCACCAGCACGTGCCGGCCGTGCCAGAGCTGATGGAACGGCCCGAAGTCACCCACCGGCGAGGCGAACAGCAACGCGAGCCCGAGGATCAGCCCAGCCGCCAGCACCAGGCGATCACTGCCGCGGCGCTCGGTCGCGGTGATGGTTCTTGTCACGATCAGAAACCTGCCCTGACCGGCTGGCGGGCCGCCGGTGCCGATGGTTCGGGCAGCACCACCTCCGGCCGTTCGGGTGACCTGAGCGCGACAAAGACCCTTCCGTCCGATCGCCATTGATCGACCACCCGGAACCCGCTGCGCCGCCCGGCCGCGGCCACCGCACCGCCGCCCAGCCGGGCCCAGGGCATCGGCCCGGAGTGGCGCTGACCGGAGATCAGCCGGATGTTCTCCCGGGTGTCCAGGCTGTGGTCCGGATCGGCCTCGACCAGTAGCAGGCCCTGGGGGCGGAGCAGATCGGCGCAGCGCCGCAGCAGCCCGTCGGGATCACCGGTTATGCCGATGTTGCCGTCGGCCAGCAGCACAGTCCCCCAGCGGCCTTCGGCCGGCAGCCGGTCGTGCACCGACCGGTGCAGGACACTGGCTCCCCGCCCGGCTGTGTGCCGGACCGCGGTTTCAGAGATGTCCACGCCAAGGGCGGCCTGCCCGGCTGCGGGCCGCGCCGCCACCCCGCCGCCCCGGGCCCCCGCCGCGGGCGGGGGGGGGCCATCAGACCCCCGCCGAGCGGGGCGCCGATGGCGATCCGCGGGGCGTCCTTCTTGTCCGAACGGGCGTAGGCGTA